>CAZJYY010000035.1:0-22621 GCA_964550315.1 uncultured Oscillospiraceae bacterium | reverse complement strand
TAACATATTTTTCAGCGTCTTTCAATCGGATTATCTTGCATAAAAAACCGCAGGACAAATGAGCGGGCATCCCGGAAAGTTAAAAAAGGACCCAAGAACATTTTTTGTTCTAGGGCCCTTGCTACGTCAAATGAGAATTTGACGTAGCATTAATATGCGGTTCTCATGCTCATGGCAATATCTTTAATGGTCTTAGGGTTCTTGTCCTGAAGTGCTTTAATTAAAGCATCTTCTCTCCCAGTGATATTTTCACCGTCAAAAATAAAGGCATTCCACAAATCATGTAAGGCGGCGGATAAGTCTGAAATTTCGGAATATTCATATGCAGCATAAATATTGCTAATTAAGCATTCCATTACATCTGAATCATATTCAGCTTTCAATTCTTCAATGTTTGATACCGCAAAAACAATCATCTGGTGACTCCGCTGTTCTCTATGATTCATATTTTCTTTGTCACTGAAATAATTTCCTGCAAAAGCACTCAAACAAATTGACGCAATAAAAACAACCACAACTGCTATCTTCTTCATTCTATGCCCTTCTTCCCATTTTACAAATAATACGAACCTATTTACAAAATCATTATACCATTGTAAACCGCACCTGTAAAGCAGCCGCAGGTACCTATGCTTGCAGCAAATAGTCAGCATACTGTTTGTATTTACATGCAAACAGTCAGTCGTGGCAATACCCTAATCCCTAGGCAGAGAAAGAGCGGACAGCTATAACTGTCCGCTCTTTCTCTGCTATTACTCTTGGCAGAAAGCTCTGCGGTTTTTTATCTTAGTATTCAAACTTATGGGCTTTTTCAAGCACCATGTCCTTGACCTTCATAAGCCGCACCTTGGACGAGCGGTCATTTTCCTCCAGCTTCATGGTGATATACTTAATATTTTCCTCACACTGGGGAATCATGACGTACTCAAGGGCGTTAACTCTACGGCGGGTCTTTTCGATTTCCTGCGCCATAAGCTGCATCTGCTTTTCAACCTGTGCAAGCTCCAGCATATCCTCGAAAACCTTGGACAGCGCCGCAATAGCATCGTCCAACTCGCCGCTGGTCTGGGCAAAGCCGTAGGGGTAAATGTCACCCTCGTCAGCGGTCTTGGTATTAAACTCATAGACCGGCACGTTGACGCTCATGACGTTTTTAAGCTTCATTGAAAGCTCAACGCTTTGACGGGGATACAGGATTGCCTGCTCCAGCATTTCCGGCGACATAACGGCGGAGGCGACTGCAAGGGCTGAAAAAGCCTCCGTAAGTCCCTGCTCCACCTTGTCACGAAGCTCACGGTTGCGGCGAACAACGTCCATAAACTGGCGCATCAGCTCGTCCCGCTTGTCCTTAAGAAGCTTATGCCCCCGGGATGCGGTTTTGAGCCGGGTTTTCTGTTGATTTAAGACCATTCTGGTCGGTGTTATAGCCGTACTTGGCATACCTTCACCTCATTGGGCTGCGCCCTATTTCTTGGGCAGATATTTTTCGATGTGCTCTTCCTTAACACGCTTAAGCTCCGCCTTGGGCAGGATGGAAAGAAGCTCCCAGCCGAGATCCAAGGTTTCCTCGATGCTGCGGTTCTTATCATTGCCCTGACTGACGTACTGCTTTTCAAACTGGTCTGCAAACTTTGCATAAAGCTTGTCAACGTCCGTAAGCGCAGCTTCGCCGAGGATAGTCATAAGCTCCTTGGCTTCCTTACCTCTTGCATAAGCGGCAAAAAGCTGGTTCATGGTGCCGGAATGATCCTCACGGGTCTTTCCGGGGCCAACGCCCTTGTCCTTCAAGCGGCTCAGGCTGGGCAAAACGTCCACAGGGGGAACAATACCTTTTCTGTAAAGCTCGCGGGAAAGGATAATCTGACCCTCGGTGATGTAGCCGGTAAGGTCGGGGATGGGGTGGGTCTTATCATCCTCAGGCATGGTAAGGATAGGTATCATAGTGATAGAACCGGCCTTTCCGATACGTCTGCCGGCGCGCTCATACATGGTGGCAAGGTCGGTGTAAAGGTAGCCGGGGTAGCCGCGGCGACCGGGAACTTCCTTCTTTGCAGCGGAAATTTCACGGAGGGCTTCGGCGTAGTTTGTGATGTCGGTCAGAATGACCAGAACGTGCATGTCCTTCTCAAAGGCAAGGTACTCCGCAGCGGTCAGCGCCATACGGGGGGTGGCGATACGCTCAACTGCGGGGTCGTTTGCAAGGTTTGTGAAAAGAACAGTTCTGTCAATTGCGCCGGTGCGGCGAAACTCCTGAACGAAGTATTCAGACTCCTCGAAGGTGATGCCGATGGCGGCAAACACAACTGCGAAGTTGCCTTCCGTTCCAAGCACCTTTGCCTGACGGGCAATTTGCGCGGCAAGGGCTGCGTGGGGCAAACCGCTGCCGGAGAAGATGGGCAACTTCTGACCACGAACAAGGGTGTTAAGCCCGTCAATGGTGGAAACGCCTGTCTGAATAAATTCGTTGGGATAGTCACGGGCGGCGGGGTTCATGGGAAGGCCGTTAATATCCCGGTGTGCCTCGGCAAGAATGTCCGGGCCGCCGTCAATGGGCTTGCCCATGCCGTCAAAAACACGGCCTAGCATGTCCTCAGACACAGCCAGCTCCAAGGAGTGACCCAAAAAGCGGACCTTGGACTCCTTAAGGTTAATGCCTGCAGCACTTTCAAAAAGCTGAACAACGGCGGTGTCGCCGTCAACCTCAAGCACCTTGCAGCGGCGGGTTTCGCCGCCCTGAAGCTCGATTTCGGCAAGCTCGTCGTAGGTGACGCCCTCGACCTGCTTAACCATCATAAGCGGGCTTGCTATCTCATGGATAGTCTTATACTCTCTAATCAATACTGAGCACCTCCCGCAATAGTTTCTGCAATCTGGTTCTTCATGTTCTCAAACATCTGGGCGTACGCTTCCTTATAGGTCTCAGCGGGTACGCTCTTTGCACGGCCGATCTGTTCACGGACGGGTATGGCAAAAAGCTCGTTAAGCTCTGCGCCCTGGGCCATGGCACTGCGGCAAAGTCTGTCATATTCAAGGATGATGCCAAGAAGCTTTTCCTGACGGTCATAGCTTGAGTAGCTGTCCACGTCCACAAAGGCGTTCTGCTGAAGAAAGTCCTCACGAATCATCTTTGCGGTTTCAAGGGTAAGCCTATCCTCGGCAGAAAGAGCGTCCTGACCAACCAGCTTAACGATTTCCTGCAGGGAAGCCTCCTCCTGAAGGATGGACAAGGCTTTTTCACGGTTTCTCATAAACTCCTCACCCAGTTCCTCGTCATACCAGGGCTTCAGGCTGTCGGTATAAAGAGAGTAGGAGGTAAGCCAGTTGATTGCCGGGAAGTGGCGGGCATAGGCAAGGGAGCTGTCCAGTCCCCAGAACACCTTAACGATACGCATGGTTGCCTGGGAAACAGGCTCGGAGGTGTCGCCGCCCGGAGGTGAAACGGCACCGATAGCAGTTAAGCTGCCACGGCGCTCATCGCTGCCAAGGCATTCAACAACGCCAGCACGCTCATAGAACTGAGCAAGGCGGCTTGCAAGGTAAGCGGGATAGCCTTCCTCGCCGGGCATCTCCTCAAGACGACCGCTCATTTCACGAAGAGCCTCGGCCCAACGGGAGGTGGAGTCGGCGATAACTGCCACGTCATAGCCCATGTCACGGAAGTATTCGGCAATGGTAATGCCGGTATAGATAGATGCTTCGCGGGCAGCAACGGGCATATCGGAGGTGTTCGCAATAAGAACCGTGCGCTGCATAAGGGGTTCGCCGCTTCTGGGGTCCTTCAGTTCCGGGAACTCCATAAGAACGTCGGTCATTTCGTTGCCGCGCTCGCCGCAGCCGATATAGACCACCACGTCCACGTCAGACCATTTTGCCAACTGATGCTGAACAACGGTCTTGCCGCTTCCGAAGGGGCCTGGAACCGCAGCCGTGCCGCCCTTTGCAAGGGGGAAAAGCGTGTCAATAACACGCTGCCCACTGTTAAGGGGACGGTTGGGAACATATTTTCTTTCATAGGGACGGTTAACACGAACCGGCCACTTCTGCATCATGGTAAGACTGTGGTTCTTTCCATCATCGCCCTGAATAAGGCACACCGTGTCCTCCACAGTGTAGTTGCCGGCCTGAATGGAAATAACTGTGCCACTAAGGCCCACGGGAACCATGATTCTGTGGACTATTGCGCTTGTTTCCTGAACAGTGCCGATGATATCGCCGGTTTTAACCTTTGCACCCTGCTCCACTGCGGGCACAAAGTCCCACAGCTTTGTACGGTTGAGTGCAGGAACGTCGATACCTCTTGAAATGGTGTGTCCGCACATTTCACGAATCTCAGTAAGGGGACGCTGGATGCCGTCATATATGCCGTTAAGCATTCCGGGTCCAAGCTCCACGGAAAGCGGATATCCGGTTGTTACCACATCCGCTCCCGGTCCAAGGCCCGAGGTTTCCTCGTAAACCTGAATCGAAGCACTGTCTCCCGTCATATTGAGTATCTCGCCTATAAGCCGCTGCTGGCCGACACGGACAACGTCGGATACGTTTGCATCCTCAAGACCGTCCGCAACCACCAGTGGGCCGGAGACTTTGATTACTTTACCGCTCATTTATCGTACCTTCCTTCAAAATAGGAATTATTTACAAGATGTCGCTGCCCACAGCACGCTCAACTGCCGACTTAAGCGCAGATTTGCCCAGTCCCAGAGAGCCGTCTTTTCCCGGTATAAGGATTACCGCCGGGGTAGGATTGTCCTTGCATTTATCTATCTCGTGGGCAAGGTACCTATAAAGGTTTTCCTCAAGATAGATGATGGCGTAGCCGCTGTCCTCTTTGGCAAGCTTTTTGAATACGCCTCTGGCTTCTTCCTCGCCTACGACTGAAAAAACCTCCAGTCCCAGTGCCTTAAAGCCCATTACAGTTTCTCTGCCGCCCATGACCGCAATTTTAAGCATAGGTATCACGCAGCCTTTCCTTCAGCTTTTCGGGTTTAACGCCGGAGAGCTTTCCGGTGAGTATCATTCGAATTGCCGTAAGCTCGCTTTCCACTGCCGCAATATAGGCAACCACGGCTTCCGCCCCGAAGGCAACACGCTTTGCTGCGCAAAGAAAGCTGGTAACGGCATTGTCGCATGCAAGCTCGAACTTCATAAGATCGCCGCCCGCTGCAGCTTCATCTCCCGCTACTGCCGCCTGCTCAAAGGCAGTTCCGGCATAAACTGCGGAAAGACCCTCGCCGGAATTCGCCGTCTGAACAACGCTTTCAATGCCCCTGCTCCCGCCGGGAACAAGCGCTCTGCGCAAAAATTCGCCGTCACGTCCGATACGCTTTGTGCGTACAGCCGCACGAAGATTTGCACTGTCAGCCAAGGCTTCAACATAGCGCTTTAAAAAGCCTGAGGACAAACCCTGGGCCATTTCGGACAGCTCCGAAAAATATGCCTTGTCCAAAACGAAATCAGCAAGCTGCGGATTTTCCGTCCTTGCAAGGACGGACTTCGCTTCAATTATTGCCGTGCGCAGTTTTTCTGGCATAAAGCGGAATTCATCGGCATTATATGCTTCGATGAGCTTTTCCGGCTCAATGCTTCCGGAATAGGACAGAAGATACGCACCGTCAACATCGGCTCCCTCCGCCTTTACCAGAACCTTTGCGTTGTGGTAGTCGTAGCGCAGCTTAAATGCGTCTACTAGGGCGTGCTCCGGAACATATCTTGAAAGCTCCGCAAAAATTGCAGCTCTATGCTCCGATAGCTTTTTTTCAACCTGCACTGCGCTCATGCCGGACATGTCGTCGTAGCCGCAGTCGCAAAGGAGCTTTGCCGCCTCGTCAAAGCTTGGAGCGTCAATCATACGCTCCGCCCTGTCGGCAGTAAGCATCCTTGTTTCCCGTGCGCTGAGCATGGCGGAAAGATACAGGTAGTCTTTGTCAGTTATTTTACTTGACAAGTGATTTCCTCCTTGTCATAGGGTATTTTGTTGCTAATCAGCAAAAAGAATCTCCGCAATTTGTGAGGCCAGCTTTTCTCTGCTAAGCTCCACCAAGGTTTCAACCGTGCAGTTGACCTCAATATCACCCTGCTTAAGCATAAGCCCGCCCATAAAGTCACCGGTGCCGCTGCTGAGGGTAAGGGACTGCTGAAGCTTGCGCTTGCGCAAAAGCTCGTTTGCCTCCCGAACCACGGCCTTCCCAACGGTGTTTTTGTCTTTTTCGTTGAGAATGATTTCCTCGGTACCGGTAAAGGAAGCGTCGCTTGCAAGTCTTGCCAGGAAGGAAACATACTGCCCCTCCGGCATGGTGCAAATCCGCTGCTTGGAAGCTTCAAGAACCCTGGTGACCGCCTCCTGCTTGGTGGCAAGAATCGCCTTTTTGGCTTCCATTTCGGCAGCACCCGCAAGACGCCGTACCTGGGTTTCGCACTCTGACGAACCCTCTCCAACGAGACGCCAGTACTCATCCTGAGCCTTCTGGTCGTAGCCCGCCTTTATTTCCCGGCACTTATCCGCAGCTTCTGCGAGGATAACATCCACCTCTGCCTGGGCTTCCGCAGATATGCGGTCTAAAATTTTATTGAGTCCGTTCATGTATATCAGTCCTTAAATGAATTAGAGAGCGATGTTGGAGATCATGAGGAAGGAAGCCAGCAGGCCCAAAATTGCATAGAACTCAACAACAGCGCAAAGCATAACGCCCTTGAACCAGTCGTTGGGCTTCTTTGCAAGAAGGTTTACGGTACCTGCGGCAACTCTGCCCTGTGCAGGTGCGGACATACCGCCGGCAATTGCCATGGGAAGGCAGGCGCCCAGCATTTGAAGACCCTGCATAACGCTGATGTCGGGGATATTGCCGCTTAAAAGGCCAAGCTTGGAAATAACGACGAACCAAATAACAAAGCCGTAAAGACCCTGTGTTCCGGGGATAACCTGAAGAATCATGACCTTCGCGAAGTTTGAAGGATCCTCGCTCAAAAGACCTGTGCCTGCCTCACCGGCAACGCCGCAGCCTCTTGCACTGCCTGCGCAGCAAAGAGCTGCTGCCAAAGCTCCACCTAGAATTGCGATTGCAAGACCGCCCCAATCGCTGAAAAATGCACCCATTATAATGCTCCTCCTTAGTTTTTGATAATGTCGTAATAGTTAGTTTTTGTTTCAAGCGGCTCAAATGCCCTTCCGCCCTCACGATAGAATTTTCCGAAAAATTCCAGATATTCAAGTCGGGAGGTGTGGACATAGGTTCCGATGATATTAAGACCAAAGTTCAGCGCATGGCCGATAAGGAATATCACTGCAAAGGCAATGATATTGCCCGTCATTGCGCCCAAGGTGTTAAACACCTGTGCGATAACGGCACTGGCCAGCATCAGCGCCATAAGGCGGCAGTAGGAAAGGATATCTCCAAACCATCCTGTGGCAAAGTTGTAAAGTCCCCAGAGGCCGCCTCCCAGCTTACCGAAAATTGTGGGTGAGCTTCTGCCCTGAGTAAGGACAATAAGGATAAGTCCCGCATAGGTGACATACCAGGTGATTCCCATTGCTCCCAGTGCAAGACCGGCAAACACTATCCAGGTGGTGACAACATCGCAGAAGAAATCCTTCCAGTTGCCGTCCCGAATAAGCATATACGCATTAGCGATAGTACCGGTAAGAAGATGGACAACTCCGATTCCGATGCAGATGAACAAAACCGTCATCGGGTCGGAAAGCGGGTCAATAAGCATTGGGATGTTAACGCCGGTTTTTCCGAAGAAGGCCGCCACCTGCGGGATTATATCGCCAAAGAAGGTACCTGTAATCGCACCGAAAATCATGCAGCTTATTCCGGTGATAATGGCAATGCCGCCCATATATCCCATGGTGGCACGAGGCTTAACCTTAAGCTTGATAATAAGCCCCACCAAAAGGAGAATAAGGCCATAGCCGATATCGGCAAACATTATGCCGAAGAAGGCGGCAAAGGACGGCAGTAAAAGTGCGTTGGGGTCAATGCCGTTGTAAGCCGGAAGGCTGTACATCTCCGTGACCATGTTCATGGGTCTTGTAAGGGCGTTACTTTTTAGCTTAACCGGAACTTCCTCATAATCCTCAGTCGCCGGCTCCTGAGTTTCCCAGGCGCAGTCATACTTTGAAAGCACCTCGTCTAAGGCCTTCTCCGCCGCTGCGGGAATCCAGCCTTCAAAGCTGAAAGCCGACTGGGTGTAAAGAAGCTTTTCTGCCCCCTCCGCCTGCTGCATCTTTGTCAGCATGCGGTCAGCGCAAAGCTTAAGCTCATTTCTGCCGGGTGCTGCCGCCCGTATTTCATCGGACAGAAGCTCCTTTTGCTCGTTATAGGAGGAAAGCTCCTTATTAAGCTTTGCAATATTTTCCGACGCAGTACCCCGAAGCTCAGATACGGAGGAAGCTCCGAAGCCGTATTTTCTAAGGGTTTCCATCACTGTCTGCTTGTCGGCCTTTAAGGCAACGAGCATAACATACCTTGCGTCATTATCGACGGACACCTCAATAATCTGGCAGTCGCCGCCGGCTTCGGCAGCGTCATCTTCAATGGCTTTAAGCTCGGCCGTGGGCGGAAGTGTTCCAAGGCATAAAAAACAGGTTCCTGTTTCAGAAACCTCCAGCGGAACATCAAGCTTCTCCCAAGGCTTAAGGGTTTCTATAAGGGTCCTTGCGTGGCTTTCCTCCGCCTCGATACGCTTTATGCGGTCGTCACATAGGTCAAGCTGCTTTGCAAGGGCAAGATATTCCTCAAGAGATGTGCTGTCCAGAAGTATGTCTCTGCCGATTTCAGGTCTTGGCGTAAGGATGCTCTTTTTCTCGGGAGCATACTTATCCAAAAGCGAAACCGCCCATTCAAGACGCTCATAATCTGACTTTCTCTCAAAAGCACCGGCCTTTTCCCGCCGCAGAAGCATTGCAAGCTCCTCATCGGGCTCACCTGGCTCCGTTATTTCCACGCAGCCTAAAAGCATAAGCTCTTTCAAAAGTTCTTCCCGCTGAGATTTGACCGCCGCAAGCTTCAGCCGTTTCATTTTTACAATGGACATCAGCTATTCACGATCCTTTCAACGACTAAACCAATCGCCTTGTCCGCCCTGCCCTCTGCCTTCACAAGCATGGCAGCCTTGCGGTTTTCCACGCCATGAGCAAGCTTCAGCGCTTCGGCTCTCGCCTTGTCCTTGGCTTGGGTGCGAAGCTCCGAAAGCTCGTCAAACGCCTTGGCTTTGGCGGCTTCAACGGTTTTTTGTCCGGCTTCCTCGGCTTCCGCTATCATCTTTTTCGCAGCGGCCGTCGCTTCAGCTTTTGAAAGCCTTGCCCTTTCCTCTGCTTCGGTGATGGTTTTGATTGCTTCGATTGACATTCTTACTTAACACCTCCTGCGGTGCTTATTTTAATATAACATCCTGTTATAAAGCTTGTACTAATGTTTGCTACATTGTACACTATTACAACTTATTCTGCAAGTTACCAAACGCAGAAATTCAAAAAACAGACAATTAGCACAATTTTTAGATTCAGACTTTGTAATCATAACCTAATTTCCTCATTCTGTAAATAGTCGTGACAAATTTTATCTATTATTCACATTTACATTGCATCCGGTAAAAAACAGGCTTGATATCACCCATTAAGTGTTTTATAATCGAACTGACATAAAGAAATCGGAGGACATTCCATATGCCAGACAATATATACAGGCGCAGGCTCGGCGACCGCAAGGAAGGGCGTCTGCTTCGCACCTATCCTGCATACAATAAGTTTACCCCGTTTATCATGAAGCAGAAGAATGATGCCTGCAATTATTTTGCAGATTCCGTTGAGGTCACTGAAATTGACCGCTGGCTTCGTTCCAAGAGGGCTGAGGGTTACAAGGGCATGGGTATGCTTCACCTTTTCCTTGCCGCTTACATACGCACTGTATCCCAGCGCCCTGCCATGAACCGCTTTGTTTCCGGACAGCGGGTTTACGCAAGGCATCAGGTTGAGGTTCTTATGACCGTTAAGCAGTCCATGTCTGATGACGCTGAGGAATCCTCCATCAAGGTTAAGTTTCTCCCTTCTGACACTATCTTTGACATTTATCGTAAAATTAACGATGAAATTGACAAGGTCAAGGCTGATACAGGAGAAAACGGCACCGACAAGTTTGCCGAAACCTTCATTAAGCTGCCCCGCTTTTTGCTGAACTTCTTCATCAGTGTTCTTAAAGGGCTTGATTATCTTGGCTGGCTTCCCCAGTCTATTTTGGACATAAGCCCCTTCCACGGCTCCCTTATTGTGACCGACCTTGGCTCCATCGGCATTCCTCCGGTATTCCACCATATTTACAACTTTGGAAACCTGCCCATATTTCTTGCCTTCGGTGTTAAGAGAAAGGCTGTTGAGATGGACGATTCCGGTGTTCCCGTGGAGCGCAAATATATAGATTTTAAAGTAACCGTTGACGAGCGCACAACTGACGGGTTCTATATGGCAACCTCGCTGAAATATCTTAAATATTATCTTCGCAATCCTCATTTGCTTGAAATTCCACCTGAAAAGGTGGAGCAGGATATATTATAACCTGTATCTTTAGAAAAAGCAGGGACGTTATAGCGTTCCTCTCATAATGATATTTTTAAAAGCGTCGGCTATGAAAACAATCATAGCCGACGCTTTTCGTTCATTGAGGGTTTGGGATACCTCCCGACAAGATTGTCTGACAACGACATATCTTGTCACAGCTGCCCTTTTATTTTCCTGCAATATACATATCCTCGGTTTTAAATTGGGCTTCTTTTAAGATGGTGATACCGTTGTCTACATCTGAGGTTACTATTTTTGATTTAACAAGCACATAGATTGCATCTGTAATTGCATTAAATAAAATGCTATATGCTTTTTGATAGTCCACAAATATGCCCCCTCAACATGGGGATTATATCCCCTTGATAAAATAGATTATAACCCCCACAATAAGTGGTGTCAAGTATGGGGGTGTGTAAAATAATTACATTTGATAGGCTATGGAAAATGATGGATAAAAAAGGTGTGACCACCTATACACTTAGAGAAAAATGTGGGATTGACAGCAAAACAGTAAGGCGCCTTAGAGCCAATGAAAACATCGAAACCAAGACATTAAATAAACTGTGTGCAGTTTTAGAATGTCGCTTAGAGGACATTGCTGAATACCAAAAGGATTCGTAAACAATTTTTACCCTAATCTGTACCCCTTCTCAACTGAGCATAGCAGAAATGAGGGCATCACCGCTTTTTAAAACGGTGATGCCCTCAAAACATCCTTATGGGAACGACACGATCCGTCCCTGCCCCTTTTCATTTTGCAATATCTTACATAGGCTCTTTTCCACCGATTGAGGTGACGCTTACCTGTGCAGCTTCCTCTTGGTCATCGTAAAGCCCGGGATTACTGCTAAAGCAGAAATAGCTCCATCCAAGCTGCTCATCGTATCGGGCAGTGTGTACACCGCTGCCCTGCTTGAAGTTAGCTTGGAAAACAACCGCCGGCTCAAGAAGTCTTTCCCCGTTCAAAAGTCTCAGTGCAGCCCGCACACAGGCTTCGGAGGGAACAAGACTGTTGAAATAGGAGCTGTTTTTACCGTAGTACTGTCCTGGCTGTTCCAAAACCTCCTTGATGGTATCCGGGAATTCCGGACTCTCCACTCGGTTCAAGACCACCTCGCCCACATGCATTTTCCACTCCTCGTCAAGCCACTCGCAGCCTGCCTCGGCGTAAATGATTTTGGACAGCAGCTTCAGATCCTCATAGCTGTATTTTTTCACATCCAGCTTAAGATCGTCGATTTTCTCGTCCCTTGCCTGCTGGGCAGCAATTCCCGCATCATCGTCCTCCGCCGTCACAGCCTCTGCCATCTGAGCGGAATAGTCAACATCGGGCTCATATGCCGCTTTTGCATTTGCACCAAGGCATAGCATCAAGGCAAGCGAACAAATAAATCCAACTATTATTTTCATAAAATTCCTCCTCATTCGCGGGTGGTTCTTCCTTCTGCCGTTTTCCTCCGTCCGGGCAGAATTGATTATATAATATGCTCTGCGCCAAACCTGTCGCATTATGAAATATGGGTTCGGCCGTTTCACCCGACAAATATCTGAGATATGGATTTTGCAATATTGACGTCGCTATATTTGCAAGCCAAAATGCACTTCTTTTCCACATCTTGTGGATGATTTTATCATAATCCGCTGTGGCACACAAGCTTTCCGATGATTTCCTCGTTATTTTTAGTAACACTCATAAATAATTTGTAGAAATTCGTAACATTTTGTAAATGTTTAACATGGTTTTGCAGGATTTCTTGCAAATTTTTTCCTTGGTACATCTTCCCTCCTGCATTAAAAAGCTCCGGCGCCTTCACTTTTGGCAGCCGGAGCTTTTTACGGAATAGTTCACTTATATATAATAATGTATATTCAGTTTTTAAAGGTAAATTCGGAGGCAAAATGGCGTACTCCGTCGCAGTATCCAATGATAACATAGCCATTTTCCGTAGATCCGCCGAATATCTCCATGGTCTGTCCCAGTCGTGTTTCCCGATTGAAATTGATAACATAGTCCGCAATGTCCCTCTGCCGATAACGCGCCGGAAGAAAGTCTGCGGCGATTCGGCTATAGACGGCATTATTCATGTGGCAGTTGCAGTCCAGGTCTGTGTAATACACCGGGCGCTTCCCCAGCCTTATCATATCAGGCACGGGCAATATCTTTTTACACTCGGGCACATCCGCAAGTCTTTCGGGATACGGTGTTGAGCCATTGCCGGGATACTTGTCCGCTCCCAGCATTTCGTGGGAAACAAGGTCAAGCAGCACCCAGGTGCCCTCCATGGACGCAAGAAGCTCGCCACCCTCTCCCCTAACCTCGCAGTCACGAAAGAAAAACTTTCCCTCCGCTCCGCGAAACCAAGTGGTAAAAAGGAGTGTTTCTCCCTGTGTCGGTATTCTGTGGAAGCGAAGACTCATTCGGCTTATCATAAACACAACGCCGCTGTTTATAAAAAATGAATGATTCTGCCCTTTTACCTCACATTCGTCGCCGGCAAGCTCCGAATATTCACCCAAAAGGGTATGTATAAAAACCTTTTTATCGGTGTTTGTTTCAAGGTAGTTCAGTGTTATTTGACGGTTATAAAACTCTCCGTCATAAAATCTGTCTGACATTTACTGCTTCCGTCTCTTTCTTTATGCTTAATAAGAATATTCGCAGGCAAAATGCAAAGTATCGCCGGTTACGCCCTGGATAAAATATCCCGCATCGGTTGGCGCGCCGCATATTTCAAGTGTCTCACCCAGCCTTGTTTCCATGCAAAAGTTTATTTGGAAGCCTGAAAGCTCCCTTTCCCTGTACTCTTGGGGAAGATAGTCCGCCGCAATGCGTGTGTATACTGCGTTATTCACATGTCCGTTGGCATCCAAATCGGAATAGCGTATGGTTCTTTCCCCTAAAGCTTCGGAAGTGTCCATTCTTTTAAGCTTTTTGCAGTCGGGACAATCCGACTTGCCGGGATCCATTTCCGGAAGTCCGCCGAAAAGCTGGGCGGGTCTTAATATCTCCCGTGTGGCAGGTTCCACAAGCAGCCACATACTCTCCGAGCTTGCAAGAAGCTCGCCCTCCGGGGTATGGATTTCATACTCACGATAGAAAAAAGGCCCCTTGGTGCAGCGCTCCCATGTTGTGCAGTGCACCGTCTGGGTGTGGACGGGAAGTTTTTTTATGGCAATGCTTTGCCGGGAAACAACAAATGCCTGCCCCTTTTCCTGAAGAAGCTCATAGCCCATCTCTCGGTGCTCATAATCCTCCCCCGCCATTTCCGAGAATATTTTAAGCAGGGTATATAAACTTGCACGCTTGTTGGCATTGCAATCGCCAAAGCGGAAGGTTACCCGCCTTCCAAAACGTTTTCCCTCAAACCAGACTTCAGACAACTTGGGCCTCCATAAAAAATAATAGTATTTATCACCGGCACAAGGGTATTTCTTGGCCGATAAAAACGATTATAGCCACATTATCGTCTGTTTTCAATGGACAAAGTGATAATTTTTGCTAATGGTTTCACAATTTGTCGATATAAAGGGTTTTTAGAATTGTTTTTTCTGACATATGGTGTATAATGTCAGAAGTTAATTTTGCATTGGAGGAACTTTAAATGCTTACAGAAATACTTAATACCCTGAAAAACGACCGCAGAACCATAGTTTTCACCGAAGGTGAGGATACCCGCATTCTTGAGGCCGCCGCTCGTTTGAAAAAGGACGACATTATGGACGTTCTTCTTGTGGGCAACGTTGAAAAGGTCAAGGCAGCAGCAAAGGACGGCGGCTTTGACATTGAAGGCATGGAAATTGCAGACCCCGCAACTTATCCCGGAATGGACGAAATGGTTGCAAAAATGGTAGAACTTCGCAAAGGCAAGATGACTGAGGACGAGTGCCGCACCGCACTTTCCAAGGGCAACTATTTCGGCACAATGCTTGTTAAAATGGGCAAGGCTGACGGCCTTTTAGGCGGCGCTACATATTCCACGGCTGACACTGTCCGCCCCGCTCTGCAGCTCATAAAGACCAAGCCCGGCGCACACCTTGTGTCCTCCAGCTTCATTCTTGTCCGTGGTGATGAGCGTCTTGCCATGGGCGACTGCGCCATTAACATTGATTATCCTGACAGCGTTGACAAAGAGGGCAACGTGACTCTTAAGGGCAGCGACAAGCTGGCCGAGGTTGTTGTTGAAACCGCACGCACCGCAAAACACTTCGGCATTGACCCCAAGGTCGCCGTTCTCAGTTTCTCCACAAAGGGCAGCGGCAAGGGCGCTACCGTTCAGCTTTCCCGTGATGCCACTGCAAAGGCTCAAGAAATGGCTCCCGAGCTTGCTATCGACGGCGAGCTTCAGTTTGACGCCGCAGTTTCTCCCGTTGTTGCCGCCACCAAGTGCAAGGGCTCTGCCGTTGCAGGACAGGCTAACACCTTTATCTTCCCCTGCATCGAAGCCGGCAACATTGGCTACAAAATTGCCCAGCGTCTGGGCGGCTTTGAAGCTTACGGCCCCATCCTTCAGGGTTTGAACGCTCCTATCAATGACCTTAGCCGTGGCTGCAACGCTGACGAGGTTTACACCATGGCCATTATCACCATGGGTCTTAAGTAAATTATTAGTATTTTCTTGACATTTTTATAATTTTATGTATAATAGGATAGCTTGTCAATATTGGCAGGCTATCCTTGCTCACATATAGTGGGCCATTAGTCCAGAAGGAGGTGCTTAAATGGCTAAGACAAATGAGAAGTACGAACTGATGTACATCATCAACCCCAATTTTGATGAAGAGCAGACAACAGCAGTCGTAGAGAAGTTCAAGGCACTTGTCGAGCAGCACGGTACTATCGATGAGATGGAACTTATAGGCAAGCGTAAGCTGGCTTACGAGATCAACTACATCTCTGAAGGTTACTACGTGCTCGTCAAGTTCACGTCTTCCCCCGAATTCCCCGCAGAGCTCGACCGTGTTCTCGGCATTACAGACGGTATACTGCGCAGCCTTATCACTGTTCGTCCCGAATAAGGAGGCGTAATATGCTTAACCACATTACACTTATGGGTCGTTTGACCCGAGACCCCGAGCTTCGTTACACCCCGTCGGGTACAGCAGTTGCATCCTTCGCCCTCGCAGTTGACCGCGACTTTGCGTCAAAGGAAAGCGGAGAGCGTCAAACTGACTTCATCGACATTGTCGCATGGCGTCAGACCGGTGAGTTCGTTTCTAAATACTTCCAGAAGGGCAGCATGGCTGTTGTTTCCGGAAGGCTTCAGATTCGCGACTGGCAGGATAAGGACGGCAACAAGCGCAGAAGTGCCGAAGTCGTTGCAGACAATGTCTATTTCGGCGAAGGCAAGCGCACCCGCGAAGGCGGCGACAGTTATGACGCTGCCCCCCGCAGCGGCGGATATGAAAGCAGTCCTAAGGGCTCTTCCTTTTCCGAGCTGAACGATGGTGACGGCGACCTGCCGTTTTAACACATGGGAAAACAATTCTAAAGACAGGAGGAAAGAACTTTGGCATTCGATAAGGATAACAGAAATAAGAATCGCAAGCGCAAGAAGGTATGTCAGTTTTGCGCTGACAAGAGCGAGTATATAGACTACAAGGACACCGTAAAGCTCCGCCGTTTCCTCTCTGAGCGCGGCAAGATTCTGCCCCGCCGTACCACCGGTACCTG
Organism: uncultured Oscillospiraceae bacterium; assembly: GCA_964550315.1. Classification (GTDB taxonomy): domain Bacteria; phylum Bacillota; class Clostridia; order Oscillospirales; family Oscillospiraceae; genus UBA2658. The sequence goes on along the minus strand of CAZJYY010000035.1, from coordinate 6,392 downwards.
CGCGGCACATCAGCGTGAGCTCACCGAGGCAATAAAGAGATCTCGTCAGATCGCTCTTTTGCCCTACGTTGCAGAATAACTAATAAAAAAGACAGCCTTTTCCGGCTGTCTTTTTTCATGCAGTTTTTTGCCCTGTCTTATTCCCAATCCTTCCAGACCTCGGGGCAGTAGCCTACGGTAGCTTTTTTGCCGTTGCGGACAATGGGGGTTTTTATTATAGAGGGCTCCTCCAGAAGCTTTTGCAGCTTGTCCGCATCAAAGGCAAGGTATTTTATAAGGTCGGCATCTGGCGACTTTTCATCAATAAGATTCTCAAGGCCCACGCAGTTTTTTACGCTTTCCAGCTCCCTTGGGCTCATTCCGTATCGGGGCAGGTCTATCATTTGATATTTTATTTTGCGTTCCTTAAAGTAACGTTCCGCTTTCTTTGTATCAAAACACTTTGATTTTCCGAATATCTGAATGTTCATAGTCCTACCTCCTTGGTTTGCAATCAGTATTTTACTATGAATATGCAAAGATGACAAGGAAAAAGTAATCTGCCCACTGCGCAAAAAAGGACTCGGAACATTTGTTCCGAGTCCTTTCATTATCCTGCAAGCACTTGCAGGACTTTAAAGCTTGCACTTTTGCCGTCACAGCTTAATAGTTTTCTTTTCTGACTTCAAAATAGCTCTGGGCAAACTTGCAGACCGGGCAAACCTCCGGGGCTTTTTTGCCCATTACCAGGTGACCGCAGATGCGGCATTCCCACATGGTCTCCTCACTCTTTTCAAAGACCTTCTGCATTTCCACATTCTTAAGAAGTGCTCTGTATCGCTCCTCGTGAGCCTTTTCAATGGCGCCCACACGGCGGAAACGCTCTGCCAAATCAGCAAAGCCCTCTTCCTCAGCATCCTTTGCCATGCGGTCATACATGTCAGTCCACTCATAGTTTTCACCTTCGGCGGCTGCAGCAAGGTTCTCAGCAGTCTTTCCAAGGTGGCCTAACTCCTCAAACCAGATGCGTGCGTGCTCCTGCTCGTTGCGTGCAGTCTTAAGAAAGATTTCTGCCAGTTGGTCAAAGCCCTCACGCTGGGCGATATTTGCAAAATAGGTGTATTTATTTCTCGCCTGGCTTTCACCCGCAAAGGCTTCGGCAAGGTTCTTTTCGGTCTTTGTTCCTGCATAGCGGTTTGCGGGCTTTTCAGCCACTTCCTCAACCTTCACAAAGGCCGATGCCGGCTGCTTGCAGCGAGGGCACACAAAATCCTCGGGCATGGGTCCTTCGTGAATATAACCGCATACGGTGCAGCGCCATTTTTCCATTTTCTTTTCCTCCGTTTTCTTTTCTTTATCGTTATTTGGGATAAGCTTAATTAGTTCTTGAACCGCCTCCATGGGGAAATCCTTGTCCTTGACCCCAAGAAGCGAATTTAAAAATTCGTGGGCATTGCCGCTTTGGGGAAGCATATATCCTGCTTCACGCAAAATGTCCTCTGCCATAAGACGGCTGGACTTTGCAGCGGCCTCCGCAAGCTGTCTCAAGCCGGGCTTGTCTGTTGTCTCCGCTATTTGAAGTGCCATTTTCTCCTGCTTTGTCTTGCTTGCGGCAAGCTCGCTCATAGCGCTCGTAACACTCTTTTCCTTTGACTGCTGTGGCGGATATTCCACCGGCACCATGGATATTGCCTTTGATGGGCAGGCATCGGCACAGGCACCGCAGCCAATGCACTTGGACGTATCAATAATGCTGTTTTCCGTGTCCGAAGCTCCCGTGGGGCAAACATAAAGGCACAGGCAGTCCTTGGTACAAAGCCTTATATTTCTAACTGCAATCTTCTTCATTTTTTACTGCCTCCTTCCGATTTTAGCAAACTTCCAGCTTGGGACCTTACATACCGGACAAAGCTCCGGAGGGTTATCACCTATGTAAATAAAGCCGCAAACCTCGCAGACATATACATTGGTGTTTTCAAGGAAAGCTTCGCCCTCCTTATTGTATCTATTCAGAAGTGAATTAAGGATTTTTGACACCTTTTCACTCCAAACAAGAGCACGCTGCGCTCCCCTGTCTCCAGCGGCCTTGGCAACATTATTGGCGGCCGCAAAATCCTGACTGAGGTTCTTTTCAACAAGTGCGCAAAGGCTTTCGGTGTCGGCACCCTCCACCTGCGGTGTTTTCTTTTTAAAATACTCGGCAAGTTCCGAGAAAAGTGCCGACTCCTTGCTTAAATACTGCTTTTCGCAGCCCCTTGCCAAATTAGAGCAAAGTGCCGAAAGTTCGCCCATGGAAAGCTCCCGCAGCTCCTCGCTGCTTTCCTCCACCGGTGCCAAAGCCGCCGATGCCGGAGCTTTTTCCTCCTCTTGAGGCTCAAACTCTGCCTTTGACGCACCGCACAAAGGACATGTCCAGTCCTCCGGTAAGTCCTCCCATTTTGTGCCTGCTGCAATTCCCGCTTCTGGAATTCCCTCGGCCTCATCATATATGAAGCCGCAAATCGTACAAACATATTTTTTCAAAACCTTACATCCTCCTTGTTTCAATGCTTTTGTATGGACTGAGTCTATCAAAATACAAGCTCTTTTTCTGTGACTTAGTCACCTTATTGGTAATAGTTATCAATAGCTTTCAATTCTAGTTACAGCAATTTACTAGCATCTCCGTTATATCATCCGGTAGTAACTTTGTAAAGTAAACAGTTTTTAAATTATGTGCATTTGCCCTGTCGCCACCTAAAAAAAGGGGGCTTCCCTTTCTTTGGGAATTCTTAAACGAGCTTATCCTTGTCCGACACACAGGTGAGTTTGGTGACAATGACACCGTGTTTGCAAAATCTGAAAAACGAAAAAAGCAAGGCAGTGCCTTGCTTTTCTTAATATTCCCTAGGCTTTTCCTATACTTCCATAATGACCGGAAGGATCATAGGACTGCGCTTGGTCTTTTTATAAAGGTAACCGGAAAGGTTTGCCTTTACCTTGGTTTTTATAGTTGCCCAGTCGGTTATATGCTGATGCTCGCAGGAATCCAGGGTTTCCAGCGTTACACGCTTAAGCTCTTCCATGAGCTGATCAGATTCTTTGACGAACACGAAGCCCCTGGTTACAATGTCAGGACCGGAAATAAGGCTTGTGTCCTCCGCAGAAAGGGTCATAACCACAACCACCATGCCGTCCTGAGCCAGATGCTTTCTGTCCCTAAGAACAACGCTTCCCACATCACCCACGCTGGTACCGTCCACAAGAACCTTACCGGCAGGCACAGTGCCTGCAAGCTTAATACTTTTCCTTGTAAGCTCCACAACAGTGCCAATGTCGCCCACAACAACGTTTCTCGCCTCAACACCCATGGTTTTGGCAAGCTCTGCGTGGGTTCGAAGATGGCGCTGTTCACCGTGCAGAGGCATAAAGAACTTGGGCTGGGTAAGCGCCAGCATCATTTTAAGCTCTTCACGGCAGGCGTGGCCGGAAACGTGAAGCTCCTCTAAGCGGTCATAAACAACCTCGGCACCCTTCATGAACAGCTCGTTTATTACACGGCTGATGGTAGTTTCGTTGCCGGGTATTGCGCTGGCAGAGATAATCACCCTGTCGCCGGCAGAAATTTCCACCTGCCGGTGTCCGGAAAAGGCCATGCGGTACAAGGCCGACATGCTCTCGCCCTGACTTCCGGTAGTAATGATAACAATTTTATCGTTGGGATAGTCGCCGATGCGGTTAATATCCACCAGGGTATTTTCCGGCACATCCATATATCCCAGCTCACGGGAGACACGCATTATATTCTCCATGCTGCGTCCCGTAACAGCCACCTTGCGTCCGACCTTTGCCGCACAGTTTATTATCTGCTGCATTCTGTGGACGTTTGATGCGAAGGTGGTAACTATTATACGCTTTTCGCAGTCCTTGAAAAGCTGGTCAAAGCGGGCGCCCACCTTGCTTTCAGAATCAGAATATCCCGGCTTTTCCACGTTGGTGGAGTCGCTCATAAGAAGGAGCACCCCCTGCTTTCCAAGCTCACCAAAGCGGGTCAGGTCTATCATGCTGTTTTGGATGGGGGTCACGTCAATTTTAAAGTCCCCCGTGTGGATAACCGTACCGATAGGGGTTCTTATCGCCAAAGACACAGCGTCAGCAATGCTGTGGTTAACATGGATAAGCTCCACGTCGAAGCAGCCCGCCTTAAAGCGCTCTCCAGCTTCAAGAGTGGTTATTTTGGTTTTCTCCAAAAGTCCGTGCTCCTCAAGCTTAATACCGATAAGTCCTGCGGTAAGCCGGGTGGCGTAAAGGGGCACATCCAGCTCACGCATAAGATAAGGAAGCCCGCCGATATGATCCTCATGACCATGGGTCAGCACTATACCCTTTATGCGGTGTTGATTCTGAACAAGGTAGGTAAAATCCGGTATAACGATGTCCACACCGTACATTTCCTCGTCCGGAAAACCGAGACCGCAATCCACAACGAGCATATCCTCGCCGTATTCTATAACGGTACAGTTCTTACCGATCTCGTTAAGACCGCCAAGAGGGATTATTTTCAGTTTTGATGCCATATTTTAGTTTATTCTCCTTGGTATTTTTTCATTTTTAATTTTTCAGCGCCTACATTTCACGACGTCCCTCAAGTGCCCGAATAAGGGTTGCTTCATCTGCAAATTCAAGATTGGACCCCACAGGAATACCATAAGCCAGCCTTGTTACCTTTGTGTTAAACGGCTTAATAAGGCGCGATATGTACATGGCTGTAGTATCGCCTTCGGTATCGGGGTTTGTTGCCATTATCACCTCTCGAACGTCTCCCCGGGCCACCCGGGCAATAAGCTCTGAAATTTTAAGGTCATCCGGTCCAATATGGTTCATTGGGGACATTACCCCATGAAGTACATGGTAAACACCGCCGTACTCACGGCTTCTTTCAAAGGACAACACATCCCTTGGCTCCGCCACAACGCAAACAACGCCCTTGTCCCGGCGCACATCGCCGCAGACAGAGCACAATTCGCCGTCTGTAAGATTTTGACACACAGGGCAGCAGTGGACACTTTGCTTTGCCTCTAAAATAGCGGAAGCAAAGGCCGCCGCCTCACTGTCATCTAAGGATAGTATGTGAAAAGCGAGCCTTTGGGCACTTTTTTTCCCGATGCCCGGCAACGCCGCAAATTTGTCAATAAGATTTTCCAGTGAGTGGGGGAAGAACGCCATTTTCATATCTCCTTGGGATTATAATGGAAATGCTGTGCAAATTAGGTCATTTTATGCGTTTTTTATTGAATCAATTGCAAAACTGCGGTCGTCTTTTTTAAAGATGGCGCTGCCTGCCACAAGAACGTTTGCCCCTGCTTCCTTGCAGTATTTTGCGGTGACAGCGTCAACTCCGCCGTCTACCTCAAGGTCACAATCGGGCTTTGTACTGTCTATCATTTTACGCAGGGTGCTGATTTTTGGAAGCTGGTTGTCCATAAAGCTCTGCCCGCCGAAACCCGGCTCCACTGTCATAACAAGAACAAGGTCCAAAAGCGGAAGATACGGCACAATGGTTTCAGCCGGCGTGCGTGGCTTCAGGGAAAGGCCTACCTTTTTTCCACAGTCCTTAACTATTTTTATTGCATCCATAATGTCCTGGGGCTGGTCAGCTTCGATATGAAAAACCACAAGGTCTGCACCGGCGTCGCAAAAGTCCTTAACATAGCGGTGTGGTCTGTCTATCATGAGATGAACATCCAAAAACATGTCAGTCGCCTTCCGAAGTGATTTTACCACTGGAATGCCTATGGAAATGTTTGGTACAAAAAGCCCATCCATAACGTCCACATGAAGCCAGTCTGCACCGCCGGCACGGACATCATCAACGTCTTTTTTAAGGTTTGCAAAATCGGCAGAGAGTATTGACGGTGATACTTTGGTCATTTCCTCTTTCCTCCAGTAAATCGAAACATTAACATTATTGTCGCCGCCGGCATAAACTCTATTAGTCGTAACGTACGCAGCGGCTTTTATATACGGGGGCGTGCGGCGCTGCCCTTCGCCCCCGATCTGCTTTAACTACTTGTCAAAGGAGGCAAGGCCTTCTTTGACAAAAGGGCTTGCACTGCGCTCTCGCCTCGGTTGTCTGCAAAAGCAGACAATTCGACGCTCGCTCCTCTAAAGTATTTTCCGTGACGTACACGCCGCCGCGGAAAACGAATTTGAATTTTTTCACGCCTGCGGGCGTGAACTCTGCGAGACCTTCTTTTTCGGTCTAAATTATTGCCGTCCGCTTCGCAGACAGGCAATAATACCCATATCTGATTTATTATACCTCATTGTACAAGCCCTTGCAAGCATAGAAGTTATTTCTGCCCTTTGCAATTTGCACTTTTAAAAAATTCGGGCACACGACACCGTCGCACGCCCGAATGTGTTTGTGGATT
>CAZJYY010000034.1:8179-23067 GCA_964550315.1 uncultured Oscillospiraceae bacterium | reverse complement strand
CCAAGTCTTCCAATGTCATCATCAGCTTTTCGTGACTTCTAACCTTCATTCCGGTCTGAAGCAGCATCCGGTCCAGCTCTCTCAAAGTGCTGACCTGAATTTCTGTTACTGTCATTGGGCAATAGGGGTCTGTTTCCACGAACACGGCCACATATCCCTCGTAGTCCCTCAAAACATAGCAGTTTTGATCGTCCTCTGCAAGGCACTGCGCAGCGTCTGTTTTCACAAATCCCACATCAAAAGCCGCATAGGATGCGCAAACTATAGCTCCAAGAATCAAAAGACCCATTCCCCATTTTTTCAAAGTGGTATTCATATCCCCACCTCCTTTTAAGTATTTTTCATACTAATTGTTCCCAGAAAGTGCAAAATTAAGTCAAAAATGGTAAAATAACAATATTAGAAAAATTTCCTTCTGCAAGTTGACAAAACGTGCTATAATAACTGCACGGCAGTTATTATATATTTAAATCAGGCCGTGCCGTTAAAGACGGCACATGGCCATGTTGTAGCATAACTGCATTATGCTACAACAACTGCACGGCAGTTATTATATATTTAAATCAGGCCGTGCCGTTAGAGACGGCACATGACCATGTTGCAGCATGATGCAATCATGCTGCAACAACTGCGCAACACTTATTATAATTTGTGGAGTGCTTTTTCCGGTCGCATTTTTAATAAACTGTTTCTGCCACAGCGTGGCTTTATCATACAGCTTCCACGGAGGTTCATCTATGGACAAAAAAAAGGCTAAAAAATCAGCGATGAAGGCTGCGGATGTTACCGCTGCAACAGCAGGCGGCGTCACCCACACAGTTGTGAAGGTTCTGGCAACCATTCTCGTAATATGCATCACCACAGGTCTTTTATTTACCTGCATATTTGCATACTATGTAAAAACCAACCTCTCCAAAGACCTTGGCGTATCCTTGGAGGACATGACCGTCAACCTCGCCAGCACTATTTACTATACCGATGAGTCCGGCAACTACAAAGAGCTTGCCTCTCTCCACGGCATGGAAAACCGTATCTGGGTTGAATATGAAAACATCCCCAAATACATGGAACAGGCGGCTGTCGCCATTGAAGACAAGCGTTTTTACACTCACAAGGGTGTTGACTGGTATAGAACCTTCGGTGCCTTCGTAAACATGTTTGCCACCATGAAGGATGATTTCGGCGGCTCCACCATTACCCAGCAGGTCATCAAAAATACCACCGGCGAAAAGGACATTACCGTCCAGCGAAAGCTTCTCGAAATTTTCCGTGCCCTTGAATGCGAGCGCATGTACGAAAAGGAAGAGATAATGGAGTGGTATCTCAACGTCATCAACCTCGGTGGTATAACCTATGGCGTTGGTGCCGCTGCCCAGCGCTACTATGATAAGGACGTATGGGAGCTAACCTTGGCTGAATGCGCCAGCATAATCGGCATCACCAACAACCCCTCCAAGTACGACCCCTATATCAGCCGCTCCAACAACAAGGAGCGTCAGGAGCTTATCCTTCGTGAAATGTATGAGCAGGGCTACATCAACTACGATGAATACACTGCCGCCGTTGCCGAGGACATTTTCTCAAAGCTCAAGCGCGGTGAAAACGAAGAATACAAAATGGAAATCAACAGTTGGTATGCCGACACCGTCTATCAGGACGTGCTTCACGACCTTATGGATGAAAAGGGTATCGACGAAAAAACCGCCACATACCTTCTCAATAACGGCGGCTACCAGATTTACTCCTGTTTGGATATGAAAATCCAAAACATTGTGGACGGCATTTATGAAGACTCATCTCAGTTCCCCCAGGCAAAATCTAAGCTGGGCGAATCTATTCAGTCTGCCTGCGTCCTTATGGATCCCTACACCGGTGAAATAAAGGCTCTTTCCGGTGGAGTTGGCGAAAAGACCATCAACTTCGGTTGGAACCGGGCCACTGATGCCAAGCGCCCCCCAGGATCTTCTATAAAGCCAATAGCTACCTATGGTCCTGCCGTGGATCAGGGACTCATTTCTCCCAGTACTCTGGTGGACGACTCTTCTGACATTCAACTTCGCGGCACATGGTGGTATCCTAATAATGCCGGCGGTGGCAATCGGGGTATTGTCACTATTTTGGAAGCGCTAAAAAGCTCTATAAACACCGTTTCCGCTCAGATTCTTGATAAGCTGACCCCCGCCGTTTCCTATAAATACCTTACAGAACGTTTAGGTATGGAGCTTGTTCCGGCGGATGCTGACTATGCTCCTCTTTCTCTGGGTCAGCTCACAAACGGCTGCTCTGTCCGTGAAATGGCGCAAGCCTATGGTGCCTTCGTAAACGACGGTATCTTCACCTACGCCCGAACCTACACCCATGTTACCGATTCCGACGGTAAAACGATTCTTGATAACTCCCCCGAAACCATCGTGGCATTCAAGGCAAACACAGCTTGGACCATGTCCTATATGCTTAACTATGCCGCCACCTATGGTACAGGTGCCGAATCCAATATCGGTAACATGCCCCACGCCGGTAAAACCGGTTCCTCCACCAACTGGCAGGACCGCTGGTTCGTGGGCTACACTCCCTATTATGTCTGTGCTGTCTGGACAGGATATGACACCCCTGCTTATATAAGTGTTAATGGTAACCCCTCCGCCCTAACCTGGAAGAAGATAATGCAGCCGATTCACGAGGGCCTTGAGTATAAGACCTTTAAGACTCCCACGCTTTACGGCCCCACAAACATCTTCGGCGATCTGGAGCCTACTCCCAGCCCATCTGTGGAGCCTTCTCCATCTGAGGAAGCTACCCAGACCCCATCTTCCGGAACTGACATTCCGTCTCCGACCCCCTCGGCTCCTGAGCCGTCAACCCCGGTTTCACCGACGCCGAATGTCACTCCCTCTCAATCAGTTCCCCCAGCAGCATAAATAAAAACGCCCCGAAGCTCAAGCTTCGGGGCGTTTTTTTAAGTTATAGATTTTTTAATTGCCTTATGCCCTATACCATTTCACGCCTTGAGCGGTGTCCTCAAGGACAATTCCCTCCGCCTTAAGCTCATCACGAATACGATCAGCCTCTGCGTAGTTCTTCGCCTTCTTTGCAGCGCTGCGCTCCGCAATTAACGCCTCTATCCGCGGGTCAGATTCCTGAGCAGCCTCTGCGGGAGCAGCACTGCGCACTGCCTCCGCCGCCTTAAGGAGATCAAGTCCCAAAACATAGTCAAAGTCGCCCATTAAAGCCAGCTTTGTGGCGTCGTTGGTGTCAAATTTCAGTGCGTCATACACCGCCGTAACTGCAAGTGAGGTGTTAAGGTCGTTGTCCAAAGCCTCCATGAATTTGCCCTTCATGGTATTAAAGGCTTCGCTGTCAACCTCTCCGCCGGGCTTAAGCGCCGCAATTCGGGCAATAAGCTTCTTGTATGCCGCCGCCGCATTGTCAAGGTTCTCATATGAAAACACCAAACTCTTGCGGTAATGGCTCTGCATGCAGAAAAATCTATAGACAATGGGGTCATATCCCTTTTCCTGCAAAAGAGACACCGTCAAAAACTCACCCGAGGACTTGCTCATCTTTCCGCTATTGATGTTAAGATGCAGCACATGGAACCAGTAATTGCACCATTTGTGCCCTAAAAAGGCCTCTGACTGGGCAATCTCATTGGTGTGATGGGGAAATGCGTTGTCAATTCCACCGCAGTGGATGTCAAGATATTCCCCGCAGTGCTTCATGCTAATGCAAGAGCACTCAATGTGCCAGCCTGGGTAACCAACTCCCCAGGGACTATCCCATTTCAATTCCTGATCGTCGAACTTTGACTTGGTGAACCACAAAACGAAGTCCGTCTTGTTGCGCTTGTTGTCGTCAGCCTCAACGCCCTCTCGAACACCAACAGCCAAATCATCCTCGTTAAAGTCGTTGAATACATAATATTTATCAAGCTTTGCTGTATCGAAATATACATTTCCTCCGGCAACATAGGCGTAATCTCTTTCGATAAGCCCCGAAATAACTTTAATAAAATCCTCAACGCAGCCGGTTGCAGGCTCCACAACGTCGGGCATTTTAATATTCAGCTTCTCGCAGTCGGAGAAAAATGCGTCCGTATAATACTTGGCAATCTCCATAACGCTCTTGTGCTCACGCTTTGCCCCCTTGAGCATCTTATCCTCTCCGGTGTCTGCATCACTGGTAAGGTGCCCAACGTCGGTAATGTTCATTACCCTCTTAACGCTGTACCCCGCATAGCGAAGATACTTTTCCAGCACATCCTCCATAATGTATGAGCGAAGGTTGCCTATATGGGCATAGTGGTACACGGTTGGGCCGCAGGTGTACATACTTACCATAGAAGGATCCCTTGGTATAAATTCTTCCTTTTCCCTTGTCGCAGAATTATAAAGCTTCATTTGTATTTACCTCCGATAATTTATCTATATAAAGCATTTTTTACTTAGTTGTTGCCCTCGGCCTTTTTAGCCAGCAGCTCGTTTATCTGCTCATGCAGGGATATAAGCTCGTTTGCAATAGGATCGGTAACGCTGATTTGGTCCACATTCCCTACATAGTCCACCTTTTGCCCGTCCACACGAACAATTCTTGCCGGAACACCAACAGCGGTGCTGTTTGGCGGAATTTCCTTCAGCACAACGGCATTGGACGCAATTCGGCAATTGTCTCCCACCTTGAAGGGGCCCAAAACCTTCGCGCCCGAGCCAATAAGCACATTGTTGCCTATTGTAGGGTGGCGCTTTCCCGTGTCCTTACCGGTTCCTCCCAAGGTCACTCCTTGATACAACAGCACGTCGTCGCCAATTTCCGCCGTCTCTCCGATTACTATTCCCATTCCGTGGTCAATAACCAGTCTCCTGCCTATTGTGGCGCCGGGGTGAATCTCAATACCTGTTTTCTTTCTGGAACGCTGAGATATCCAGCGCGCCATAAACTTCATATCGTGCCTGTAAAACCAATTGGCACGCTTGTGTGCCATGGTTGCTTTAACGCCTGGATAAAGCAAAAACACCTCAAGCGACGACCGTGCCGCCGGGTCACGGGCCTTATAGGCGGCAATCGTCTCTCTCAAATCATCAAACATTTATAAATCGCCCTCCAAAAAATCGAAAACGCCTCTCATGGGCTATAACCCATGAGAGGCGATAAATCGCGGTTCCACTCTCGTTTATAACTCACCGGCAGTCACCGGCACCGACTTTAACGCAGTCGAAACGGAAGGGCATTTCCTCCCTCCGGGGCTCCGGGGTGCACTTCGGATACATCTGTGTCTGAATCGCTTTCAGCCATGTCGATTCATCTCTGTGGCACGAATATACCTTACTCTTCCCTTTCACGGCCCTTGCCATATTACTACAAGATATTATCACAGGGCAAAAATTGTGTCAAGAATAAACTGCAACTCTATACGGCTGAACCCCACGCCTCAGTTCTCGCATGGGCAGCCTGTGGTCGTCCGCAGGAACTCATCCGCTTATTTCACTGCTTGAAACTCAAATTTTCCTTGCCCGCAACGAAGTATTCAATTCCCGAATACAGCGTTGTGACAACAATAACTGCCACACAAATATTGTCCACGCTCAGCCAAGGCAAAAGCGTAAAATCGTGGAAGGGCATAAACATTATTATGCAGCAAACAATGGAGGATGCCGTCTTAATTTTTCCGGACATCGCTGCCGCAATAACTGTGCCGCCCCGCTCCATGGCAATGAGTCTAAGCCCTGTAACGGCAAATTCACGTGCAACCACCAAAAAGCATGCCCAGGAGGCCATCTGTCCCCGCTCAACGAAAATCAGCAGTGCTGCAACCACAAGGAACTTGTCCGCAAGGGGGTCTGCAAACTTTCCGAAATCGGAAACCTGATTATAATGCCGTGCTATGTAGCCGTCAAGGCTGTCGGTAAATGCAGCCACGGCAAAAATAGCCGCCGCCACATAGTCATGTCCGGGAAATTTCCATAGTGCAGCAACGATAAAGAATGGTATCATTGCAATCCGCACCAAAGTAATCTTATTCGCAGTAGTCATAAAAAACACGGTCCTTTCGTCAAACGATTTGTCTGCCGTACCATTCGCCGTCGCAGACCTCATCGATAATCACCTTTGCAAAGCTTCCTGCGGGACATTCGCCGGAGAAAAGCACGATTCCGTCAATATCTGGGGAGTCTGCAAAGCTTCTTCCGAACTGCATGCCGATTTCGTCGTCATACCCCTCGCACAGAACCTTAATTGTCTTTCCAATGAAGCTCTCGCCCCATTCATCCATAATATCAGCCTGAATTGCCATGAGCAAATCACGGCGGTGCTCGGCCTCCTCGGTGCTGCACCTGTCGGGCATCTCAGCCGCAGGCGTCCCCTCCTCCGGAGAATAAACGAACACGCCGGCTCTTTCCATTTTGACCTCCTTCAGGAAGTCACAAAGCTCTTTAAACTCAGCCTCTCCCTCACCGGGAAGGCCAACAATAATGCTTGTGCGGATAACCGCTCCGGGTATACGCTCACGAAGCTTTTTAAGAAGCTCCCTAATATCGTCTCCCGTGCCCCGTCTATTCATTCTTTTGAGAATGCTGTCGTTAATGTGCTGCATGGGAATGTCGAGATATTTTACTATCTTATCCTCAGTGGCGATTACCTCTATAAGTTCATCGTCAAACTGATCGGGATAAAGATAGTGAAGCCTTATCCACTTTATGCCCTTTATTTTGCAAAGCTCCCGCAAAAGTGAGGACAAGCTGCGCTTGCCGTAAATATCACTTCCATACCTTGTGATATCCTGGGCCACCACGATAAGCTCCTTGACTCCTGTCTCGGCAAGAGCCTTTGCTTCTTCGACTATATCCTCCATTTTGCGGCTTCTGTACTTGCCCCTGATGTAGGGTATAACGCAAAATGCGCAGCGATTGTTGCAGCCCTCGGCAATGCGTATATACGCCCACGACGGCCCTGTGGACACGATGCGTCCCAGCTCATTAACAGGTGCGTCAATGTCCTTAAAGCTCTCATAGCCCTTGCCCTTCAGAGAAGCTCTTACCGCCGCCGCAATATCCTCATAGCTTCCCGTGCCCATAATGGCGTCAATCTCGGGAAGCTCTGTGCAAATCTCATCTTTATAGCGCTGGCTAAGACAACCGCAAACTACTATGGCAGAAATCTTACCCGCCTTTTTAAGCTCACCCATCTCAATAATAGTGTCAATTGCTTCTGTCTTTGCCGACTCAATAAAGCCGCAGGTGTTAACCACCACTGCGTCTGCCTCCTCCGGCTCGGGAACAATTTCAAAGCCCTCCTCGGAAAGCAGATAAAGCATCTGTTCACTATTCACAAGATTCTTTGGGCAGCCCAGTGAAATAAGCGCCACCTTGTTTTTTGCCATAATAATCTCCATTCTATTTCGCGGTGGAAGGCCACGTTTTGCATCATTGCTGCGCAAGCTCAATCCAATTCGTTCTCCGCTTTAAATCTGTTTACTGCGCACTTAATCTCATCCCAGGAAAACCCACGCCGAAAAAGTGCGTCCGTCGCCTTTTTAAGCTCCTCCCTGTCCGGCTCACTGCTTTTTAGCCTGCGGCATAAAAGCTCATAAACCTTGTCCTCCGTCTCCGGCATTTCTGAAAGTGCGTCATCCCAAAGAGACTTGGAAATCCCACGGCGGAAAAGCTCGTTTTTAATTTTCTGCATTCCATATCCCTTGGCCGCATAATGCCGTACCACCATACCGCCGTATTGAGCATCATCCAGATAATGCAGGGACAAGAGCCACTGCACGCATTCCTCCGCATTTTCCTGTATCTCGCCCTTCTCTAAAAGGCGGTCATAAAGCTCTCGGCAGGACATTGGTCGTGCCCCGATAATTCTAAGCGCACGTTCACGGCAGGCGTAAAGCCTTGATTTCTCCTGAAGCTGCAAAAACTCTTCCCGGTCAAGCTCCCTGCCGCAGTATAGCGACATTGCAGTCACCTGGTCAAGTCCCGCCTTCATTTCTGAGCCGTCGGAAAAGCCCACAACAAATTTCCCTGGCTTTACCTCTCTGAGCTCGGTAACAGTCATTCTCAGCCCTCAAAATCGTCTGCCGACACATCCACAGCACGGCCGGCTGCCTTTGCCGCCGCCTTTGCCTGAGGTGACAAAAGCTTATATGCATTTTCCCTAATCTGCTGCTCTATGCCGTCGCAAACCTCGGGATTATCTCTCAAATACTGTTTTACCGCCTCTCGACCCTGAAGCCGTGTCTCATTAACGGTGTACCAAGCGCCGCCCTTATCTATGATTTCCAATTTAACGCCCATATCAATGATCTCACCGATTTTTGATATGCCTTCACCGTAAATTATATCAAATTCAGCCTCTTTAAAGGGAGGCGCAACCTTGTTTTTAATTACCTTGGCTCTGGTGCGGTTGCCTATCATCTCGCCGCCATCTTTAAGTGTTTCAATTCTGCGCACATCTATGCGCACACTGGAGAAATACTTAAGTGCACGGCCGCCCGGGGTCGTCTCGGGGTTGCCATACATAACGCCGATTTTCTCACGGAGCTGGTTTATGAAAACAACAACCGTGTTGGTCTTGGAGATTGCACCTGCAAGCTTGCGCAGCGCCTGTGACATAAGTCTTGCCACAACGCCCACACTGCTGTCACCCATCTCACCCTCCAGCTCACTTCTGGGCAAAAGCGCCGCAACGGAGTCGATAACAACAACGTCCAAAGCGCCGGAGCGAACAAGTGCCTCGGTAATTTCAAGGGCCTGCTCACCTGTGTCCGGCTGTGAAATAAGAAGGTTATCTATGTCAACGCCCAAGGCTCTGGCATAGGCGGGCTCCAGTGCGTGCTCAACATCGATAAAGGCTGCCTCTCCGCCGTTTTTCTGAGCGCTTGCAACAACATGCAGCGCAAGTGTGGTCTTACCCGAGGACTCAGGTCCGTAAATTTCAATAATGCGTCCTCTGGGAACGCCTCCTATACCAAGGGCTATGTCCAAGGACAGCGAGCCTGTGGAAATTGCCTCGCAGTTTACCGGAATATCATCACCCAGGCGCATAATTGCGCCCTTGCCATAGCTTTTCTCTATCTGTGCTATCGCCGTTTCAAGTGCTTTTTTCTTGTCCTCCGCCTGTCCAACAGTGGAAATGGGAGTCTTTTTCTTTTCAGCCATCTTGTCACCTCATAATTTGTGTTTTGTGTTTATATTACACATTTCCATAAACGACCCGGTCAATACCCAGTGTATCCTTAACCGTGCCCACGTTTTTCATTTCCGTTGCTCTCATAAGCGTTGCCACATCCTCAGCCTGTCCGATACCCACTTCAAAAAGTATCATGCCGCCGTTGCGAACTACCCCACGCCACTTATTCAAAATGGCACGGTA
The DNA here is from genome assembly GCA_964550315.1 of uncultured Oscillospiraceae bacterium. GTDB lineage: Bacteria > Bacillota > Clostridia > Oscillospirales > Oscillospiraceae > UBA2658. Next base: position 13,704 of record CAZJYY010000034.1, on the reverse strand, counting down.
GAATAAAAGTCCGTCCTTTCCGCCATCCAAGGCAGACATTGGCTCATACTTTTTCACCTCAGCGTCAAGCCCGTCTATGTCCCCGCTGGGGATGTACGGCGGGTTGCAAACAAGTATCTCAAAGCTGCCCAGCATCATGGGCGGCGGCAAAAGTGCATCCAACTCCACGCAGGTCACCCTGGGGTTCAGCCGATTCATAAGAACGTTTGATTTCGCAATTCCCAATGCCGGCGTGCTGATATCGCCAAGCACCACATGGGTGGCAGGAAGCTCTTTTGCAATGGCGCAGCCAATGCAGCCGCTTCCAGTGCAAAGGTCAAGCACACGGGCGTCCATCTTTCTTCCCCGAAGGGCGCCGATAGCTGTTTCCACCAGCACCTCCGTGTCCACTCTGGGAATAAGCACGTCCCGACTCACCATTATGGGCAGGCCATAAAACTCCCAGCTTCCGGTAATATACGCCACCGGCTCGCCCTTAAGCCGTCTTTCAATCATGGCATGGGCTTTCTTCTCCACGTCCTTGGAGGTGTAAAGCCCCATGTCCTTCAAAAGCTCTTCCCTGCCCTTTCCGGCAGCACAGCCAACAATTATCCTCGCTTCAAGGGCGTAGGCTGCAACACCCTGCTCCTTAAGCTTTTTGCGGGCGTCAATATATATCTCGTTATACGTTTTCGGCATACAAAAGCTCTATCCTTTCCCAAACCATCTTCCTTTTACCAGGCATCCTGACCCTTTTCCTCCGGAATTACCAGCTTCATGGCCTCAATGGCACAGCGAATCATGGAATCATCCGGTTCCTTTGTGGTCAGCCTCTGCAAGGCCTTTCCCGGAGCGGTAAGAGCCGTGGACAGCCAGTTGTCGTGAGCACCGGCCCAGCGGTTTATTTCATAGGCAATGCCAACCAGTATAGGCAGCAAAAGCAGTCTAAGACCCATTCTTGCAAAGGTGTTTTCAACCTGAATAAGGAAGCCCAAGAATATTCCCAGAATAACCACAACAAGAAGAAAGCTTGTTCCGCAGCGGGGGTGAAAGCGGCTTTGCATCCTTACATTGTCCACCGTAAGCTCAAGCCCCTTTTCATAGCAAAAAATGGTTTTGTGCTCAGCCCCATGATATCCGAACAGCCTTGCAACATCCTTCATTTTTGAAACGCCCCACATGTATGAAAGGAAGATAATAAGCTTAACCGCTCCCTCCAGCACACTGCGCAGCATGATATGACCGGTAACTCCGGGGATAATCCCCACGATAAACGTGGGCAAAAGAACAAAAAGCGCAACCGCAAGTCCGATGCCCAAAACCATTGCAATTCCAATAAAGATTTTGTCTGCCTTGTCGGAGCCAAAGGTCTTTTCCATCCACCGGTCAAATTTTGACGGCTCTTCCTGCTGATCCTCCGGAAGCTGCTCCGCAGAATAGGTAAGCGCCTTCATTCCGTACATCATAGACTCTATGAAAATAGCGACTCCCCTTAAAAACGGAAGTCCCCAAAACTTACTTGTCTTGGCTAAAAACTTGGGCTGCTCCACCTTTGAGCTTAGCTCTCCGTCCGCCGCCACAGTCACAATAGACTGCTTTTCAGGGCCTCGCATCAAAATCCCTTCTATAAGCGCCTGTCCGCCAATACTGGTTTTGAAGCACTGTCCCTCGCATTTCTTTTCTTTCATCTTTTATTCCTTCCGCTGTGTTTTATCCAAATAAGATAATATTATAAAAGCTTTTGTCCCCTTCGGGCAAGCGGCAGCTTCACTGTTACGCAAACCCCGCCGCCTTCGGCATTTTCTATGCTCAACTCCCCGCCATGGCGGGTCACAATTTCATCACAAACTGCAAGTCCAATGCCGCTGCCGCGCTCCTTAGAACTGCCTTTGTAAAATTTATTTTTCACAAATGGAAGCTCACCTGTTGGAATGCCCGGGCCATAGTCTCTAAACTTAATGGCAACAAAATCCCCACTCTTTCCGATGGAAACGTCTATTGCCTTGCCCTCACGGCCATACTTCGCCGCATTGTCCAAAATATTCAAAAACACCTGCCGCAGTCTCTCCGGATCCCCCGGTATGTCCGGCAGCGGCTGTGGGCTTTGAATATATCTCAGATCAATATTTTCCTGTCTGAGAAGCTCGCCGTAAGCAAAAACACTGTCCTCCAGCTCTGCCGCCACATCCAGCAGTTCAATGTTAAGATTGAAGCGTCCGTCCTGAATTCTTGTAAACTCCAGAAGCTCCTCCACCATTTTCGTCAGCCTTCCGGCCTCCTTCGAAATAATGGAAAGCCCCCTTTGGGAATCCCCCTTTATTTCCGGGTCATACATAAGTGTTTCGCTCCAGCCGGTAATTGCTGTCAGCGGTGTCCTCAGCTCGTGGGAAACCTGCGACACAAACTCGGTCTGCATTTTTTCTGACTGTCCTATTTTCAGTGACATATCGTTTATGGCATCCGTAAGGTCGCCTATTTCGTCGTCATACTTCTTTTTTGTTTGAATTCCATAGCTGCCTTCGGATATCTGCCTTGCCAGCATGGTAAGCTCCCGTATAGGCTCCGTTATGGTCCGCAAAAAGTACATGTTAGACAAAAACACTATAGTAATTATGATTAAGCCCACAATTGCTGCTGCGGCGGTAATGCTGAAGGTCTGCTTGTCCACCAACTTCAAGCTGGTTACATACCGCATAATTCCAATGGTAGAGCCGTCAATATACCTCATTGGGGCGGAAACGGACATTATCCGCTCTCCCGTTGCGGGGCTGACACCCTCCCAGCTACTAATACGCCCCTCGGTCAGCGCCTGCTCAATGTCTGGTGTTCCCGGTGAGGTGCCTGCGGAAATTCCATAGCTTGAAACCATGACCTTTCCCCGGCTATTAACAAACTGAAGCTCTATGGTATCCTTGTCCTCAAAGGACTCTGTGTACCGGTAAGCGCTCTGGGAATATTCAATGTATGAATTTGATATGTAGGTGGTAAAAAACTCCGAAGCCGTCTGAGCCTTGTTTTCAAGACCGGTGCGGGCGGCAGTGTGGTAGTAGTTATACATGGCGATGGAAAAGGCAAGAATAGCCACCAGCACAATGACAACAACGACTGCAATGCCATTTATCATCCATCTGACCTTCAGTCCCTTGCTCCTCAAAGTGCTGTCCACCGTCCTTTCCTAAATAATCACATTAAAAGCCCCATTTATAGCCGTATCCCCAAACCGTTGTAATAAACGACGGAATGGTTGGGTCATCCTCAATCTTTATCCGAAGCCGTCTTATATTAACGTCAACAATCTTCAGCTCACCGTAGTAGTCCCTGCCCCAAACCTCGTTAAGGATGTCCTCCCTTGAAAGCGCCTTTCCCGGATTGTCCATAAAAAGCTTCATAATGGAATACTCAATTTGGGTCAGTCTTATCCTGTTGCCGTTCTTTTCAAGAGTCCGGTTTCTGGTATTCAAGTGGAATGGCCCGTTTACAAGCTCTCCGCTGGGGGCAGCCTCCTGCTCGTCCCCACCGGTTCGGCGGTACAGTGCATCAATTCGTGCCGTAAGCTCTGCGGGGGAAAAGGGCTTTGTAACATAATCGTCTGCCCCCGTCATAAGTCCGGTTACCTTGTCCATCTCCTGACTTTTTGCGGTAAGCATTATAATTCCGATTTTAGTGTCCGAGGTGCGTATGCGCCTGCAAACCTCAAAACCATCAATATCCGGCAGCATAACGTCCAAAAGCGCCACCCGTATGTCCGGGTGCTTTCTAAGCTGCTCTAAGGCCTGCTCTCCGGTCTCCGCCTCTATAGGTTCATACCCGCTGCGCCTTAAATTGATTACAACGAAGCTGCGAATGCTGGATTCGTCCTCAAGTACCAACACTTTCTTCATATCAAAGGTATCCTTTCATATGTATTCCCCATCCGGGAGCTAAATCAGCCAACGCCGGTGTTCCATTCTGTATAGATAATGCGGAATCGGCTGGTCATTTCCGCCTTAACGCTCTCCAGCTCGGCCTCATCAACCTCATAATTCAAGCGTGCGGCATAAATTGCCGTCTCACTGGACAGCAGTATAAATCGCCCGGCAAGCCGTGCCCGCTCCGCCCGGTTTTCATCCGTAAGCGTGTACACGGTAAGCATGTCGTTCACCCGCCCGCTGACGGGATCCGCCACTGACAGCACAACGCTTCTCTCCCCCGAGGAGGCAGTTTCTCGTCTCACAGTAAGGTTTTGCCGCCAATCCTCAGGAATCATGAAAAACCATCCATCGCCATAGTTATGATATGTGGAGGTTCTGAATCCGGCCTCGCCATTTATGTCAAAGCAGTACCAGTCAAAAGCATAGTAGTCCGCCGAAACCTTAGGTTGGGAATACAGCTTTTTAGAATAGGGAACCTCAATACAGCCATCCTTGTCAATGTCGGTACTGTAAACCTTAAAGTCCCGCTCGGCTATACTATTTCCTGTTTCGGGGTCGGTAGTAATGCTCTTAAGCTTGCCGTCAATGCAAACGAAAATATCCGTAAGATAAACTTCGCTCTCCTCACCGGCACAAACCCCTTCCACCAATATGGCGGGTGCCTTGTCGGCTATATCCGAAACCGTAAAGCGTTCAATAGTTGTAAGCGCTGTGGAAAGCTTTGCGCTTGTCTTTCTCATTTCTCCATCTGCTTCAAGGGAATACTTGTCCAGCGTACCGTTACCTGGCTCAAAGCTCAACACGAGAACATCTGGAAATCCGTTTTTATCAACATCTCCAACCCGAAAATCCTTGCAGTCCGCAGTCAGCATAACCGAGCTTACCCAGTCCTTAAGTGAGTAAACCTTCAAAAGAAAGAGCTCGCCGCTCATTCTCCATGACACCATTATCTCGCTGAAACCGTCACTGTCAAGGTCTGCATATTCAAAGCAGCCTATGCCGGTTCCCTCACCGGTAATTTTACCCGCCAAAACATATTCCTCGTCTGCGCTTCTGTATATGCAGATTTCCGGCTGCAGGTCCTTGTTTTTCAAAAATGCAAGGGCCTCCTCCGTACCGTCCCCATCAAGGTCGGCAAGCTGGACGCTCTGTCTGAGTGTTCCGGCCGTAGGTGCAGAATACTCGCTGCCGGAGTTAATTTCCTGATCTATAAGGGTCTGAAGCTGCAAAAACTTCTCCTGGGGCTGTGGAAGGCTGTATAGTTCGTCCACTCCGCCCAAACCGCAGCCCGACAGTAATAACAGTAATCCTGCAAACGCCGCCAAAAGGGAGTATTTTATTTTCACGCAGCCTCACCCCCATTGTACCAGCAGTTGTCTTCCATATCTCGCCAATGCATCATGTTTTTCCCTTGCCCCGGTGGGGCGAGAAAAACGACCTAAATCTAAATATAATATAATTGCATAACAATTATATTATATCATGGCTGCTGCACAGACATGATATAATATGTCATGTTTTTCGGTTGCCCCGGTGGGGCGAGAAAAACGACTTAAATCTAAATATAATATAATTGCATAACAATTATATTATATCATGTCGATAATAAAAATGGTAGTGCAAATTCTCCCCATA
>CAZJYY010000034.1:0-8079 GCA_964550315.1 uncultured Oscillospiraceae bacterium | reverse complement strand
ACAATTATATTATATCATGTCGATAATAAAAATGGTAGTGCAAATTCTCCCCATATTGTGCTACAATGGTTCTATAATATGAAGGAGGTTCGGATTTTGCTAAAGCTATATTATTCAGACATTCGGGGCGTAAACGAGCTTGATGCCAAATACCCCCCCACCAGTGAAAGCCGTGGCTCTGCACTGGGTGTGTCCCTCCTTGCCGCCGCTTACGATGACTATGTGGGCGGGCGCCTTCCCTTCATAAAAAAGCTGCTTGGCGGAAAACCCGTTTTCGCCGACACGCCACAGCTTCACTTTTCCGTCAGTCACAGTCGTACCCATGTTCTTTGTGCCCTTTCTGACGCGCCCGTAGGTGTGGACACCCAGGATTTTCGTGACACTCCCCCCCGCTTTATTGAAAAGCTGACCACCGACGAGGAACGACGGCTGCTCTCCTTCTTCGATATTTGGGCTCTGCGGGAAAGTCTTTTCAAGCTTGTAGGTCAGGGTGATTTGCGCACCATGCGTTTTTATAAGCAAGGCGAGGATATCATCCCCCCCATAGCCGGAGTTAAATGCCGTCTTTATGACGACATTCCCAATAGCTCCACAGCCGTCTGCATCAAGGACGGCAGCTTTCCCGAGCATATCATTCACATTCCCGTAAGAAAGCTCCTTAAAAAAGACAGCGGCCTTCTTTCCTAACGCCCTGCCGTTTTCCCACTTCGGGTGCTTGTAAACCAAATAATATACTCAAAAGCCAAGGCGCCACCGTTTTTTTACGATGGCGCCTTAAAGCGTGCCAGGAAGCCAAAGCTACGGGCACAGGACTCTATCCGAAAAGTTCTTTTTGCATTTTTTATCGGTTAAGGTAATAATCAAGTGCGGCCTTATCGGTAATTATGGCGTCGCACTCTCCGTTTTCAAGCGCCTTGAAGCATTCCCCGGCACCCCCGGGAATAATATTTATAAATTCCGGTTTTTCACGAAGCGCCTGATTAGCCTCAATAAGGGCGCTGTAGTATTTATTCTCGCCCACCGTGAGTGTCTTTCCCTTTAATGACCCAAGGCTTCTGACCTTCGACCCCGCAAGGGATGCCACAATAACCGTATTCTCCATATATACCGGAGACTGGTTTATCTTTGTGCTGCTCTCATTATAAGCGAAGCCGCCCCAAATGCAGTCCACATTCCCCGAATTAAGCTCTACCTCAGCCTGGGAAACATCCACCGGAATAAACTTAACCTTCCAACCAAGCTCACTGCAGACAAGCTTCGCCAACTCCACATCAAAGCCAGTTGGTTCTCCCGACTTTTCATTCCCCGAAAATGGAAGTCTGCCGGCATCGTATCCCACGTTATAGCTTCTCGCTTCCGGCAGCTCCTCAAGCTTATCAAAGGCCTCAATATCACCCTTTAAAATGGAGTAGTCGTCACCGAACCACTTTACCGAAAGCTTCCGAATTTCACCACTGGCCTGAAGCTCCTTAAGCTTTGCAATAACGAATTCACCGGACTTGTCGTCCTTTCTAAAGGCAACACAAAACTGTTGTCGCTCCAAATTATTAACAATGCGATACTTGGCGTTTCCGCCAATACCGCAGCCTCCAAGGGCTATCATAAGAGTCAGCGCGAGAAAAAGCGCCAGCCCATGTTTTATTTTTCTCATAAAAACCACCGTTCCATTATTGTTGCGGATAAGGTAAAAATATGTAAAAAGACTGCCGTATTGTACGGCAGTCTTTATCATAGTATAGCTTTTCCCATATTGCAAGAGAAAATTGTAAACTATTGTTACAAAAGCAGTTTTGCTCTCCTTCGCTGTCAAAGCCTTTATCAGCTCTCTGAATAGCGTGCAAGAAACTGCTTTGTTCGCTCCTCCTTGGGGGATGCGAAAACCTGCTCCGGGCTTCCCTGCTCAACGATAACGCCCCCGTCCATAAAAATAATGCGGTCGGCAACATCCCTGGCAAAGGCCATTTCGTGGGTTACTATTATCATGGTGGTTTTCTTCTCCGCAAGCCCCCGAATAACCTTCAGCACCTCTCCCGTAAGTTCCGGGTCAAGGGCGCTTGTGGGCTCGTCGAAGCAAAGTACGTCCGGGGAAAGGGCAAGAGCTCTTGCTATGGCAACGCGCTGCTGCTGTCCGCCGGAAAGCTGGTGGGGATAGTAATCAATCTTGTCGGAAAGCCCCATCTGAGCCAAGTTTTCCCGGGCGTTGCTTTCAATTTCGGACAACACTTTTTTCCTGTCCGTTTTATACTCCGGCCGCTCCTTTGCAAGAAGCTCCGAGGCCAGCGTCACGTTTTTTAGAACCGAATACTGGGGAAACAAATTGAAGTTCTGAAATACAAGACCGAAGTGCAGGCGTTTTTTCCTTATCTCGCTCTCCTTTTTCGCCGCTAAATCCTTTGCGTCGAAAATCATGTCCCCATTTACCCATATACTGCCCCCATTGGGCCTTTCAAGGAAATTAAGACAGCGCAAAAGCGTGGTCTTTCCACTTCCCGACGAGCCGATGATTGCAATGGTCTCGCCCTTCTCAAGGGAAAAATTGATATCCTTGAGGACTTCCAGCTTGTCAAAGCTTTTTTGTAGATTTTTTACTTCCAGTACAGACATGCGTTCGTCCTCCTTATTTAAAGTAACTGAGCCTTCGCTCGAGCCATCCCAACAGCAGGGTAAGTATTCCAACCGCCGCAAGGAAGAAGATTGCTGTGGAGAAAAGCGGCCAAATAAGCCCCTTTGTAGTGAAGTTTTCTGCAACCATCAAAATTTCCTTGTTGGCAATAACCCTTGCAAGGGAGGTATCCTTTACAAGTGTTATAACCTCGTTGCCCATGGGCGGAACAATGCGCTTTACAACCTGCAAAAGGGTAATTTTAAAGAATATCTGTGTCTTGGTCATTCCCAAAACCTGACCGGCTTCCTTCTGTCCCGCAGGTATGCTCTCAATACCGCCTCGGAAAATTTCCGAGAAATAGCAGGCATAGTTTATGATAAACGCCACGGCGCAGGCTGTAAACCGCCCTTCATAGCCACTGCTCCAAAGGGGGTTACCGGACATTAGTCCCGGTCCCAGATACAGTATCAGTATCTGAAGCATAAGAGGAGTGCCGCGGATTATCCAAACGAAGGTCTTTGTAAACCACGAAAGCGGCTTAAAGCCGCTCATTGAGCCGAACGCAATAATAAGCCCCAGAGGAAGCCCCAGAGCCAAGGTAATGCCAAACAGGCCGCAGTTAATTAAAAAACCATCGCAAAGCTTTGAGATGATAACAGAAACAGACATATTTTACTCCCAATTACGCTATCAAAGGGGCAGGAGCTAAAATCCTGTCCCTTTGAAGCTTAATTATGTTTTTGTTTTGCTTATTTCGCAATTGAAGGTGAAAGAGAAAGGCCGTACTTTTCTGCAAGCGCAGGAAGTGTGCCGTCGGCAACCAGCTCCTCAATTATCTTGTCAACCGCTGCGGTAACATCGCTTCCCTTTCTGAAGGCAACACCGTACTCTTCTTCGGCAAGCTCAAGATTTTCAATCATGATAAGGTCGGAGAAATCAGTGCCCTCGCCTACCATCGCCTTTGCAAGGGTCCAGTCCAAAACTGCCGCATCAGCCGTGCCTGCCTTAACCTCAACAAGGCACTGGGTCTGCATGGACTTTCCGATATACTGTGCCTGTGCAAGGTCTGCGTTTGCATCCTCTCCGGTAAGCTGTGCTTCGCCGGCTGAGCCTATTTCGGCGGCAACTGTCTTGCCGATAAGGTCGGCTGTGGATTTAATGCCGCTGTCCTTTTTAACAACTATTACCTGGGCATTTTTAACGTAAGGAAGGCTGATGCTCATGTTTGCTTTGCGGTCATCATCAATAGTAAGGCCGTTCCAAATGCAGTCAATGCTCTTTCCGGCAAGCTCAATTTCCTTGGTCTCCCAGATAATTTCCACGAACTTTGGCTCAACGCCCAGCTTCTCGCAAACTGCCATTGCAAACTCGGTATCAAAGCCGGTAAGCTCACCGTTGCTGTCAACAAAGTTCATTGGCTCATAGTCGGTGTAGCCGATAACCATCTCGCCCTTAGCCTTTATGTACTCAAGGTCACTTTCGGGGATATCTGTGTCCGTGGATTCGGCGTCAACAGGGGGGGTATTAAGGTCAGTGCCGCTTGCATTGGGATCATCCGCCTTTTTGCCGCAGGCGGTAAATAATCCTGCGCAGAGAACCAGCGCAAGAACAAGTGCAAGAATTTTTTTAGAATTGAACATTTTCGTTTCCTCCAATAAGAGAGCTCGCTATAAGCTGCTCCGCATTTCGTTATCATCCTAACACATTAGCGAAATAAAGCAAGACTTATTTTCCCTTTTTGCCTTTTCGTGCACATTTTGCACAGTTGTACCTTATATGAAGTCTTGTGTCTTGCACTTTTACACTTTGTTAACTAAAATGTTCATATGCTTGCTATAATTGTCTCATAGTGGCGACTATAATTACTTTAGCTCGTTTTTCATGCCTCATGGGCATATAAACAGCGATTCCGGTTTAAAGTCCCACAAATGACGGAAGGACGTGCTTTTATGTCTAAAAAAGCGCTTATTGTAGAAGATGACGGCAACATTGCCGAGCTTCTTAGGCTTTACCTTGAAAAGGACGGCTTTGAAGCCCTCATCGCCTCTGACGGCGGTACGGGTGTAAGGCTTGCCCAGGACGAGTCCCCCGCTCTTGTTCTTCTTGATATCATGCTGCCCGTGCTGGACGGCTGGCAGGTTTGCAAGAAAATCCGCGAGTTCTCGTCTGTTCCCATCATCATGCTCACCGCCAAGGGCGAGACCACGGACAAGGTAACCGGTCTTGAGCTTGGTGCAGACGATTATATTGTAAAGCCCTTTGAAGTCAAGGAGCTTTTGGCTCGTGTCCACGCAGTTCTGCGCAGAACTGACTTTGAAGAAAAGGAATCCAGTGAAAAAAAGCTCAGCTTCGACAGGCTCACCATTAATCTGGACTCCTATGAGCTTATCGTGGGCGGAAAGCGTGTTGACACCCCCCCCAAGGAGATGGAGCTATTATATCATCTTGCGGCAGCGCCCAACAGGGTTTATACCCGCAATCAGCTTCTTGACGAGGTGTGGGGCTTTGACTATTTCGGCGATTCCCGCACGGTGGACGTTCATATTAAGCGTCTGCGTGAAAAGCTTGAGGGTGTTTCTGACAAATGGTCTTTAAAGACAGTGTGGGGAGTAGGCTACAAATTCGAGCTTACTGATGCCAAATGAACACCAGTGTATCATTTAAAAACTTTTTAGTCACTGCACTTTTGGTGGTATTCAGTCTTTTAATTCTCGGCTCCTCCTTTATCTTTTTAGGTCGTTCCTACACCTTGAACGACCGTCGGGAGCGCATGGCAATGACCGCCGGAGAAATAAGCCGCACTGCCTCTGCTTTCGCTTCTGCAGGCGAACTGGACAGTTGGGATTTTCGCCTTATTATCAGTGCCGTGTCCAAAAGTACAGACAGCCATATTTTTGTCACCGACTACAGCGGTCTTATAGTCTCAAGCTCCGAGGTGGCAGTAATTTCCCCAAATGTTGGCAAACGCATCAGCTCTGAAATAATGGGGGAGCTTTGGAAAAAAGGCGAGCTCCACGCAATGACCACCCTTGGCCGTTTCTATGGGGATGACCCTTGCTATGTGGTGGCTCTTCCCGTTGTAAGCTTTGACACCGTGGTGGGCTTTGTTTTCGTGGCGTCAAATTGGGCATCCATCATCGGCACATGGAACACCACCACCTCTATGTTTATCGTAACCTCTGTTGCAGTGCTTCTTGTTGCAGTGCTGCTTTCATATCTCAATTCCAAGCGGCAAACCGAGCCTGTAATGGAAATGGCCATTGCCGCCCGCCGCTTCGCACGGGGAGACTTTTCTGTCCGTGTTACCGACCAGGGCCGTCAGGATGAGATTGGCGCCCTTACGGAATCCTTTAACATCATGGCGGACTCCCTTGAAAAGGCCGAGCAGCGGCGCAGCGAATTCATCGCCAACATTTCCCACGAGCTCAAAACGCCAATGACCGCAATTTCCGGTTTTGCCGACGGAATCCTTGACGGCACCATCCCAAAGGATCAGCAGGACAAATACCTTCAAACCATTTCCAGTGAAACAAAGCGGCTTGCCCGCCTTGTTCGTGAAATGCTTCAAGTCAGCCGCACCGAAACGGTGGACGCCAAGGCTTTACTTGCCGGCAGCTTTGACCTTACCGAGGTAATCGGCCGTACCCTTCTCACCTTTGAGGATAAAATTAACGCCAAAAAACTGGATGTGGACGTTAACCTTCCGGATGACAGCATTTTAGTTCGGGGTGACGAGGATTCCTTCACCCAAGTGGTATATAATCTTCTTGACAATGCCGTTAAGTTTGCAGATTCCGGCTCGGTCCTCAGCATCATGCTTTGGAAAAAGGACGGCAAGGCCTATGTTTCGGTGAAAAACCGGGGTGAATGCATTGCCCAGGAGGAGCTTCCCTTCATCTTTGACCGCTTCCGAAAAACTGACAAGTCCCGCAGCAAGGATAGGGACGGGGTGGGTCTCGGCCTTTCAATTGTAAAGGCGATTCTTATCAACCATGAGGAGGACATCTCCGTCACCAGTAAGGACGGCTACACTGAATTCATCTTTACCGCTAAGCTAAAAGCTTAAAAATACCACGCCACCCCTGCCATGGACAGGGGTGGCGGTTCAATTTTCAGGCACATTTAGCCTGATATAAAAAATTAAAAAAAGTTACCGGTGTTTACAAAACCTTCACAAAGTATTCATAACAAGGACAAAAGTGTGTTTTAGTATATAACCAAGCTAAGAGGCAAGCAGACGGAAGACGCAGCCGCCCGCTACAAGTTCCTCGAAGCCAGTACAGGAAGTGATTTCTTCTCCCATCCTCTCAATAATATCCTCTCTCAAAACAACAAAGCTCCGGCCATAGGCCGGAGTTTTGTTATGTCTTTTTTTATACAGTCTTGCTTTTCTTCAAGAAAAAATGCGCTTTGAAAGAGGCTCAGTCCTTAACAACGTGAACATTGACGTGCTGATATGTCATTTCAATGCCCCGCTGATTGAAAATTTCCCTTACTCTTTCGTTCATTGCAAAGTAAACATCCCAATAATCACTGCCATTTACCCACGCCCTTGTAACATATTGAATGGAGCTGTCCTTATACGCCAAAAGACCCACGAAGGGCTTGGGATCCTTCAATATGCGCTCGTCCGCCTCAAGGGCGTCCATAAGGGCGGTCTTAACCTTGTCCGTTGGGTCGTTATAGGATGTTTCAAAGCTAAGGTCAACTCGTCTCAGCTTCTCTGCACTATAGTTTACAAGCTTTGCACCGGTCACCTGACTGTTGGGCACATTAACGATTTTGTTGTCCACAGTTGATATCTTGGTGTAAAAGAAGCCCACATCCGTAACCGTGCCACCCTCACCGTTGATTTCAACATAGTCTCCCGCACCGAAGGGCCTTGTGCTCAGTATTGTTATTCCGCTGAAAAGATTGGACATTATCCCTTGAATGGAAAGAGACAGTGCAAGACCTGCCACACTGACAATTGCAAGCAGCGACGTTGTTTTTATCCCCAGCTTTTCTGCTATCATCATAATGGCTACTATCCAAAGCAGGGTTTTCACGGCGCTTCGCATAAAGTTTTTCAGTGCGGCATCTGCCTTGCTTTTTTCAAGTAGTCTGTCGGTTATCCCCATTATAATTTTAATGGCAATAAGGCAGATAACAAAAAGCAGAATCACGCTAAGCACGGCATACAGTGTAATCGAGCCGATGGCAATACTATTCAAGGTCTCAAAAAATGTCGGATTATCCATTATTTCACCTCATCTGTTTTGTGTTGTGAAAGAAGTATAGCACATAGTTTTCCTCCAGCAAAGACTCACTGCAAATTTTTTACAAAAACCGCATCTTAGGCTTGACAATACAAAATATTTTGTTATAATAAATCCCGCATCACAAAAGAATATGCGGGCATAGCTCATTTGGCAGAGCGCCACCTTGCCAAGGTGGAGGTAGCGAGTTCGAATCTCGTTGCCCGCTCCAAAAAA
>CAZJYY010000033.1:0-23195 GCA_964550315.1 uncultured Oscillospiraceae bacterium | reverse complement strand
GAGCCATGGAGTGGCAGATACCCAAAAAGGCATTTGCAAAGGCCATGCCCGCCATAGTGGAGGCATTTGCCATCTTTTCACGAGCCTCAACGTCACTTTCGCCGTTATCATAGGCTCTGGGAAGGTACTCGAAAATGCTCTTCATTGCCATCAGCGCCATGCCGTCGGTAAACTCCGTTGCCAGCATAGAGGCATAGGCTTCAAGGGCGTGGGTCAGCGCATCAATGCCGGATGAGGCCGTTAGTCCACGGGGCATGGTCATCATCATGTCGCTGTCCACAATAGCCATGTTTGGCATAAGCTCATAGTCCGCAAGGGGATACTTAACGCCTGTGCTCTCATCGGTAATAACCGCAAAGGGCGTGGCTTCCGAGCCTGTACCGGCACTGGTGGGAATTGCGATAAAATATGCCTTTTCCCCCATATGCGGGAAGGTGTAAACACGCTTTCTAATGTCCATAAAGCGCATAGCCATATCAAGGAAGTCCACATCCGGGTGCTCGTACATTACCCACATGATTTTTGCTGCATCCATGGCACTGCCGCCGCCGATTGCTATTATGCAGTCCGGTGCAAAGTGGCGCATCTGCTCGGCGCCCGCCTTTGCGCAGCCCAGGGTGGGGTCGGGGGCAACATCATAGAAGGTGAAGTGCTTTATATTCATTTCATCCAAAAGGTCGGTTATCGCCTTGGTAAAACCATTGTTGTAAAGGAAGCTGTCGGTAACGATGAAGGCGCGTTTCTTTCCAAGGACACTTTCAAGCTCACGAAGCGCCACCGGCAGGCAGCCCCGCTTTATATAGGTTTTTTGCGGCGTGCGGAACCAAAGCATATTCTCTCTCCTTTCGGCAACGGACTTTATGTTCAAAAGGTGCTTAACGCCTACGTTTTCCGACACGGAGTTTCCGCCCCATGTGCCGCAGCCCAGAGTAAGGGAGGGCTTAAGCTTAAAGTTATATAAATCACCGATTCCGCCGTGGGAGGAGGGAGTGTTTACAAGAACACGGCAGGTTTTCATGCGGCTTTCGAAGTATCTTAGCTTTTCTTGCTCACCAAGTACGTCAATGTGTATGCTGGAGGTGTGACCGTAGCCACCGTCGGCGATAAGCCGCTCTGCCTTGGCAACAGCGTCCTCAAAGTTTTTCGCTTTATACATGGCAAGAACGGGGGAGAGCTTTTCGTGGGCGAAGGGTTCGGAAATGTCCACGCTGTCCACCTCGCCAATGAGGATTTTGGTAGTTGCCGGTACCGTGAAGCCCGCAAGCTCCGCAATTTTCGGGGCGGCCTGTCCCACTATTTTTGCATTCAGCGCACCGTTAACGAGAATAACCTTGCGGACCTTTTCAATTTCCTCGGCGCTTAGCATATGGCAGCCAAGAGCAACAAATTCCGCCCTCGCTTTATCATAAATATCCTCTAAAACCACAACACTCTGCTCGCTTGCGCAAATCATGCCGTTATCAAAGGTCTTTGAGTGGACAATGGAGCTTACGGCATTTTTAATATCGGCGCTGCTGTCAATGATTGCAGGGGTATTTCCTGCGCCAACGCCCAGAGCCGGAGTTCCGGAGCTGTATGCTGCCTTCACCATTCCCGGGCCGCCTGTTGCAAGAATCATATCCGCTTCACGCATAAGGGTGTTGGTCAGTTCAAGGGAGGGTACGTCGATCCAGGCGATTATACCCTCGGGAGCGCCGGCCTTCACCGCCGCTTCTAAAACCAGCTTTGCTGCAGCAATGGTGCAGCCCTTCGCTCTGGGATGGGGGGAGATTACAATGGCGTTGCGGGTTTTAAGGCACAAAAGAGTCTTGAAAATTGCAGTTGAGGTGGGGTTTGTGGTGGGGATAACCGCTGCAACCACGCCCACAGGCTCTGCAACCTTCGTGAAGCCATAGGCCTTATCCTCTTCAATAACGCCGCAGGTCTTTTCGTCCTTAAATGCATTATAAATGTACTCGGAAGCATAGTGATTTTTAATTACCTTGTCCTCCACAAGACCCATGCCGGTTTCGGCAACGGCAGCCTTGGAAAGAGGGATTCTGGCCTTGTTTGCAGCCATGGACGCTTCGTAAAATATCTTGTCCACCTGTTCTTGGGTGAAGGTTGAAAACTTTTTCTGCGCCTGGCGAACCTCCGCAAGCCTTTCGTTAAGAGTGTCAACGCTGTCCACTATTTCGGGTCTGACAGTCGTTTTTTTAGTTTTTTCAGCCATAATATTGCCTCCATTTTTGTGAGAAATCTGAAATCAGGTTAAATGTTTAACTATTCGTTGTTGATGTAGGCCCGCCTTGCGGCGGGTATCGTTAATCTATTAACATATTAGCACCAAAGTGTGAGTTTGTATAGAGGCAATTGTTAACAGTTTAACAGTTGAGACGAAAGCCCGTTTTCGTCAACCTTCACATAGAGGTGAATTTGCAGCTTTTTACTTAAAATGCACCAATGGTTAAGGATGTCCCCGCTTTTGTCCATTAGTCTCTAAAACACCCCTGCCTCAGGTTAAATTTCTCCCAATCGGGCAACTGCTCAAAAAACATACGGGGGAATGCCGTAAGGCCGCCCCCGTATATGTGCTTATATGAAATTTTCACAGGTATACAGCTATGCCTATAGTGCTTTAAAATACTCCGAAATCTTGCCGCCCAGCTCCTCTGCCGTGTCCGAAATGTTTTGGGCACCCTGCTCTTCCAAAAAGTTTCTGTCCCTAAAGCCCCAGCTAACGGCAAAAAACGGGATTCCCGTATTGTCCGCCGTAAGCTTGTCCACCTCGGAGTCTCCCACATAAACGGCCTCTCCCGGGGCGCAGCCGAAGTCCTTCATTATCCTGTGTATGTTATATGGGTCGGGCTTCAGCGGGGATTTTTTATCATCACCCACCACCGCATCGACCAAATCGCCAAAAAATTTTTGGCTTATAAGCTCCGCTGCGGCCTGTGCCTTATTTGTAACAATTGCCATTTTGTAGCCACGGGCTTTAAGGTCCTCCATAAGCTCAACTATGCCCTCATAGGGGGCGGTATTGTCCAGGGAGTGCTGCTGATAATACGACAGCATGTCCTGATAGCAGCACTCCGTCAGCTCATCCGTCGTTTGCGTGGGAACGGCACGCTCCACCAGCTTTCTTATGCCATTGCCCACAAAGGACCGTATTTCATCACCGCTTCTTTCCGCCATGCCATGTGCCGAAAGAACATGATTCATGGAAATCGTCATGTCCTTAAGGGTGTCTATAACGGTGCCGTCCATATCAAAAATAATGCTTTTCACTTTAAAATACCCTTCTTCTGAAAATATGCCAGATGTTTTTGTCAGTTTTTTATTATATCTGAGCTCTATGCTTCTTGCAACAAAACAATGTGTAAACAATATTAGGTTAATTTTACCAAAGGTCTTTTTCTGTTCCCGCCTTTGTGATAAAATTATTGCTATGCACTAATTTTTCACCAAATTCTGAGCTTAAAATAAAAAACACACTTAAACGTTTGCTGTCGGGGATAAAAAATTATGAAGCTGGAAACCCTTAGAACCGTCCTTCGCCCCTTTGAGGAAAAGGATTTGGAGGATATATTTGAATACTGCTCCCAGCCCGGAGTTGGGGAGAGTGCCGGCTGGCGGCACCATGAGTCTATTGAGGAGTCCCGCAAAGCCCTTGAGATATACATACAAAAGCCGGAAATTCTTGCAATTGAGCTAAAGGCAAGCTGCAAGGTCGTGGGACATATCGGCGTATACCCCGATTCTTTAAACGGTGACCCCCTTGTTAAGGAGCTGGGCTTTGTTTTAAATAAAAACTATCACAGGCAGGGTATTATGTCTGAGGTCGTGACCCGTGTGCTGACGGCAATTTTTGAGGATACGGATATCGCCAAGGTTTATGCCTGCTGTTTCACCGACAACCACGCCTCCAAGGGGCTTATTGAAAAATGCGGCTTCACTTTGGAGGGGCGGGGCAAATATTTCTCAGGCTCCCTCAACCAGCGCTTTCGCTCCCTTGAATACGCCTATCTCAGGGAAGATTGGGAGCGGCGCTGCACCGGCGACGCAAGGGATTCGGAAAGCTCCCCGCCGCAGGCTGCTGAAATTTTAAACCATGAAGAAGGAACACCACATGAGCAAACCCACCGTCTCTAAACAGCTTGCACCCGTCTTTGTCATTTTGGCGGGTTCTTTATGGGGTCTTACGGGGCTTTTCACCAAGAATTTAACCGCCCAGGGACTCACTCCGGCCCAAATCGCCTTTATGCGCTGTGCTACTGCCGCAGTGCTTTTATGGGGCTATCTTCTTATTTTTCACCGAAAAAGCCTTAAAATTCAACTGCGTGACGTTTGGATGTTTCTTGGCACCGGCGTCATATCCCTGACCCTTTTTTCCGTGCTTTATTTTACTTCACAGCAGCTTGTGACACTTTCCATTGCCTCCGTCCTTTTATACACCGCACCCTGCTTTGTTATGATAATGTCTGCCATTTTCTTTAAGGAGAAAATAGGCGGTCGGAAAATTACAGCGCTTTTCATAGCCCTTGTGGGCTGTGCCTTTACAACAGGACTTGTGTCCTCTCTTTTCGGCGGTGGGCTCGGGGGAATCTCCACCCTGGGCGTGGTTACGGGCATCGGCTCCGGCTTGGGATATGCGATGTACAGTATTTTCGGGAACGTAGCACTTAAAAAATACACCTCTGTCACCGTCACAGCTTACACCTTTCTTTTTGCAGCCCTGGCTCTTGCCCCGTTTTCCATCCGTCCGGAGCTGCCGTCGCTGCTTTTGAAGGGCGCCGTAATTCGAGACATTCTTTGCATTGCCGTCTTTTCCACCATTGCGCCCTATCTTCTTTACACCCTTGGACTAAACTATACCGAGCCGGGCAAGGCCTCCGTCATGGCTTTTTCCGAGCCGGTTGTTGCCACCCTTGTGGGCGTGATTGTGTTTCACCAGGAAATGACACTATCGGGAATTGTGGGTATTGCCATGATCTTCGTGTCCATCGTGATTTTGAACATTGGGAAAAGAGCCGCCCCTGTTCAACCATAACAAAAGGCCTTTATTGTCGAAACAGGATTAAAAAATCCCCTTCCTAAAGGAAGGGGATTTCGTCTTTAATATAAATATGGAGTTAAAACCTGTGACTTTAAAGCTGCTCCTTAGAAGGGGAAGACTCCTGTTGTGCAGGTGTTGGTAACGGTCATAATGGAAATTATAAGTCCGTTTACAATGCCCGCAAGATAGGGATTCTTTGTGGCCTTGTAAATATAGCGGGAAAGGTAGGTCGAACCAAAAAGAATCAATATAATGGGGAACAGCCACAGAACGTGCATATTGCTTTCAGGCCACATCATTGCTTTGGTGGTGAAATATGTGATGTACTGAATGCAGGGCAAAACAATGGCGGGAAGAGCAACAAAGAAGGATACGATGAAGTTGTTCAACTTGCCGCCCACTGTGTTGTAGTTAAAGCTGTTTGCCGCTATGGACGCCGCAATATAGAAGAGCATGAAGGGCCACATATAAACAGCCATATTTCCAAGCTTTTCTGCGTCAAATGCCTTCATTGCAAGAGTCCAGATGCGGAAGTCCGCCTTAAAGAAGTAGTCTGCAAAGAACACCCAGCTGTAGCTTACCGTGGCAACGATAAGCGCCAGCAGAACGGTTTTGGCCAGCTTGCCGAATGGCATTTTTACGCCACGCTCTGCAAGGTCAAGGCCGTTTTTCTTACCATAAAGTTGGTAGGAAAGAACCATGCTTAGAATAGTGAATATACCGCAAAACCCTGCCCACAGGCCTATTCCCAACGACTCTGTCTGATTTACGTTTTGAGAAGTACCAAATTTCAAAATAGGTATGTAAATAAGCACGGAGAACAGCGCCCCTGCCACAAGGGAGCCCCAGAACCAAAGCTTGCCTTTTTTGTCAGGCTGCACGGGTGCGGCAATCTCCTCTGCCTTGAGGCTGGAGAAGTATGGGGTGTGAACCATAAGCACGGTAAAGCTAACCAGGAAAATTACAAGACCGATAATTCCGGCAAAGTTAAAGCCTTCCTTTACCTGCCAAATCTGGCTGGACGCGCCAATGGCGTTGGGTGCGCCGAGAGCCTCGTCAAAAAACTCTATTACGCAGGCGGTGGATCTTGCGCTGAAGTGAGACCATGGGTGAATTATCGCAGGGCGATAAATTACGCGTATCGCTTCCTCCCCGTCGATGGTCTCTGTATACATGGTGTATGCTTCTCTAGTTTTAAGACCCTCGGGGTCAACGCCAAAGTTTAGGAAGGACTGTGCCCCTGGATTTTCCATAAAGTACGGTGCTTCCTTCCAGTTACCTTCCTCGTCGGTAAAACCGTGGAAGAACTCATCGTACTGGCAGGAGAGTATAGCAACATCTCGGCTTCCGTAGATATCTACATAGTTTCCGTCGCCGTCTGTATATACGGCATCGGCGCTGTTAAGAAGAACTGCGGAAATAATTGGATTTTCGCTGGCATTGTCAGCAGCAACGGCAGCGTTGCTGGACATACCTCCCATGGAGTGTCCGGTAATTCCAATTTTCTCAACGTCTACAAAGGGCATTTTTGCAAGAGCAAGCGCGCCCTGATAAACGCCGTCTGGCGGCCAAAGAGGAATGTGAGTGGGGTTATCGGAATCTCCGTGGCAGGGCTGATCAATTGCCAACACCACAAAGCCGCGTCTTGCCAGTTCAACATAGTTTGCGTCCTGCATTTCCTTGTTGTTGAGGTATCCGTGACTTGTAACAATAGCCGGAGCCGGGTTTTCAATACTTGCATTCTCGGGCACAAACAGATATGCGCTCATTGCATATCCGGACTCTGTTTCAAATTTCAGCTCCTCCATGTGAATTTTTCCGCCGCCGGTCTGAACAACCGACACAACAATCATGCATAGAAGCATCAGTGCCATGCCTATGCACAGCCATATTTTTGCCTTTTTCTTTACGTTCTCCATTTGTTCTCCTTTCCTAATTACGCCTCTCTCAACATCTTTTGTTTTTAGCCCCCAGAAAACGAAAAAATGCGCAAACAATCCAAAAGATTGCCTGCACATCTCAATGCTCACTGCAGCCATATTTTTCTAACAAATTTATCATACCACAGCGGCAAAAAATTACAAGCGCTTAAAATTATAGAAAAATGGTGAAAATACTGTGAAAAATGTCTAAATTTCGGGACTTGTGTCGAACATTTCCTATGTATTTATAATTTACAGTTGCAAAACGCTCTGTCATGCAGTAAAATAATCTCACAGGAATCGCAATATAATATGCTGTTGAGAAGTGAGATGCGCAAATGCTGCACAGTGAACGCTGTGTGTGCTTTGTGTGTCTTTTTTTATTAGTCCGTGCTCTTATTTTGGGCAACTGCCCGGCACATTTTAAAGCCATTTGGCCATTTCGGGAGGGGAATCAATGGATAGAAAAATTATGACCATATTTGAAAACTGTCCGGTCATCGCCGCCGCAAAGGATTGCGAGCACCTTAAAGCCTGCATAAGCTCTCCCTGCGAGGTGGTTTTCCTGCTTGGCGGAGAGCTCGGAACGATTGCGGAGCAGATAGCCAGCGCTAAGGCGGCTGGGAAATTTGTTGTGGTGCACATCGACCTTGTTAACGGCCTTTCCAACAAGGAGAGCGCCGTCGACTTCATAAAAAAATATACCCTTGCCGACGGTATTATAAGTACACGCCCGCAAACGGTGAAGCACGCCCATGTTCTTGGTCTTTTCACCGTCCTTCGCATTTTCCTTTTAGATTCCATGGCACTTGACAATTTGCAAAAGCAGATAACCAGCGCAGAGCCGGACATGATTGAAGTCTTGCCCGGACTTATGCCAAGAATAATTACCGAGGTGCAAAAAAAATCACGAGTTCCCGTTATCGCCGGTGGGCTTATTAGTGAAAAGTCCGACGTACTTGCTGCACTAAGTGCCGGAGCAAGCTGTATTTCAACCACACGCAATGAGCTGTGGAACATATAGACTAAGGAGAGATTGCCGTGAGAAAGTATGTTATCGCCCTTGACCAGGGCACTACCAGCTCCAGAGCTATTATTTTTGACAACGAGCAAAACATCGTCACTGTGGCTCAAAAGGAATTTACCCAGCATTATCCTCAGGAAGCTTGGGTGGAGCACAATCCCATGGAGATTTACTCCTCCCAGTACAGCGTTCTCAACGAGGTTTTGGCCAAAAGCAACCTTCGCCCCTCGGATATTGCCGCCATCGGCATAACCAACCAACGTGAAACCACCATCGTGTGGAACAAGGAAACCGGACTTCCTGTATATAACGCCATTGTGTGGCAGTGCCGGCGCACAGCACCTATCTGCGAGGAGTTGAAGGCACGAGGACTTTCCGACACCGTTCGGCAAAAAACAGGACTTCTTATTGATGCCTATTTCTCCGGTACCAAGATAAAATGGATACTTGACAATGTTGAAGGGGCAAGGGAGCTTGCCGAGCAGGGAAAGCTTCTTTTCGGCACAGTTGACAGTTGGCTTATCTGGAAGCTTACCGGTGGAAGAGTCCATGTTACAGACTATACAAACGCCTCCCGCACCATGATATTCGACATTGAAAAGCTTTGCTGGGATGAGGAGCTTTGCCGTGAGCTTACCATCCCCATGAGCATGCTTCCCGATGTTAGAAGCAGCAGCGAGATTTACGGCTATGTCAACCTTGAGGGGCATCAGGTTCCCATTTCAGGCTGTGCCGGTGACCAGCAGGCGGCACTTTTCGGTCAGGCCTGCTTTGACGCCGGAGATGCCAAAAATACATACGGCACAGGCTGCTTTCTTCTTATGCACACCGGATACGAGCTTTGCCGCAGCAAAAGCGGCCTTATTACAACCATAGCCGCCAGCGACGACGGCAAGGCACGCTATGCCATGGAGGGCAGTGTTTTTGTTGGCGGGGCTGTCATTCAATGGCTTCGGGATGAGATGCGCTTCATCACCACTTCTGAGGACAGCGAGTATTTTGCCAAAAAGGTACGGGACAACTGCGGTGTTTATGTCGTACCCGCCTTTACAGGGCTTGGCGCCCCCCATTGGGACATGTATGCCCGTGGCTCAATTTTGGGACTTACCAGAGGCAGCAATCGGAACCACATTATCCGTGCTGCCCTTGAATCCATTGCCTATCAGTCGGCGGACGTTATTTCCGCCATGGAGCAGGACACGGGCATAAAGCTTCGTGAGCTTAAGGTGGACGGAGGGGCAAGTGCCAATAACTTCCTTATGCAGTTCCAGTCGGACATAATAAACGCCGCCATCAGCCGTCCCGTTATTCGGGAGACCACCGCCCTGGGTGCGGCATACCTTGCCGGCCTTGCAACAGGTGTGTGGGGAAGCATAAGTGACATTCGTGAAAGCTGGACCTTAGATTGTCGTTTCCAGCCGGAAATGTCCCCGGAAAACAGGGAAAAATATATGAAGGGCTGGAAAAAGGCCGTATCACGGGCCGGAAGCTGGGCCGAATAGGAGATTATAATAATGTATGACGTTTTAATCGTTGGCTGCGGTGTTGTGGGTGCTTCCGTGGCGTACGAGCTTTCAAAATATAAGCTTAAGCTTGGAATTGTGGAGGCCGAAAACGATGTTTGCACCGGAACCTCCCGAGCCAACAGCGCTATAATCCACGCAGGCTATGACCCCCTGCCGGGAACGCTTATGGCAAGGCTTAATGTTCGAGGTAACGCTCTTTGCGGCGAGCTGTGCCAAAAGCTTTGCGTTCCCTTTAAGCGCATTGGTTCTTTGGTTTTAGCCTTTGATGAGGCGGATATGGAGCATATTAAAGCCCTTTATGACCGTGGAAACGCCAACGGTGTGCCAGATCTTCGGCTTTTGACCTCTTCTCAGGTGCGTGAGCTTGAGCCTAAGGTTTCCCAAAATGTCTTGGGTGCGCTTCACGCACCCAGCGCCGGGGTTATTGATCCCATGGGCCTTACTGTTGCGCTTGCCGAAATCGCAGTTGAAAACGGAGCGGAGCTTCATTTAAGCAGCAGAGTGTGTAAAATTGAAAAGCTTGAAGACCGCTTTTGTGTTACAACGTCTTCAGGACGCCGTTTTGAAAGCCGCTATATCATAAACGCTGCCGGCGTCTACGCCGACGAGGTACACGGACTTATTTCCCCGTGCAGCTTCAGCATTTCACCCTCAAGGGGTCAGTATTATCTTTTGGATAAGTCCCAGGGCGACACGGTTCACTCCGTTGTTTTCCAGTGTCCCACTGCCGCCGGCAAGGGAGTTTTGGTTTCCCCAACCATCCACGGCAATCTTATTGTGGGGCCGGACAGCCAGTGTGTTGAGGAAAAGGATGACAGGTCTACCACAGCAGCAGGCCTAGCCTATGTTGCACAAGCGTCAAGAAAGTCCGTTCCTGATATTGTTTTTCGGGATAATATCAGAAACTTTGCGGGGCTTCGTGCAATTTCTGACCATGACGACTTTATTATCGGCGAAAGCCCTGACCAATCGGGATTTTTTGACCTTGCGGGCATAAAATCCCCCGGCCTTTCCGCAGCCCCGGCCATGGGCGAGTACATGGCAGAGCTTCTTTCAAAGGCCGGACTTGCACTTGAAAAAAAGGATAGCTTTGTTGATGAACGCAAAACCCATACCTTCAAGCTCCTTTCCCCCGAAGAGAAGGGTGAGCTAATAAAAAATGACCCCCGCTACGGCAGGGTAATCTGCCGCTGCGAAACTGTTACCGAGGGTGAGATTGTCTCCGTGCTCCACAGTTCCATCCCCCCTTGCTCCATCGCAGGCGTAAAACGGCGCTTAGGTGCCGGCATGGGGCGTTGTCAGGGCGGCTTCTGCTCGCCGAGGGTATGCGAAATAATCGCAAGAGAGCTTGGAATATCCCCTCTCGACGTGCCTGAGGATTTAGAGGGCAGTTTTATTCTTACGGGGAAAACCAAGGGCGAGGAGGCAGCGGAAAATGTATGAGCTTATTGTAATCGGCGGCGGCCCTGCGGGACTCGCCGCAGCAAAGCGTGCCTACGAAAAGGGCTTGCGGAAGATACTTATTTTAGAGCGTGACCGTGAGCTGGGCGGCATTCTCAACCAGTGCATTCACAATGGCTTCGGGCTTCACCGCTTCAAGGAGGAGCTGACCGGCCCGGAATACGCCGAAAAGTTTATAAAAATGCTTTCCGACACTTCTGTGGAGGTCGTTTGCGACGCCATGGTGCTGGAAATTACCCATGATCGTCACGTTCATGTTGTAAGTCCCTCCATAGGTTATCAAGACTTTGAGTCACAATCAATTGTTCTTGCCATGGGCTGCCGTGAGCGCACCCGTGGGGCAATTTCCATTCCCGGAACCCGCCCTGCCGGTGTTTTTACCGCCGGAACCGCCCAGCGCTATCTTAATATTGAGGGCTATATGGTGGGCAAGCGGGTCGTTATTCTGGGCAGCGGTGACATTGGCCTTATTATGGCACGGCGCATGACCCTTGAGGGGGCAAAGGTTCTTGCCTGTGTGGAGCTTATGCCCTACTCCGGCGGACTTACCCGCAATATTGTCCAGTGTCTGCAGGATTTTGACATTCCCCTTTACCTTTCCCACACGATCACCGACATTCAGGGCAAAAATCGTGTTGAACGTGTGGTTGTGGCAAAGGTTGACGAAAATCGCCGCCCCATCCCCGGTACGGAAATGGAATTTGACTGCGATACCCTTCTTTTGTCCGTGGGTCTTATTCCTGAAAATGAGCTTAGCCGCAGCGCCGGTATTGAGATTGACCCACGCACCAACGGCCCGGTTGTTTGGGAAAACATGGAAACCTCCTCTTCGGGCATCTTCGCCTGCGGCAACGTGCTTCACGTTCACGATTTGGTGGACTATGTGTCTGCCGAAAGCGAGCGTGCCGGGGAATCCGCTGCGGATTTCGTTCTGGGGGAAGCTTCGCCCGCAGACACGGCTCTTGAGCTTAAAAATGGCTTTGGCGTGGGCTACACCGTTCCCCAGCGCCTTCGTGTCCAGCGCATTGAAAAGCTTCAAAAGGTGTTTTTCCGTGTAAATCGTGTATTCGGCGAAAGCCGAATAAGGGTAATGGACGGTGACGCCGAAATTGCAGTCTTTAAGCGGGAGCATATGGCTCCCGGCGAGATGGAAAGCATCGCCCTTCCCAGGGTCTTACTTGAAAAGGCACAAGGCGGCACACTGACTCTCGTAGCTGAGGAGGCGGTAAAATGAAGGATTTAATTTGCATTGTCTGCCCAAAGGGCTGCCATCTTAAGGTGGACGAGGAAAATGGCTACGCTGTCACCGGCAACGGCTGCGAGCGTGGCGCAATATACGGCGCAAACGAGCTTCGTGACCCTCGTCGGGTGGTCACCTCCACGGTTTGTCTGAAAAGCAAGACCCACAGCCGCCTTCCCGTAAAAACCGTCAGCGCTATTCCAAAATCCTTGGTTTTTGACGCGGTGAAGCTTTTGGACGGCGTTCGAATTACCACCCCTGTAAATCGTGGGGATGTTATATTGTCAAACGTTCTGAACACCGGCGTGGATTTTGTTGCCGCAAGGACTGTTGAGGAGTAGCTTCTATTTTGGTTTTGCCGCTCTCTCGTTCGCTATATATTGAGTTTTAATTTTTATTATTACTACATATGGTGTATTATAAAAATAAAAGCACGCCACTTCATTTAAGAAGTGGCGTGCTTTTATATCTCTTTTGTAATTTATCAGCCACAGGAGAAGGCGCTTTTAATGTTCACACGAAGCTGATCTTCTTTGGTTATCATTTCACGGCCACGCAGGAAACGGCGCAGCACCTTGGGTACCTCGATAGAGCCATCCGCCTGCTGATACTGCTCAACAATGGCGGGCAGTATGCGGCTGGTGGCAAGTCCGGAGCCGTTGAGGGTGTGGCAGTACTCGATTTTTCCGCCATCCTCACGACGGAAGCGAATCTGACCACGGCGTGCCTGATAGTCACGGGCGTTGGAAACGGAGGAAACCTCCTTATATCCGCCCATGGAGGGGATATAAACCTCGATATCATAGGTTCTTGCCATGGAAGCAGAGCAGTCGCCCGCGGCCAGCTTAACGGTGCGGAACTTGAGGCCCAAATCCTTCACAAGGCTTTCAGCCTTGACAACAAGCTCCTCAAAAGCTTCCTTTGACTTTTCAGGAGTGGTTACCTGGAACATTTCCACCTTATTGAACTGATGACCACGAATCATACCACGCTCATCGGAGCGGTAGGAGCCGGCTTCTCTACGGAAGCAGGGGGTGTAAGAGCAATACTTCTTGGGCAAATCTGCCTCGTTTAGAATTTCACCCCTATGAAGGCTTGCAAGGGCTGTTTCCGCCGTTGGCAGCATAAAGTGGCGCTGCTCTCCATCAGAATCCACCCAGTAAACCTCGTCCTTGAACTTGGGGAACTGGCCGGCAGTCAAGCCACAGTCGTAGCCCAGCATGAGAGGGGGGAACACGATTTCATAGCCGTCCAACTCGTGAGTCTCCATAAAATAGGACAAAAGTGCCCATTCAAGGCGGGAGCCCATGCCCCTATAAAGCCAATAGCCGTTGCCGGCAAGCTTTGCACCCCGTTCATAATCGATTATGCCCAGGTCTGTGCACAAATCAACATGGTTTTTAAGCTCGAAATCGTACTGCTTTCCGCCGCCGAAGAAGCATATGGGCTGGTTGTTTTCTTTTCCGCCGGGTTTAAGGTCTGGGTCCGGAAGATTGGGAAGGCTGAGCATAAGCTCGGTATATTCATCCTCAATGTCCTTAAGCTGTGAATCAAGGGTCTTTATCTCTTCCTTAAGCTCGTTCATCTTTGAAATGACCTCGGAAGTATCCTTCCCCTCTTTTTTTAGTTGGGGGATTTCCTTGGACACCTTGTTCTGCTCGCTCTTAAGGCTCTCAGTCTTTGCAATTTGCTCACGGCGCTGTCCGTCCAGCTCCAAAATGCGATCTACTGCGGCATCGCAGTCCACAAGCTTTGCCTTTAACCTTGTTTTAACGTCTTCGGGATTCTCCCTGATAATTTTAATGTCCAGCATGTCGTTCTCTCCTAAAATATATGATTTATGTTAGTATAAACGGAATTTTCCGGGTCCATCTCTGCAGTATATTCCCCGGACTGGGCGGCAGCATTCCCATGGTCCAACTTGTTTTCTGCCAGGTACGACCAAAGAACCAATACAACAACCACAACAAAAAGCCCTAATATGTAAGGTAAAACCGGGTATTTGCTGCTATTCTGGCCTTTTTTTGAGCTATTCATTAAATTTCGCCTCCTGAATCCTTGCCAAGAGACAATAGTCTGTCTATTAAGATTTCCCTATCGTCGCTTCCATAAAAGCTAAGCTCTATTTTACCCGTTCCCTTGCTGTCTTTTATGCCGACTTTTCTGCCAAGGGCTGCAGTAAGTCTCTTTTCAATTTCAGCCATGTAATCAACCTTGATTTCGCTGCCCTTACTCGTATTCTCGGGTGACTTCGGCTCCTTTAACATTTTGCTCGCCACGGCCTCCGCCTGACGCACAGACAGTCCATCCTTAATTATTCTTTCAGACAGCGAAAGCTGCTCCACATCCGCTCGAAGTGAAAGAATTGCCCGTGCATGACCCGCAGAAAGCCTTCCAGCCTCCACCATTTGCATCACCGGCGGGGAAAGATTCAGAAGTCTTAGGGCATTAGCCACCGCAGGCCTTGATTTTCCAACGCTTTGGGAGGCTTCCTCCTGGGTCATTCCGTACTCCTGCATCAGGGTGCGGTAGCCCTTTGCCTCTTCAATGGGGTTTAAATCCTCTCTTTGAAGGTTTTCCACCAGTGCAAGTTCCATTGCCCGCTTGTCGTCCGCTTCGATTATCCGAATGGGTACTTCTCTAAGCCCGGCAAGTCTTGCGGCACGCCATCTGCGCTCGCCCGCTATGATTTGATAGTAGCCCGAATCCAGTTTTCTAACGGTTATGGGCTGAATAACTCCAAATTGCGCAATGGAGTCCGACAGCTCCTGCAGAGCTTCTTCGTTAAAAACGCTTCTGGGCTGGTCCGCCCGTGGCTCCACCTTTGATATAGGTACGTTTACCGCACCGGAGCTGCTTTCCTGAAGGCTATCCTCTCCGAAAAGAGCGCCCAAGCCTGCCCCTAAACCACGTTTATTTGATTTTTCGGCCATTTCGACCTCCTTGGTTGCTATTTTTGGTTCTTAATTAGCTCGTTTGCCAGCTTAAGGTAGGCACTGCTGCCCTTGGACGAGCGGTCATAGGCAATAACCGGCTTTCCGTGGCTGGGAGCCTCACTTATTCTGACATTGCGGGGAATCACGCTGTCATACACCAAATCTTCAAAGTATTTGCGGATTTCCTTCTCCACGTCCAAGGACAGATTCGTTCTGCTGTCATACATGGTAAGGACTATTCCCTCAATGCTGAGCCTTGGATTAAGCCGCCTGTTAATGGTTTTTACGGTGTTCATCAGGTCGGTAAGCCCCTCCAGCGCAAAATACTCACACTGAACGGGTATAATTATACTGTCCGCTGCGCACAGTGCGTTGAGTGTCAACAGCTCAAGAGAGGGCGGACAGTCGATAATTATGTAGTCATATTTACTTTTAATCTTTTCAAGGGCATCCCGCAGGATAAATTCCCTGCCTTCCTTACCAACAAGCTCAATCAAAGCACCGGAAAGGTTGAGGTTTGAAGGGATTATGCTCCCATAGCGGGTTTTCACAACCGCATCCTTGGGCCGCACGCCGTTTACTATCACGTCGTATATATTTGGAGACGTGCTTTTGTCCCCGCCCATGCCGGAGGTGCTGTTCCCTTGAGGGTCACAGTCTACAAGCAGGACTTTTTTATTCCGTATATGCAGTGCGTAAGAAAGGTTGATGCAAGTTGTTGTTTTACCTACACCGCCCTTCTGGTTTACCACGGCTATGATCTTGCCCATAATTTTTATCTCCGATTCTATTTGCTGCATGTAATTATAACAGCCCTTCCTGCCGTTTTCAATCCTTTTGATAAAAATAGCATGTTTCACGTGAAACATGCTATTGGATTTTTGTTTTCTCTGCCTGTATCCACGTCTAGCCTAAGCTGATGTTTCACGTGAAACATCAGCCCACCAGCATGTCAATATCCTCAACAGATATACCCTTGTGCAAGGCCATATCTATTGAATAGCCAATAAGTCGTGAGACACAGGCAACATCGGAATCAATAGTTCTGGGCGTGACAAACATACCGTTTGAAACCGCATCCGGGCGGTCGCTTGCCTCGCAGTCTGCAAGCAGGGTGCGAACATCGATAACCGTGGGAACACCGATTGCTATTACCGGTGCGCCCAGAAAGTCTGCGTCGATGGACGCACGGTTATTCCCCACCCCAGAGCCTGGTGTAATACCAGTGTTGGTAAGCTGCACCGTCCGGCAAAGCCTGTTTGATGAACGGGCGGCAAGGGCGTCTATTACCAGCACACAGCTTGGCATAAGCCCCGCGCACACCATTTTAATGTAATCCGCACTTTCTATGCCGCTGGTTCCCAAAACTCCGGGTGTTATCACAGACACCGGTGAGAACGCGGCAAAATCCTCCGGCATATGCTGCTTTAAATGCCGTGTGACAAGAACCGATTCAACGCTTATAGGGCCAATGGCGTCCGGGGTAATGTCCCGATTGCCCAAGCCCACCACAAGCACCCTTTCAAGGGCATTTGGGACGCCGTCCAATAGTTTTAAGATAAGCTCTGACAGCGCCGAGGTGCACCCGGCAAAGGCTTCGCTTTCCCGACGCACTAAACCGTCAAACTCCAGCGTGAAGTACTTCCCCACGGGCTTTCCAAGCTCCTGTGCTCCGTTTTGTGTGGTGACATCAAGCAAATGGCAAATATTTCCATATAATTCCTGTGTTTCATACTTTACGCCCTCTATCTCGGAAGCCGAGCTGCCCCGGGCCAGTTCCCTGCTTTCAATTGCTAAATCTGTGCGCTGCAAAAACTCCTTCACGGCAAATTACCTCCCCATTTCTGCTTATTTTATGTGCCGTAGACGCTTCTATGCAAAAAAAGCCATATATAATGAAAAAAAGACTTGCAAATTGTAAGGACGAGTGTTAAAATAAAAATCCGCAGAACATTGCGCTTTTTTAATGCGGAATGCAACATTTATAGGAGGAGGTGGCCAAAGAATGCCCAACATCAAGTCTTCGGCTAAGAGAGACGCCATTGGTAAGGCTCGTAACGAAAAGAACAGAGCTGCAAAGTCCAGACTTAGAACCGAACTAAAAAAGTTTGACATGGCAGTCGCAGAAGGCAATCGCGAAGCAGCCGAAAGCGCCTATAAGGTTGCTGTCAAGACCATTGATCACGCCGCTACTAAGCATCTTGTTCACAAGAACACCGCGGCTAACAAGAAGTCTAAGCTCACCAGCAAGCTCAACGCTATGTCTAAATAAGCGTTAACAATAAAATGCGGTGCGTGCCGCATGAAAAAGGCCCGGGGAATTTGCTTTCCCCGGGCCTTTTTCATGCATTAAGTTACCATATTGTGGCAGATTTATAAAATTGCCGTAGAAATTTAACAGATTAACATAATATTTGTCGTTGCATTCATTTGCCCGCTGCCGTATAATGGTAATGTGTATTTATCGCCTGGAAAAAACAGGTGCAATAAGCAAAGCATGGCTGCTTTGCCGCGGTTAGCTCCGTAGGACTGCAGCCGCAAATAAATAGTGGGGTAACGCAAAAATGATGCCGGGAAAGAGAAAGCTAAGGCTTGGTGACATCCTTATTGAGCAGGGATACATAAGTGAAGATGAACTCAGCGTAGCGCTGGAAATGCAGCAGCGCACAAAGCAGCGCCTTGGCGACTGCTTAATTTCCCTGGGCACCGTTTCTGACGAGGATATTGCCAAGGCCCTGCAAATTCAGCTTGCCATCGGCTTTGTAGATATGCGAGGAGTTGACATTCCGGCTGAGGTTATCACCCTTGTGGCAGGTACTGTACTCCGTAAGCACAATGTTATGCCCATCGGCTTTGACGACAACTCCCAAAACACCCTTATCCTTGCCATGTCAGATCCCCTTGACATGGTGGCGCAGGACGATATAGCCATTATCACCGGCTGCATAATCGACCCTCGTGTTTCTACCGCAAAGGCTATAAATGCCGTTTTGGACAGATACTACGGCAACGACGAGGTTATGTCCGCCGCCGAGCAGTACTCCAAGGAAAAGGGTCTTGAGCGCCAGGCCAAGGAGGCCCTTGCCGCCGAAGCGGAGCTTGACTTAAATTCCTCCCCCATCGTTCAAATTGTCCGCAGCATAATTGAGCAGGCGGTTCGCTGCCGTGCTTCGGATATACATATTGAGGCTCTTGAAAAGCAGTTCCGTGTCCGTTACCGTATCGACGGCGTGCTGGTGGAAAAGATGCTTTACGACATAAGCCTTCTTCCCGCCATTGTCGCCCGCCTGAAAATACTCGGCGGAATGGACATTTCCGAAAAGCGTAAGCCCCAGGACGGTCGAATTACCATGATGGTGGACCGCAGCGAATATGACATTCGTGTTTCCATGCTGCCCTCCTACTTCGGTGAAAAGGTGGTTATGCGACTGGCAAACACGGTGTCTCTTACAAAATCTAAAACAGAACTCGGTCTAACTCCCGAGGATACGAGCCATTTCGACCACATTCTCGGTAATCCCAATGGTATACTCCTCGTAACCGGCCCCACCGGAAGCGGCAAGTCCACCACACTGTACACCGCCCTTTCGGAGCTGAACTCCGAGGAGGTCAATATAATCACCGTTGAGGACCCTGTGGAGGCCAGTATTCCCGGCATAAATCAGGTTCAGGTGAATCCCAAGGCAGAGCTTACCTTTGCCAGCGCCCTGCGCAGCATTCTGCGTCAGGACCCGGACATTATCATGATAGGCGAGATTCGTGACTATGAAACCGCCTCCATAGCCGTGCAGGCATCTATAACAGGACACCTTGTTGTTTCCACCCTGCACACAAACAGCGCCGCCGCCACCGTCACCCGTCTTTTGGACATGGGCCTTGAAAGCTACCTTTTGGCGGACTCCCTGGTGGGCGTTATCGCCCAGCGCCTCGTGCGAAAGCTTTGTCCCAACTGCAAAAAAGCCCGTGAAGCCACGTTGGAGGAAAAAAAGCTCCTTGGCGTGGAGGCGGACGAGCCTATCAATGTGTACGAACCGGGAGGTTGCAGCCTTTGCTCCGAAACCGGCTTCCATGGCCGCACGGCAGTGTTTGAAATAATGGAAATCACTCCCGCCGTAAAGCGCCTTATCGCCTCAAGCGGCACCACGGAGGAGATAAAAAACGCCGCCCTCTCCGGCGGCATGAACACACTGCGCATGGCCGCCGCCAAGTACGTTTTGAGCGGCGTTACCACCATTCAGGAAATGCTGAAGGTGTCCTTCGACAATTAAAGTCTTTGGGTATAGAAATCTTTAAGAAAAGTGGAATATTTTCTCATATTTCCTCTCAATCTCTTGCATGGATTGATTT
Source organism: uncultured Oscillospiraceae bacterium (assembly GCA_964550315.1). Classification (GTDB taxonomy): domain Bacteria; phylum Bacillota; class Clostridia; order Oscillospirales; family Oscillospiraceae; genus UBA2658. Next base: position 3,704 of record CAZJYY010000033.1, on the reverse strand, counting down.
TCCATATTATATTATAAGGAAGAGTTTTTATGTTGTCTTTTGCAGAACTAATGACAATTGCCGTCGAAATGAAGGCGTCTGATGTTCACGTCACCGCCGGTTTGCCCCCATCCTGCCGTGTAAACGGCTCAATCGTCCACATGAACGACGAAATTTGCACACCCGGGGACGCCGAGCAGGTAATAAAGGAAATAACCAGCGAGGAAAACTGGAAAATTCTTTCCGATACCGGAGAGGTGGACTTTGCCTATTCTCTGGCAAGTGTTGGCCGCTTCCGTGTTAACGCCTTTCACCAGCGTGGCAGTCTTGCCATGGCTGCCCGAATCCTTAATCTTCGGATTCCCGACCCCAGCGAGCTTGGCCTTCCCCCCGCCGTTGTTCAGATGACGGAGAAGCGCCGTGGTCTTATTCTTGTTACCGGTGCAACCGGCAGCGGAAAATCCACCACCCTCGCCTCACTCATCAACGTAATTAACCAAAAATATCCCTACCACATCATAACTCTGGAGGACCCGGTGGAATATCTGCACCGTCACGCCAAGTCCATCGTAAATCAGCGTGAAATCGGAACGGACACCCAAGGCTATTCCAGTGCTCTTCGTGCCGCCCTGCGTCAGGATCCGGATGTTATTCTCGTTGGCGAAATGCGTGACCTTGAAACGATTTCCATCGCCGTTACTGCGGCGGAAACAGGCCACCTTGTTTTCTCCACCCTGCACACTATCGGCGCTGCCAGCACTATTGACCGTATAATCGACGTTTTCCCCCCTTATCAGCAGCAGCAAATCCGCACTCAGCTTGCGGACGTTTTGGAGTGCGTGGTGTCCCAGCAGTTAATCCCCAAGACAAACGGCAAGGGGCGTGTCGCCGCTATGGAGGTCATGCTCACCAACGGCGCAATTAAAAACCACATCCGTGAAGCGAAAACCTTTCAAATCCCCACGGTTATGCAGACCAACCGCAAGGCCGGTATGAAAACCATGGACGACGCCCTTTATGACCTTTACATGTCCGGGGAAATAAGCAGCGAAAACTGCATGTTCTACTCTCAGGACAGAAACTCCATGATGAAAAAGTTCATGTAAACCCCATGCAGCCGTGCCTTTTCGGTCGGCTCGTTAAAGAGAGAAACGAAGTCTCCACGGTAGCTCCCGCCACCGAAAATTGGGAACTCCGCCGAGACTACAGGAGAGTGATCATTTGTCCACCTATTCCTACGTTGTGCTTTTAAGCACCGGTAAAGAGAAAAAGGGCAGCATGGATGCCGAATCCCGGGAAGCCGCAATGGAAGCCCTTAAAAAAGAGGGCAGCACCGTAATGTCCATTGACGAGGCCGGTGTTCTTAACAAGGATTTGGAAATCTCCTTCCTTGAAAAAAAGCCGAAGCCCCGTGACCTTGCCGTTTTCTGCCGACAGTTTGTCAGCATAATCGACGCCGGCGTCCCCGTTATAACCGCCTTTGAAATGCTGGGCGAGCAAACGGAGAACAAAAAACTTAAAAAGGCCGTTTTAGAGTGCAAAAAAACCATCGAACACGGCGAAACCCTTGCCAACGCCATGGCGCAGTTTCCGGAGGTTTTCCCTCCCATGTTTGTGACCCTGGTGGAGGCGGGCGAGGCCTCCGGCTCGCTGGATATTTCTTTTGCCCGAATGGCCGACCAGTTTGAAAAGGAAGCTACTCTTAAGGCCACCGTTAAGAAAGCCACCACATATCCCATTATGATAGGCATAATCGCCGTGGCTGCCGTGGTGCTTCTTCTTCGCTTCGTTGTCCCCGCCTTTGAGGACATGCTGAAGGATTTGGGTTCGGAGCTTCCGGCAATAACAAAGTTTGTTATCGCCGCCTCCCAGTTCATCCAAACCCGCTGGTACATATGCGCCGTTGTGATAATTGCGCTGGTTCTGGGCATTAAAATTTTTAAAAACTCCCCTGCGGGAGCACGCTTTTTCGGTATGGCGGCTATAAAATTCCCCATCACCAAAAATCTTACTGTAAAATCCTCTGCCGCACGGCTTGCCCGTACTCTGTCCACCCTTATCGGTGCAGGTCTGCCCCTTATAGACGCTTTGACAATAACCGCCGGAACCATGACCAACATCTGGTTCAAGGAGGAGGTTTTGAAGGCTCGTGACCAGGTAATGGTGGGTGCGCCCCTTGCAAAGCAATTTAAAGAGGGGGGCATGTTCCCGCCGCTTTTGCACCAAATGGTCTCCATCGGCGAGGACACCGGCGACATTGACAACATGCTTACCAAGCTTGCCGCATATTATGAGGACGAGGTAAAGGCCGCAACGGAGCAGCTTATGGCGGTGCTTGAACCGCTTATCATCCTTGTTCTTGCAGTAGTAATCGGCGGAATCGTGCTTAGTGTTATCGCACCAATGGCGAGCATGTATGATGGGCTGAACAATCTTTAAACCCCGGTGGGGTTTAATCGGGGCTTGTCTTGTCCACAGGGCAGAAATAGTATAGGGGCTATCCCCCTATACGGACCCCGAAATCCATTTTCTTTTTCGCCGTGAAAAAGAAAACCGATTTCATTCGAAAAGAAAACACGCCAAAGGGGACTTTTTAGAAGCCGTCCCCTTTGGAAACCCCTCCTAACCATTATAGATTAGTGGGAAGTCCAAGTAGAGAACGGGCCTCCTATGGCTTACACGCCTTGTGCGTATATTTTCAACTCAGCAAAGAATCGCTTTTGCGGTGCTTATTCGTCCATCCCCTTTCGCCCCTCGGCTTTCAGGGGATTGGAAAGGGGGCGGCGTGAGCCCCCTTTGCCTCGTTTGTGGGGGTCTGGGGGGACGGAATGCGAGCGCCGCCGGTGGCGGAAGAAGCGAGCATGGAGGAGTTGAGCCGCGCCGTTGGCGGCCGTTGCGAAGCCGGCTGGGAACGGCATTGCGGCGAGCGGTAAAAAATCGAAACGCCCCCAGCGTCTTTCTCTTTGGGATTTAAAGGGTGGTTTCTCTTTCTTTGAGAAAGAGAAAGCCCCTTTAGTGGGCGGCAGGGGGCTTTTGCCCCCGCCATTTCTCGGCGAATCCGCAGGGACTTATTTTTAGGGGCACAGTCATTATATTTCCCATTGTCCCGTGGACAATAAAAGTGCATTGCCCGGTGGGCAATATCCCCCGCCCCTGGTGAGGGGCACACACAAAAGAAGTAAGCACAGCGCTTTTAGGGGAAACGCAGTGTTTATGATAAATTTAAAAATTCCATTTCGAAAGAGAGGAAAAATTATGAAGAAGAATAATAAGGGCTTTACCCTCGTAGAGCTGATCGTCGTCATCGCCATCCTCGGCGTTTTGATGGCAGTCCTCGTACCCCAGTACATCCAGTATGTCGAAAAGTCCAAGGTTGGTGTTGATGAAAGTTACATGGGCGAAGTTGCTCATGCTGCTGCAACCGAAGCAGCATTAAAGGGCCTTGAGGGTGAGATCGTGATTACATTTACTGTTTCAACCGGCGCATACTCAATTACAGAGCCTACCGTAACCCCTGCTGTTGACATTGATGCTGATGTCAAAGCAATTGTTCCAGAAACCGCTTTTGGCTCTAAATTGTATAAAACCGGCACTGGTGCTATTAAGGCAACTGTTTCCGCATCTGGTGCAGTTTCATTCACCAAACCAACGAAGGCCGCTTAACTACCCCTAACCCCTAACAAAAACTAACCCATAGAAAGGACGCCGGTGAATGGACTCGATCG
>CAZJYY010000032.1:0-23274 GCA_964550315.1 uncultured Oscillospiraceae bacterium | reverse complement strand
TTGAAGTTCGTTCATGTTTGTGCTCCTTTCGGAAGGCTTATGCTTTGGGTACGATGACTTATTCCGAGGTAGTATAACACATTTGCAGCGATTTTTCAATTATATCTGTTTTAATGGCTCTCTCTTTGTGATATGATTGCTGTAAAGATACCTTTCGGAGGCTCGCTATGAAAATAAACCGCATGGCTATAAAGCATAACGCAAAACTTATAATTTCCCGCACCAAACCCAGTCCGGTTTTGGCAGCGCTGATATATGTTGGCATAACTACAGTGCTAAACTGGCTTACTATGATGATAAACGGCGATTTTTATGTACTCAAACAGACATTACCTGCCTTGGAAGCCCAAATGGAGGCCGCCATCTCCGGCGCTTCGTTGGACTATTCCGCTTTTGATGCGCTTTATCAGCAAGCATCCTTAACCCCCATTTCTTCGATTCTTCTCCTTGCTTTGAGTATTATGCATCTTATGATGGGCGTTGGAATCATAATTTTTTGCTTCAACGCCGCCCACTTTAAGCTACCTGCCTTCGGCAACCTTTTTGATGGCTTTGCCATTTTCGGGAAGGTGCTTTGGCTAAATATTCTTCAATGGTTTTTTTCTTATCTTTGGAGCTTGGCCGGCATTATTCCCGGGGCAATTATTATAATGCTTTTGTACCCATCTTTGGGCAATTCATCTGCCCTATTATCCATTTTACTCGTTCTTTTGCCCTTCATGTTTCTCCCCGGCATTATGGCGAGCTACCGTTACCGCATGTCCTTTTACATCATGCTTGACAACCCGAAAATGAGCGCCCTTAGCTGTATAAACCTAAGCAAGCTTATGATGCTTGGGCGAAAATGGGAGCTTTTTGTTCTGGATCTTTCCTTTGTGGGTTGGCAGCTTCTTACGCTTGTACCCTTTGTCGCCATATGGGTAACTCCATATCAGATTATCACTAACATAAACTTTTACATTGCTCTGCGGGATTTGTCCGCTTTCCAAAGCGGCGCTAACCCAAATTTCGGAGGTGATGGCACATGCTGAGCCTTGCTCTTTGCATATCCATTGCAGTTGTTGTTGTTTTACCCATAGTTCTGGCGCTGTTGCTCTGCAGAAAAAAGAAAAAGCTGTGGAAGCCCCTTTTAGCCGGTGCTCTTTGCTTCACAGTTTTTCAAATTCTTCTGCGTATGCCCCTTCTTGAATATGTGATACAAAAGCAGAGCTGGTACATAATAATGTCCGTTACCCAGCCTTATCTAAACGTCATTTTTCTTTCCTTGAGCGCTGCTCTTTTTGAGGAAATAGGTCGTTTCCTCGTTATGCGATATTTTCTTAAAACTCAGCGCTCCTGCGGAGACGCCATTACCTTTGGCCTCGGTCACGGTGGCATTGAGGCCATTGCCTTGACGGGTTCAAGCTTGATTTTTTACCTAATAGTGCAGCTTCGTGCCCCCGCCTCCCTATTAGGAAGCATTCTTCCCGCCTCCGTACTTGCCGGCGGAGTCGAGCGTCTTTTAACCATTGTTATTCACATTGGTCTGTCGGTTATGGTGATGAAATCTGTCCGTGAAAGGGCGCCTTGGTATCTTATTCTTGCTATTTTTATTCATACGACTTTAAACTTCGGAGCTGTATTTCTTATGCCATATTTCAAATTCAACATGTGGATGACCGAGGGCTTTATCCTTCTTTTCGCCGTGGCAATGGCCGTGTTCACCGTGATGCAATACAAAAAGCAAGCTGTCCCAAAATAAAAAAAGCGAAGCCACTTGGCTTCGCTTTTTTTATTGCGGTCATAGAAGAAGCAGGGAAACCACAAAAGGAATCGTGACTGCCGAAAGTATGGTGGTCATGAAAACGCCCTTTGACGCAAGCTCCGCATCTCCTCCGTAGCTATACGCCATCATCGTTGATGCCGTCGCCACCGGCATTGCGGATAAAACCGTGCATATGGCCAAAATAATATCGTTTTCTATTATAAGTCCAAGTATGTAGTACACGGCAATCGGCATAATAAGAAGCCTAAACACCATAAACACATATATTCTAAAATCGGAAAAAACCTTGCTTAGCCTGCTTCCCGCAAGAGTTCCGCCAATAACCAGCATGGATGCCGGAACTGTAATATCGCCTATTGTGCGTGCGGTTTGTGCAATCACCTCTGGCACCTTAATATTCAGCATAATGATAATAAGAGCCAAAAGCGATGCAATTAACGGTGTATTTACGAAGCTTTTCAGGTTTAGTTTAAGTCTCTTTTCCTTTCCTGAAACCATATATGCACCCAGGGAAAAACACATTAGATTAAAGGGTATTGTGAATATGGCAGCATAAATAACATATTCCGCTCCCATAAGGGACGCCACCACGGGATAGCCCATAAAGCCGCAGTTTCCAAAGGTTCCCATGCAGTGGTATATTCCTCTTTTTTCCTTGGGTACACGAAGGAGAATTGGAACCAGCAGTGAAATGGCATACATAATTAGGTGTGCGCCGAAGGAGGCTGCAATTAAAATAAGAATCTCCGCTCTTGAAAGCCGGCATTCAATATTCATAACCGAGCCCAGTATCAGTGCTCCTATGCACACATCCACGGTCAGCTTGGAAATTGCCTCGATCCCCTGCTCATTAAATAATTTAGTTTTCCTTGCGGTGTATCCAACCGCTATAATAAGAAGAAGCATCAGCATTCGCTGAACAAGGGAATCAATGTTCATTTGTTACCTTTCATGAAAGCCTTTACTTAAAAAAGAACAAAGCTTGCGATTGTGAAGTAAATAAGAAGGGAAACTGCGTCTGTAATTGTGGAAATAAGCGGGCTTGCCATTACGGCAGGATCAATGCCTATTTTTTCCGCCAAAAGCGGCAGCGCAGAGCCCACCACCTTTGCAAACACAACCACGAACACCAGGGTGAGAGAAACAGTCGCAGCCACAAGAACGGTTATTTCAGCATTGCCCAGAAGGAACTTGTCCACCACAAACATTTTTGCAAAGTTCACCGTGGCAAGTGTAAGCCCGCAGAGAGCCGCCACACGAATTTCCTTCCACATCACAGCTAAAACATCTTTTGGCTGGATGTCTCCCAAAGAAAGGCTTCGAATAACTGCCGTGGAGCTTTGAGAGCCGGAGTTTCCGCCGGTGCCCATCAGCATGGGAATAAAGCCAATCAGCACCACGCAGGCGGATAGAGCATTCTCAAATCGGTTTATTATCATGCTCGTGAAGGTTGCAGAGATCATAAGAAGCATAAGCCAGGGTATGCGGCTTTTCCAGATGTCAATAGCACCCGCTCGGGCATAGGGCTTGTCACCGGGGGTAATACCGGCCATCTTTTCGATGTCCTCAGTGGTCTCCTCCTGCAAAACGTCGATAACGTCGTCAACGGTGACGATGCCCACAAGGCGGCCTTCCTTGTCCACCACCGGCACAGCCAAAAGGTCATAGTCGGAAAAAAGCGCCGAAACCTCCTCCTGGTCATCGGTTGTGGTAACGTGAATAACGTTTGTGTCCATTATGTCGCTGATAACGGCCTCGTCATCGGAAAGAAGCAGATCCTTTACCGTGACAACTCCCTCCAGCTTTCTGTCACTACTGACTACAAAGCAGGTGTAGATTGTTTCCTTGTCCTCGCCAATTCTGCGAATGCGGGCAATGGATTCGCGCACGTTCATGTACCTTTTAAGGTCCACGTACTCCGCCGTCATAATGCTTCCGGCACTGTAATCGGGATATTCAAGATACTGGTTTATGAGCCTTCTTGTGTCCGGCTTTGCCGTGCGCATAACACGCTTTACAACATTTGCGGGAAGCTCCTCCAAAAGGTCAACGGCGTCGTCCAGATACAGCTCTTCAATTATTTCGCCCAGCTCCGTATCGGTAATGCACTCAATTATATAGGACTGTTCTTCAAGCTCAAGGTTTGCAAAAACCTCCGCAGACTTTTGCTTTGAAAGCAATCGGAAAACCATTGCGATTTTTCGCTTGGGAAGCTCTGAAATGAACTGAGCAACGTCAAATTCATTCATTTCTTCCAGCGTTTCCTTGAAAAGCTTCATTTGCTTGTTTTCAAGCATTTCCAGAAGCTCGTCCCGCAAGGTCTCATAATCCTTGGTTTCCAAATTGCTCACCCTTCCTTTTAGCGGTGTATCCCCCACGCCTTACAATGAGTCCACCGCTTTTCTAATCAAATGCCGAGATACTTTGCCTGTTCACTGCTTAGGGAATCTATTCAAACGCCCATGCTTTCAAGTTTTAAGGATGCCACCTTAAGGTCTGTTTCTCTGGGAACAGCTACCACATCACAAGGTAGCTTTCCCTTGTTTTCCACGAGATATTTTGCACTCATGGCCTGTATTGCAAAGCTCATGTCCATTATCTCGGCAGGGTGTCCGTCACCGGAGGCAAGGTTTACAAGCCTTCCCTCGCCTATAACAAAAATGGTGCGGCCGTCCTCCATGACAAAGCCCTCGATATTATGCCGGGCTTCATAGCGATTTTTGGCCATGGCCTTCAGCTCCACAAGGTTTATCTCCACGTCAAAGTGGCCTGCGTTGCAAAGGATTGCCCCGTCCTTCATAAGGGCATAGTGCTCGCCCCGAATAACGTCATTACAGCCGGTAACCGTAACGAAAATATCGCCTAAACTCGCCGCCTGCTCCATAGGCATAACGTCAAAGCCATCCATATTTGCTTCAATAGCCTTAATGGGGTCAACCTCGGTAACAACGACCCTTGCGCCAAGACCCTTTGCACGCATGGCTGTACCCTTGCCGCACCAGCCATAACCGGCTACAACGACAATTTTGCCTGCAACGATAAGGTTTGTGGTAGCATCCACACTGTCCCAAACGGACTGACCTGTGCCATAGCGGTTATCAAAAAGATGCTTGCAGTCCGCTTCGTTCACCATTATCATGGGGAATTTCAAAGCTCCGTCCCTTGCCATTGTGCGAAGGCGGTGGATGCCTGTTGTGGTTTCCTCGCAGCCGCCGATAACCTTGGGAATAAGGTGGGTGTACTTCGTGTGCATAAGGCTTACAAGGTCGCCCCCGTCATCAATAATAATGTCCGGCCCAAACTCCAGCACCTCGCAAAGGTGACGATCATACTCCTCTTGAGTAGCGCCGTGGTAGGCGTGAACATCAATGCCGCCTGCCGCCACAGCAGCACATACGTCATCCTGGGTTGAAAGTGGATTGCTGCCTGTAACATGCATTTCAGCACCGCCCATGGCGAGAACACGGCAAAGATAAGCGGTTTTGGCTTCAAAATGTATGGAAAGTGCAAGCTTAAGTCCTGCAAAGGGCTTTGTCTTTTCAAAGTCCTTTGCGATTATGTTCAAAACCGGCATATTACGTGATACCCATGCTATTTTCTTTTCGCCCTGGGGTGAAAGGCTCATGTCTCTAACGTCGCTCATAGTTGTACTTCCTTTCAAAAATTAAGAATTCAGGCGCTTTGAAAGCGCATTTATTTCAAACTTGACCCTGTCTGCATCAATGGTTTTATATTCGCCCTTTTCAAGAAGCACCCGACCGTTTACAAGCACGGTTTCCGCCCGAAGCCCTGCGCTTGCATAGCACAGCGCAGCCTTTGGCTCACCCAAGGGGAAAAAGCCGGGATAATCCAAATTGAAAATGCTTAGATCCGCTGCCATGCCGGGCTTTATCTCTCCGACCACACCTTGAAGCCCCAGTGCCCTTGCGCCGTTCACCGTTGCCATGTCAAAAACCTTCTTTGCGCTGACCGCCGTAGGACTGCACGCCGTTCCCTTGTGGATAAGGGCGGCAAGCTGCATTTCCTTTAAAATGCTTTGGTTATTGTTGCTGCAGCAGCCATCCGTACCCAAGGCCACATTGACACCGTGATTAAGCATACTCTCCACCGGTGCAAAGCCGTTGCCCAGCTTCATATTGCTTGCCGGATTGTGGGCAACGTTGGTCCCCCGCTTTGCAAGAAGCTCAATATCGCCTTCGCTTAAATAAACACAGTGGGCACAAACGGTGCTCTCCGTTAAAATACCGCAATCGTCGCAAAGCTCCGCCGGGGTGCATCCATAGCGCTCACGGATGGTTTTTTGCTCGTCCTCACTTTCAGACAGATGGACATGTATGCCCATCTTAAGCTCCTTTGCAAGCTTTGCAATGTGCTTTAAATACTCGTCGTCACAGGTGTAGGGTGCGTGGGGCGCCAGCATAAAGCTTAAGGTGGGAACGTTTTCAAACTCACGCTTTTCATCCAGCGCCTGCTTTATACGCATTTCTCCCCCCTCCATATTGTCCCTTCCCCCCTGAAGTCCACGGGTGACAACCGCCCTTATACCTGCATCGGCAAGGGCACGGGGCGTTGTTTGGGGAAACATATGCATGTCGAGAATGCTTGTTATGCCGCCCATAAGCATTTCCATGCAGCCAAGCTGGATTCCCCAATAAGCATCCTCATGGCTAAGCTTATTTTCAAGGGGAATAACGTTGTCAAAAAGCCAGGGCATGAAGCCCAAGTCGTCGGCTCGGTTGCGAAGGCAGCTCATATAAATGTGGGTGTGGGCATTCACAAAGCCGGGCACAAGAAGCCTTCCTGAACCATCGATGAGCTTTTCTTCCATAAAGCCTTCCGGCCTTTCATCTATGGCGGCGATAAGGCCGTTTCTAATGTAAACGGAGCACACCTTGATTTCGTCCTCCGGTAAAATTGTCAGGGCATTCTGAATAAGGATATCCATGCTTATTACTCCTTTTTCACGAGGTTACATATTAAGATATTTTATCATTTTTCTCTTAATAAAACAATGATTTTGACAACAAAAAATTGCCGGGCGGGTTATACTCAAGGTATGCCCCGTCCGGCAAAAGTTTATTATAGACCGCACAAGCTGGCCGTAAGCCAAATTAACCCCGTTGCCGCCGCTCCCGCAGCGGCAAATATGGGCGCCGGTAGTCTCATAAGGCTTGTCTTTTTAAGCTTTGGCGCACCCTTCACATAGGAGCCCGCAATGCGTCTCGCCTCCCGCACAATGGTTTCGCTGTCAACACCGCTAAGTCCCAGTGCGTCCTCCCGAAGCACAAAAATTGCTTCTTCAAAATATCGCTCATCCGGTGAGCGAACAACTATCACTCTATGGGAAATGCCCTTTACCACATTACCGTCCCCCTGTCGTTCCTTTTGTTTCCAGTTTAACCGCCGACGGGGTGACTTATTCAGTTTTCGGGCAGGCGCTTTTGCAATTTTTCCCCATTCCCTTACATCATCATCCATTGCTACACTCTTTCGTCCATTCTTATTGCCAATACTGTCATGTCATCCTCGCATCCATAGCGTTTTACCGCCTCTTTAAGAGTTTCCCTTGCAAGGGCCTTGGTGTCCTGTCCGTCACTGCTTAAAAGAAGCTCCCGCAGCCAGGTATCTTCCTTTTCCACCAAAACTCCGTCGCTGGCGATTATGGCAAGACTTCCGGGCTTTAGCTTCATGCGCACAATATCCGGCACGCTTCCCTCACCTGCACAGACACCCGCTGCAAGGCTCTCTCCCTTTACCCTGCGGATAACCTTTCCGTTGCGCACGAAGGAGGGTGCGGCCCCGTATTTGTAAAAGCAGGTTTCACCGGAAAATAGGTCAACACACATAAGGTCAACCGTGGAGTATCCCCACTCCTCTCCGTTTTTTAGAAGGAGAACGGAATTTAGTATTTTCATGGCCACAGCCGGGTCGGTACCCGCCCGCAAAAAGGCTTCAAGGGTACGAACGGCGTTTATACTTTCCTTTGCGGCATCCTCTCCGCTGCCCATCCCGTCGGCAAGTATAACGCACAGAACGCCCTGATCTGTCTTAAAATATGTTCCCCTGTCACCGCTCACCGGCTCGCCCCGCTTTTTCATTCCCGCAATACCCACGCTTACGGTAAGCGGCTCCGCTTCGGAAAGCACAAGGCGGCTGCCCACCTCGTTTTCCTCAGACGGGGGGCGGCAAAGACGGACGCCCAGAACACCGGAGAGTATTTCAAGATAATTTTGCTGATGAACAAGGGGTGAAAGCCTTCCGCTTTCAATTACCGCCCTGAGTCTCCCGTTGCTGTCTCTGAAAACGGAAACCTCCGCTTCAATATCCATGGCCCGCAAAAAACGCTTGAGCCTGCGCTCGGACAGGGGGTCTGAGCCCTTTGCGCATTCAAGCTCCCTTGCAACACCGTCTATAATGTCCGCAAGCTCCCGATACTGCCCGTAGGCAGCGGTGCGGTTTTCGTTGAGACGGCTGCGAAACTGCCGCCTGTACATAAGCCCGCGAAGCTCGCTGTTAACTGCCGAGATAAAGGACGCGCTGGCAGGGCATTTTTCCACAAAGCGGTCCGCCAAGTCCTTTTTTACAAGCTTACCACGTTCCAGCATAGGGGCTGTTGCGTCGTTCATCACCGACAGCGTGTCAAGATAGTCCCGCTGCCAGCACTCGCCCTTACGCTTGCAGCCGGTGCACACAGAAGCTGCCGCACGGTCAAATACCGTGGCCACATCATTATCGTTGGGTGGCGCTGTAAGACTGCGGAACACCGTTCCGTAAAGGTCACGGAAAGCGCTGCTTACTCTCTCGGCTCTGGAGGCCGCATAGCGGCGAAGGGCAGATTCCCCCGTTCCCGGTACCGGAAGCTGGGCGAAGCTGCCTGCGTATTCAAGGAATTTGTCCGGCAGCAGAGCAAAAATGACGGTTGCCGCAAAAACCTCGTACATTAGCTCCAGCTTCAGGGAAAAGCCCCAGGTCCAAAGCACTGCAACGGCGTTTGCAATAATATAGCTTACGAGAAAAAGCAACCTGCCGTGCTTTGAAAAAGCTCCGGCTATAAGTCCCGAGAAGGAATATGCCATTACGAAAAATACGTTTTCTCCCACGGCCATGTCCATTGCCATGCCAAGAGCCGTACCTGCGGCGCAGCCTGGGAGCATTCCGCCCTTGTACCCCGCCGTAAGGACAATAAGGACTGCGAAAAAGCGTCCCACTGAAACGGCATCCATTATTTTAATCTGCACTGACGACATTAAAAGGCAGGCGCAGAAGATGAGAATGCCCACACTGTGCCGTCTTTCTGCTTCCTCGGTAGCCGCGGTATCCCGGCTGAGTGCAAGGCCAAAAAAGTATGTAGCTGCTCCTGCCAGTACCACCTCAGAAAATATGCTTACTGCGCTGGGGAAACTGTCTATGAATTCAAAGGAGTTTAAAAATGAGGTTATTCCTGATATTAGGGTGACTGTGACGGGCATGAACCATGCCTTTGAAATTAGCTTGGTGGGACGGAAAACGAAGCTTATGGTAAACACCAAAAGTGCTGTTGCCACATAGCGTATGCCCCAGTCAAAGCTGCCGAAAAGAAGGTAGCCTGCACAGGCGCCCGCAAGGCGGCATATCCCGCCGCTGTCCGCTCCGGCACAGCCCACAACGGCAACACCGAAGGGGGCCAGATTTACCATCACACGGGCGCAGGCCATCCCAAAGCCCAACACAAAGTTAAGGAAGAGACTTAGGGCAAGCCGTATTCGTGGGTTGATTTGAACATCTGAAATTGAGAGAATCGCAGCCTTCGGGCTGCCGGTCTTTTCCTTAACTGCCATGGGACACGCCTCCATCTTTTGTTTGGTAACATAATTATAATTATGTAAATCTAAAAAGAGGGTCGATTGGCGCTGTCCTTTTTTACTCTTTTGGGCAGAATACGCTGAACGCAAAATGTGCTTAAAAAAGCGGCACCGCAAATGCCCCAATCTAATAAGGATGTTTTCAATTTTCAAGAAAAGCCGTAGGATAATTTTCGTCCTACGGCTTTTCTTATGCAGAAATCAGCCGGCAGTCTTTTGACAGTGCAAAAGTAATAAAATGTCGTTGCCACCTTTAATGGCAAGCGGTTTTGCGGGGACAGGACATTCCCCTATTCCTGCCTTAATTTCCAAACCTATCGCTTTGGGTCACGTGGCTGCGCCCACGGCGCTTAATTGCGACAAGTCATCTTGTACAGGTTGGGGATGACATGGTATACTGGATATAAAAATAATCTCCTGCATTTGTGGCCCAGGTGTAGGACGAGCAAAGTTTATATAATCTTGCAGAGGAGGAAATTATTTTGAAAATGCCGAAAGAACCGATATCGACAATTATGTTTGCTCCTTGTGGAATGAACTGTATGGTTTGCTATAAGCATTGCTATCATAAAAAACCATGTGCAGGTTGCTTGAACAGCGATTTCGGGAAACCTGAGCACTGTCGCAAGTGTAAAATTAAAGACTGTGTACACGAAAAAGGTATTTCGTATTGCTATGAGTGTGACGAGTACCCGTGTAAGCTAATTAAAACCCTTGAAAAAAGTTACAATACCAGATATAGTGCAAGTCTTATTTCAAATAGCCACTTTGTAAAAGAAAATGGTTTGACGGCATTTATGTTGAAACAAAAAGAAATATTTACCTGTCCTATCTGTGGTGGAATAATTTCTATTCACGACTCTGAATGTAGTGAATGCCAATGGCAAGTAAAATGAGCATTGAACTGGGTGTTATAAAAAGGATGCTCCCTTCGAGGGTAATTGAATAACCTTCACAAGCAAGCCACCCCACGAACTTTTATGGTTCGTGGGGTGGCTGCATATAGATATAAATAAATTCTGCTGTTACGATTTCATGGGCTATCGTTTGGCTGACATGCTTAACAATTCTTTTTCGTAAACACCCTTATTGGGGGGTGCTCAAGCAGTGCCACTGTATGGTTTTTTTGATTAGAACAGTTTTTCGTCCACAAGGCGCTCGCCCAGCTTATAGACATCCCCTGCGCCCACCGTAAGGATGATATCCCCAGGGGCAGCCGTGATTCTAAGGCTCTTTTCAATTTCCTCAAAGCTGGGGAAATGCAGAGCGTTGGGAATTTCCTTTGCAAGGTCAGCCGAAGAAATGCCCAAGGTGTCGCTTTCCCGGGCGGCATATATCTCCGCAAGATAGGCAAGGTCAGGTCGGCGAAGCTGCTGCACAAAATCGTTGAACAAAGCCTTTGTGCGGGAATAGGTATGGGGCTGAAATACGACGATTATGCGCTTATAGCCCAAAGGCTCCACCGCATCCAAAAGAGCCTTCAGCTCCCCCGGATGATGGGCATAGTCATCATAAACATCCGCTCCGTTGTACTTTCCTTTGAACTCAAAACGGCGGCCTGCCCCCGTAAAGCCCGCAAGGCCATAGGTAACCGCTGTGGGATCAATGCCAAGGCAAATGGCGGCTGCGGTGGCGGCGAGGGCATTTTTCACATTGTGGAGCCCCGGAACCCGCAGGCTTACGTGAGTGAAAAACTCCCCCTTGTGGATAATGTCAAATTCTGTTTGCGCGCCCTTTTGCTCAATGTTTTCGGCGGAGACATCAGCCTTTTTTGAAAGGCCGAAGGTCACAAGCTTCCGTCCCAGCGGTTCAAGTGCATCCATAGTGTTTTTGTCATCTGCGTTGGCAATAATATAGCCGTTTTCGGGTACTAAAGACGCAAATTTTCTGAAGGATGCCTTAACATCCTCCAAATCCTTGAAAAAATCAAGGTGATCCGCTTCAATATTCAGAACCACAGCAATAGTGGGTGAAAAGGAGTGGAAAGAGTTATAGTATTCGCAGGATTCAAGAACTATAGTATCACCCTTCCCCACTCTGTGCCCTGCCTGAAGCAGCGGGAGTGTGCCGCCTATCATAACGGTGGGGTCACGCTGAGCTGCCATAAGGATATGGGTTGACATGGAGGTGGTGGTTGTTTTCCCGTGGGTACCGGAAATACACAGGGCATTTTCGTAGTCCTTCATTATTGCGCCCCAAGCCTGGGTACGCTCAAAAACAGGTATGCCCCTTTGGTGGGCTGCAACTATCTCCGGATTTTCATCATGAACCGCCGCAGTGCGGACAACAAACTGTGTGTCCTCCGCCAAATTCTCCGTCCTGTGACCTATAAAAACGTCAACCCCAAGTGAACGAAGATGCTGGGTTTTTTCGCTTTCGTTCATGTCCGAGCCACATATTTTAAGACCCATGCCTGCAAGCACTTCAGCCAGGGGTGACATGGAAACGCCGCCGATGCCGATAAGGTGCCCTTTTGTGCCGGGTACAAGATATTTTTCAAAGCCTGTCATAAGCTGTCCTTTCATGGCTATCGCAAGTAAAAAAAGACTTTTTTTACTTGCTTCTTGCATTGATGTTGTTCATCAACTAAAATTGTATTATAATACAATTGTCTTTATAATACAAGGAAAAAAAGCTGTGCGCATCTTTGATAATTCCCATACTCAATCCCGATTTTAGGAGAAACGCAATGGATATTCCCTCACCGCCTAAATATGTTCAAAGCATTTTACTGCGTCTTGAAAGTCACGGCTTTCCCGCATACCTTGTGGGCGGCTGTGTACGGGACATTTTAATGGAGCGCCGTCCCCACGACTGGGACATATGCACTGCTGCCGCTCCTCACGACATAATGAGGATTTTCCCCCACAGCCGCCCCACGGGCATAGCCCACGGCACGGTTACTGTGGTTATAAACGGCCGCCCTGTGGAGGTAACCACCTTCCGCAGTGACGGGCAGTATCTTGACAATCGCCACCCCGACTCTGTTTCCTTCGTGTCGGACATAGAAACTGACCTTCAGCGGCGTGATTTCACCATGAACGCCATTGCCTGCCCCCTGTCCGGCGGACTTTGTGACCCTTTTGGCGGCGTGGCGGATATTTCCCAAAAAATCATACGCTGTGTGGGCGAACCGGAGCGTCGCTTTTCCGAGGATGCTTTAAGGATGCTGAGAGCTTTGCGTTTTTCCGCCGCCTTGGGCTTTGAAATTGAAAAAAGCACTCTTGCCGCCATTTCCAAAAATGCTCCTCTTGCCGTCACTCTTGCGGCAGAGCGTATTTCGGCAGAGCTTGAAAAAGCCCTTTTATCCCCCCGCCCCCAGCTTATATCAGATATGATTTTCCTGGGGCTTCTTTGTGGCATTCCCGGTATCTGCCCCATTTATTGCGACCTTTCCGCCCTGCGCCGTCTGCCCAAAACGCCGCTTTTGCGCTGGTCCGGCTTGTGTGCACTGCTCATGCGTGGCGGAGTTATAAGCGACCCCGGTGCCTTTCTTAAAGCTCTGAAGCTTCCCTCTTCTACGCTACACGCCGCAGCAAAGGGCTGCGAGCATTCCAATGACTCCATGGATACCGTATATTGGAAGCGGCTGGTGGCCGCACATGGCGTGGACACGGCATACTGCGCTGCTGCCTCGTCGGATGCGCTTTATGGCAGCGGACATCTTCTTCAACTTCGCCGAGTTTTATTCTCAGACGAGTGCTGCACCCTTGATACTCTCAATATAAACGGCAGCGATTTGAAGGCGCTGGGTCTTGAGGGCACGGAGATTGGCCGGGTTCTTCGAACTCTGCTTGATCACGTTATTACCGCCCCTTTAGACAATGAAAAGATTATACTGCTTCGCCTAGGGGAAAATTTGGCGAAAAACGGTATGTAATAAGAAAAAATGGTAAAAAAACATCCGCCAGCATGGCGGATGTTTTTTATTCTGCTTATACAGCTTCGTAGGTAATAATGTCCTTGCTGTAGTCTCCCCGAATCTTACCCTGAACCTCCAGATGACGAAGGTGGCTGTGGCATTCACCCACAGCAAACCATTTTTGACTCATGGGGAAATCCTCCCAGGAGCTGCACCGAATTCTCCATGTCATCTTGCCGGCAATATCGCAAATGCAAAGACCCGGATTATTTTTCACTACATTTAAGCACTCTTCAAGACGCATTTTGTGGTGCTCCAGCAAATATGCGATGCGTCCATGGAAATTACCCGTTTCCCTGTGTCCCGGAAGGGCAAGGGAAACATCGTATTTATCTATCATTTCAAGACTCTTCATGTAGTCACCCAGTGCATCATCCATTTCAGCCCAATAGGTTATATTGGGAGTAATGTCAAAAAGCACATGGTCGCCGGTAAACATGGTTTTTTGCTGTTCCATCCAGAAGCACATATGCGCCGGAGTGTGTCCCCTCGTAAGAACCGCCTTAAGCGAATACCCGCCGTACTCCAACACCTGCCCGTCATCAACGGGGGTAAATCTGTCAAAGTCCGGATCGGATGCCATGCCCCTGCTGGGGGCCTTTTGCAGGGAGGTTTTTAGCGCTTCAACGTCAAATCCCGCTCGTCTAAGCTTTATGTTGTCATTTGCCCAATTGTTTTTCCTTGTCTCCCCAAACATCCAGGGAAGCTCCTCACGGCTGATAAACACCTTTGTCTCCGGCGAGGCAATATCCGGTGCAAGCCCTGTGTGGTCGGAGTGCAGATGGGTCAGAAGAATGTCCGTATTCTCCATATTCAGTCCCAGCTCTGCCATGCCCGCCTGCAGCGCTTCCAAGCATTCGGGATGGCGAAAGCCCGTGTCTATCATAAGGTTTCTCTCGCCGCCCATAATAACGTAGCTATTAAGGATTTTAAGGGGGTTATTGGGCAGTGGCACTTGTATTCTATATATGTTTTCCAAAACTTTCTGTGGCATTTTGACTTATCTCCTTAATTACGCAACGTTTGTGGCAAACCTTGTAATCATAGTCGCTACCTCTCCACGCTTGGCACTGTCTGCGGGATAGAGCTTATTTCCGTCTCTTCCCGTAATATGACCGCTGCCAACTGCCCATATCATCGCGGTTCTTGCCCAGCCGGAAATGGACCCATTGTCGGCATAGTCCCTTATAACAGCTTCGCCGTAGCTCTCGCCCAGAGTACCGTAGGCCGCAGCATAACGGTACAAAAACGCCGCCATCTGTTCACGGGTAACAACTCCATCCGGATTAAACTTTCCGCCGCCAAGGCCGGAAACTATTCCCTTTGCCGCACCCCACGCACATGCCTGGGCATAGTAGGCATCGGACGCAACGTCGGTGAAGACATTTGTATAGCCGGATATATTCTCTCCGCTCATACGGCTGAGCACGGTAACAAACATGCCCCTCGTCATGGTTTTGTCCGGAGCAAAGACGCCGGCTTCATAGCCGTTGAAGTATTTCATGTTGTACACGTACTCAACATATTCCTTGGACCAATGGTTAGCAACATCGGGAAAAACCTCCCCAATGTCCACAAAGCTATATGCTTCCATGGCCTCAACAAACTTGGTTAAGTCAAGCCGCCCCCAGCCATAGCTGGTGTCAAAGCCGGTTTTCCCCAAATCCTTTGAGGTCTGCTTCAAAAGCTCCGCCAAATCCTCATAGTCGGAATTGGGCGCAAACTGCTTCATAATAACCGCCGCAGCCGTAACATGTGGCGTTGAGTAGCTTGTACCCTCACCTTTAACATAGGCACTGCTTGAATCATTTCCAAGGCCGCAAACATCTTCACCGGGGGCGGTAACAAAAACGGAATCGTTTCTCTGAGAGAAGCCGGACACGCCGTCCGTCCTGCCCACAGAACCAACACCGATAACATTACCATATGCTGCAGGGTATTGATACTTTGTTGTGCCGTTGTTGCCTACAGCGGAGATTATTATTACGCCCTTGCCCACCGCGTAATCTACAGCCTGACGAAGGCTCGTTGTATTGCTTCCGCTGCCGAGGCTTAGGTTTATTATGTCGCAGTCATAAATATCCACCGCTTCATATATGGCGGAAACTATGTAAGAAAGGTCTGTCTCCCGTCCGGAGAAGCATTTTATCGGCACAATGGTAACATCATCGCAAAGACCGGCAATACCCAGCTCATTGTTGCACTGTGCGGCAAGCACACCGGCAACGAAGGTACCGTGGCCTGTATCGTCGGTAACATCGGAGGAGCCGTCAAGCATGTTGCTGCCCTTGGCAATGCTTGCACCCTTAAAATCCTCATGTCCTTTATTTATACCGCTGTCGATAACGGCAACACGGACACCGCTGCCGGTATAGTTTCTTCCCCAAGGGGTGATTATCCCGATTTGGGAAAGGTTCCACTGTTCATCAGAAAACTTATCGTTGGTTAGTCCCACAAGCTCCGCCTTGCCGTCCGGCTCAAAATATTCAACGGCGTCGCCCAGCGCCCTTATCTGGGAAAGGCTTTCCGCCTTGTAAAGTCCGGCCTCGGCGCTTATTTCAAGAAGCTCCGGAGCTTCTTGTCCCTGGTTCAGCTTGACTATGTAACCGGATTCGGAAAATTCTTCATTTGTTGCCGGAGCAAAACACGGGAGCACAGATGCAAGCAGCATCAGTGCCGATAGTACGATTCCAAAAGTCTTTTTCATCATTGTCCCTCCCCTTTGCTCGCTCTTTCTTCAAGGAATGCTTCAACGTTCTCAATTTGCTTTTGAACGCTTTCTCTTGCCGGTCCGCCGTAAGCCTTTCGCATGGAAACACAGGTTTCCAGCCTTATGGCTTCGTATACGTCCGGCTCAAAAACATCTGAGAGCTTTTTGTATTCCTCCATGGGTAGGGATTCAAGGCTGTCTCCGCTTTCAACGCAGTGGTTAACGAGCCTTCCCACAATGGTATAGGCATCCCTAAAGGGCATGCCCTTTTTTACGAGATAATCAGCACAGTCCGTTGCATTTATAAAACCTTTAAGCGCCGCACCACGCATATTATCGGGCAGCAGCTTCATAGTATCAAGCATGGCGGAGAAAACGGGGATACATTTTTTTACGGTGTCCAAGGCGTCGAAAACCGGTTCCTTGTCCTCCTGCATGTCCTTGTTGTAGGCAAGGGGTAGCGCCTTCATAACCGTTAGAAGGCTTATTAAATCGCCGTAAACCCGTCCTGTCTTGCCCCGCACCAGTTCTGCAATGTCAGGATTTTTCTTCTGGGGCATAATGGAGGAGCCTGTGGAATAAGCGTCATCCAGCTCGATGAATTTAAATTCCCAGGAGCACCACATGATAATCTCCTCGGAAAAGCGGGACAAATGCATCATCAAAATGGAAATATCGCTCATTAGCTCAATGGCAAAATCCCTGTCCGAAACACCATCAAGACTGTTTTGTGTAACCCGGGCAAAGCCAAGAACCTCCGCCGTGAATTTACGGTCAATTGGATATGTGGTGGAGGTGAGAGCGCCACTTCCCAGCGGACACTCGTCCATGCGCTCAAGGCAATCCTCAAGTCGGGTAACATCACGCCTGAACATGCTTGCATAAGCCATCATGTAGTGGCCGAAGGTTGTGGGCTGAGCCCGCTGAAGGTGGGTATATGCGGGCATCACAATATCCAAGCCGTTTTTTGCAAGCCCGCTCACCGTTTCAAGAAGTGACAGCACAAGATTCCTAAGCTCCTGCGTCTGCTCCTTTAAGTAAAGGCGAATGTCCACCGCCACCTGGTCGTTGCGGCTGCGGGCAGTGTGAAGGCGCTTTCCCGCATCACCTATGCGGCGGGTAAGCTCACCCTCGATTGCCATGTGCACATCCTCACTATCAATGCCAAAGCTAAGCTTACCTGCTTCGATATCCGCAAGAATGCCCTCTAACCCCGTTGCAATTTTCTCTGCATCTTCCATGGAAATAATTCCCTGACGGGCAAGCATTGCACTGTGAGCAAGGCTGCCCTTTATATCCTGTTTGTACATGCGGAAGTCAAAGCCGATGCTGGCGTTAAGTTCATCCACAAGCACATCTGTGTTCTTATCAAATCTGCCTGACCATAATTTCATTTGCTGTTCCTCTCTATGTCAAAGCCGTTTGGCATAAGCCAAGGGCGCACCTACAAATATATACTTTTTAATTATAACATTGGTTTTCTGATAAATAAAGTGCGTATTCACTTTTTTTCGCAGAATCCCGAAGGAGGGAAAATGAAAGGAAAAACCGTATATTTTGCGGGCTTTGCTGCATTACTCGTCTTTGTTCGTATTGCTTTTCCCAATGCCCCCCTTGCGCTCCAGGAGTTTATTCTTCCCCACCAGGAGCAAACTGCCGACTATGGCGGCTTTATTTCCGCCCTGGGGCAAAAGCTTTCAGGCGAATATGAACCCGTATATGTGTGGGAAAACGAGTCTGACAATGAGGAAATAAGCGCCCAGGCACTTATTCCGCCCGACGTTTCCGAGGCCTTCCCTTTGGAAAAAATGGTTTCTCAAAACCTTATTTCTTATAATGCGGAGGCCCGTGCCTCCCACGTACCCGTCATCGCAATGGGGTGCTCCTCTGGCGGCTCTGCCCTGCCGCCTCTGCCGGAAGTTTCCCCCGAGCCGATATCCGAGCCTTCCGTGCAGGAGCAAAAGCTTGCAGCCTACATGGAGGCTCAAGCCGCATTTTCCGAATATGCCGTCCCCGCCAATGTGAGCTACGATATACCGGCTTTACCCTTTGAATATGCAAGCCCCGGTACAGATACAGTCTGCACCGGCTCCGGCTTTGGCTTCAGACTGCATCCCATCTACGGCGACGTTCGCTTTCACTACGGAACCGACATGGACCTTTTGGACGGCGACCCCATAAAAGCCTTTGCCGCCGGAACTGTAGCTTCCGTTGCCGAATATACCGGTTATGGCCTTACCGTAATGATTGACCACGGCAACGGCTACGTAACCCTGTACGCCCACTGCAGCAAAATTTTAGTCGCCTCCGGTGATTATGTAAACCTTGGCGACACCATTGCCATCACCGGTCACAGCGGCAAGGTCACCGGACCACACCTTCATTTTGAAATAAGGCACGACGGCACATTCCTAAATCCGGAGTTTTACCTGTGAATACGGCAAAGCATCCTCCCATAAGGTTCAAGATAAGCGGTGGATTCCTTCTGCTTCTCTCCGTCATATGGTTCTTTGACCGGGACAATCTTCTTTTCGCCCTTCTTCCCTGTGTTTTATTCCACGAGCTGGGGCATTTGGCGGCCATGAGCCTTTTCGACGTTCGCCCCACGGCAATTTGCGCCGATGTCACCGGACTTACCATTCACAGCTTCGGAGAGCTGTCGCTGAAAAGCAGCCTTGTAATTGCCTTTTTCGGGCCATTTTTCGGACTGTCCTTTGCCCTTTTGTGCGCTCACCTTGGAGCGGCGTTTAAAAACCAATTTCTTTTCATGTGCGCAGGAATAGGCCTTATTCTGAACCTTTTCAACCTTCTTCCCCTGATGCCCTTGGACGGCGGTCGCATAGCGAAAAAGCTTCTTTGTCTTTGGCTGGGGGAAGCTCGTGGTCGGACAGCCTCCGCCACCCTCAGTTTTTTAGGTTCTTTTATTATTGCCGCTCTCGGTTTTGCACTTGTTTCTCGGGGTCACGGCGCTGCGCTTTTGGTCGCCGGCTTCTGGCTTATTCTTCTGCAAATAAACACCGCTTGTAAAACCGGCACTTTTGGTATAAAATAGTCACATTATATATACGGATGTGACTTATGGATAAGAGACTTACCCGCATTCTTCCAAAGGTTCAAAAGCCTGCCCGATATACCGGCGGAGAATGCAATCAAATTATTAAAAATAAGGCAGAGGTCGAGCTTCGCATGGCCTTCTGCTTCCCGGACACCTATGAAATAGGCATGTCAAATTTGGGCATGAAAATACTTTATGGCATCATAAATAAGATGGACGGCGTATGGTGTGAGCGTGTTTTCGCCCCCTGGGGCGATATGGAGGAGGAAATGCGTACTGCAGGCATCCCCCTTTACGCTCTTGAAAGCGGCGATCCCCTTTCGAAGTTTGATGCCATCGGCTTTTCCATTGGCTATGAAATGGCCTACACCGATGTTCTCAATATGCTTGACCTTGCGGGAATTCCAATTCACAGCGCAGATCGCAAGGAGCTTTTGCCCCTTGTTTTTGCCGGCGGCACAAGCTGCTGCAATCCCGAGCCTATGGCGGACTTCTTCGACCTTGCGGTTATCGGCGAGGGCGAGGAAATGGATGTGGAGCTTTTGGAGCTTCTTCGCACGGCGAAGCGGGGCGGCTGGTCAAAGCGTCAGTTTCTTCTTGCTGCGTCAAAAATCGGCGGGGTGTATGTCCCCTCCCTTTATCAGACAAGCTATAATGCCGACGGCACCCTTTCGGAGCTTCGCCCTCTTGAGGGCGCTCCGGAATATGTTACAAAGCGCATCGTGCAGGACTTTGACAACAGCTACTTCCCCACTGCCCCCGTGGTGCCCTCCACTGAAATCGTCCATGACCGTGTAACAGTGGAGCTTTTTC
The DNA here is from genome assembly GCA_964550315.1 of uncultured Oscillospiraceae bacterium. Classification (GTDB taxonomy): domain Bacteria; phylum Bacillota; class Clostridia; order Oscillospirales; family Oscillospiraceae; genus UBA2658. The sequence goes on along the minus strand of CAZJYY010000032.1, from coordinate 3,168 downwards.
GTGGCTGCATTCGGGGTTGCCGATTTTGTCAGGCGGGCTACGTGTACCGTCCAGTGCGGCCCAGAAGCTGGGAAAAGGTAGTTGAACAGGGCATAAAATCCCTTGAAAACACCGGCTATCAGGAGATAACCCTCTCCTCGCTTTCAACCAGTGACTACCGCCCCCTGGGCAATCTTTGCGATGGGCTTTTGGACTACTGCGTTCCAAGAAGCGTGGGTCTGTCCCTGCCCTCCCTTCGGGCGGACAACTTCTCTATGGATTTGATGGAAAAGGTTCAAAAGGTCAGAAAAAGTGGTCTTACCTTTGCGCCGGAGGCCGGAACTCAGCGTCTGCGTGACGCCATCAACAAAAATGTCCGTGAGGAGGATTTGCTAAACACCTGCAAGATTGCCTTCCAAGGCGGCTGGAACAACATAAAGCTTTACTTTATGCTTGGTCTGCCCACCGAGACGGACGAGGACGTTCTTGCAATTGCAGATTTGGCAAATAAGGTTTTGGCACTGTGGCGGCCCAATTCCCCCAACAAGGCCAAGGGCGTGCACATCACCGTGTCCACCTCCTGCTTTGTGCCGAAGCCCCACACGCCCTTCCAGTGGGAGGCTCAGCTTGACATCGACGAGTACCGCCGCCGGGTGAACCTTCTGCGGGACAATATGCGTGCCAAGGCAATCAGCTATAACTGGCACGATGCTGACACAAGCCTTATTGAAGCTGTGCTCTCTCGTGGAGACAGGCGTGTTGGCGCCGTTATTGAGGAGGTCTGGCGCAGCGGCGGAAGGCTTGAAAGCTGGTCTGAGTACTTCTCCTTCAAGCGCTGGATGGATGCCTTTGATTCCTGCGGCCTTGATCCCCATTTTTATGCCTGCCGTGAGCGTTTACAAGACGAAGTGCTTCCATGGAGCCGTGTCTTCATGGGAGTTAAACCTGAATTCATGTGGAACGAACGGGAAAAATGCTATCGTGGCGAGCTCTCCCCCGACTGCCGCAAAAAGTGCACCGCTTGCGGCGCAATAAAGCTTTTGAAGGAGGGCAAATGCGATGAATGAAGCATGTGATAAGCTGCGTTTGCGTTTCTCCAAAACCGGACGAGCCATTTATATTTCCCATCTTGACCTTATGCGTACCATGCAGCGTGCCTTTCTTCGGGCAGAGCTGCCCATAAAATATAGTGAAGGCTTTAACCCTCACGCCATCATTTCCTTCGCCCTGCCACTATCCGTGGGTATTGCCAGCCACTGCGAAATAATGGATTTTCGCCTTAGAGAATATGTGGAACCATCTGAAATTTCCTACCGCTTAAACAAGGTTCTTCCCGAGGGCATCACTGTGCAGGAGGCCTATGTTTGGGAAGAAAAGTTCAAAAACATTAAGTGGCTGGATGTTGACGGTTCTTTTGAGTATGACGATGGTTCTGCCCCCGCTAAGCTTTCCGCTTTGTGTGAATTTTTCCAGCAAAAAAGCCTTGTAATAGAGCGCCGGACAAAAAGCGGCATGGGTCAAATGGACATTGCGCCCGCCATACGGGGCATTTCGTTCGACCTTCGTGACAACTGCGTTATTCTTGAAGCCTCCATTTCCGCCCAGGAGCCGACACTGAACCCTGAGCATCTTGTAACAGCTCTGCGCCAGCTTGCGCCGGAGCTTGCTCCGGATTTTGCCGCCTTTACAAGAATGCGGATTTACGACAGCGAGATGAACATTTTCCGCTAAACTCAGTAAAAATCCCGGGCTTTACGTCCATATCAGCAGGCAGACCGCCGCAATTTGCTTCGGTCTGCCGCTGCTGAAATAAAGCGCCCGGTTTTTCACGTTTTGCTTGACATTTTCAGGTATTTTTACTATACTTGCAAGTGCACATTTCGGGGTGTGGCGAAGTTTGGTATCGCGCTTGGTTCGGGACCAAGAGGCCTGGGGTTCGAATCCCCACACTCCGACCACCGAAAATGGCCCTCGAGTGGTCAAAAGGAAAAGACAGGTTGATTTTTATATCAGCCTGTCTTTTCCTTATTAAAACCCAAGGGGCCCGCTTCCGTCATCTTCCGCATGAAAGCCCAAAATTAGGGCCGGAATTATATTCCACGGACGGCCTCTTGCCCTGTTATAAAGCGCCGCCGACTGCCGGTAAACACTTTGGCTTCGTATAAAAATCTCTACGGCATCCTGCTCCTCAGGGCCGTCCCGGGCACGAAGATACGCCTGTTTACTGGCGGAAAGCTGGCAGTTGGCAGCCTTAACCGCCTTTTGCTTAGCATTAAGCTCACGGCGCACCACCCAAAACCACAGGGTCACGAATGCCGCCGCATTGGCAAGGGCTATTAGCCAAACTATTTTATTTTCCAAGCAATCGCCGCCCCTCCCGCAGAAATTTTTATGTATCTATATATAGCATATATTCGGCGAAAAAACCGTTTTCCGCATGAATTGTAGTGTTTTTCGACATGAGTGGTAAATTTCGGCTGGAAAAAACGCAAAATTAGTGTTACAGTAAAAAAAAGTTTTAGTAGAATAAGCCCTATATGTTACCGTGTTTTATCCGTACCCAGGAGCCATTTTGCAAGGAGAGGATGCCCACCATGCCCGTAAAAATGATTTACGCCACTGTAATTTTGATTTTCGCCATCATCGGCATGACACTGTTGCTGGATTTGCACCCCCTGAGTCTGTCCCGTGGCAGGAAAATTTTGTATTTTGTGTCCATGCCGGCCATAATTGCGGTGAGCATTGCTTTGATGCTGCAAATCGGAAAGCCCTTCATGGCGCTTTATCCGGTTTTGGTGCATCTGCCCCTTGTGGTGATTTTCTGCATAGTGTCCCGTCGTGGTTTTGCAAAGGTGCTTTTTGTGCTGCTGACCATGATTTTTTTAAGCTACCCTCCTGCCCTTGTGGACGGGCTTTTGGTTGAGCGGCTTTCAATTGCTCCTGTGCCGGAAATGCTGATGCTGGCGCTGTCCTGCGCCCTTACACTGCTGTTCCTTTGGAAATTCATGCGTGTGGACTTCTCCTACGTTATGCAACAGCTTTCCACCGGAGAAACCGCAAGGTTTTGTCTTGTTCCCATTGGCTACAATGTTCTGGTCTACGCCCTAGGTCGATATGACTACAGTGCCACCACCCAGCCTGTTCGCATTGTGCTGTTTCTCAGCGCCATGGGGGTCTATTCCCTTTTGC
>CAZJYY010000031.1:0-23365 GCA_964550315.1 uncultured Oscillospiraceae bacterium | reverse complement strand
CGGATTCCGAGGGCTACTCTGCGGAAATTGCGGTGGAGTATAAAATTGCCCATCCAAAAAGTACATTGGCAATATGCTATGCCCCAAGGAAGGACATTATAGAGGCGCTTATAAACGGAGAAGCGGACTTTGGACTTTGCACTCCGCCCATAACGGAGGATCCGCTGAACAATCTTGTTACGGAGACTGTATTTCAAGATGCGGCGGTAATTCTCCTTCCGGAGGGACACAAGCTTCTTGAAAAGGAATACCTTACCCTGGAAGATTTGCGCACAGAGCCCATGGTGTCCTCCATGAAGGATTCGGGAATGCGCAACAATCAGGCGGCGGTATTTGAAAAATATGACTTTCGTCCCCAGGTGGCCTGCGAAACAAACGACGCAGACCTTCTGGTAAGAATGGTCAGCAGCGGACTTGGCTATGCCATGATGCCCCGCTCAAATATGTATTCCGACCCTGTACTTAGACGGCGCTGCCGGGATCTTGTTATTCCGGAGAATGTGGCCATTATCGGGCTTAGCTATAACCGCAACAGCGCCATGTCCAAGGATATGGACGGATTTGTGGAGTTCATAAGAAGATTTTTCAGCAGCAAAAACATGGCCTTGGAAAAGGTGTTTGGAAACGATTAAGGGATAAATTTATATCGCACCTGCCCGCTTTACGGGCAGGTGCAATTTTTTGAAATATTTATCAAAGCTACCATAGGAAATTATAGTTATGGGCTGCCCATGTTTAAGTAAGGGCTATTTTCATAATGCAAATGCCGGGCATAATTTTCCTGAAAAATAATATTGAGCCGGTTTGAAAAACCGCCTTTAGCGTAATAATACTCAAAGAGAAAGGTGGTGCGTTATGGACTATATGAAGCATGCAAAAAGGGAAACCATAGGCGGAGAGGAGCTCGTTTTTGTCCGCTGCGATAAAGCGGGTAACGTGATTCCTGAGGAACGGCTTCGGGAGCTGAATTATACCAATTCCACAATAGAGAAAATTGTAACTGAGGTTGCGGGGCGTATAAACGGCGGGCCGGATTTTTCTGAGGGGATAACAACGTTCTGATATGGCAAAGTCAAAAATGCGAAAAATAGCTGCGGACGGAGGGCAAAAGCTCTCCGTCGCACTGTATGTCAGGGTATCCACCGACCGACAGGCGGAGGAGGGCTACTCCATTGAGGTGCAGAAGGAGCGGCTTATGGCGTACACAAAAACTATGGATGGAGAAATCCACACACAGTTTTATGTGGACGACGGCTTTTCTGGTGCGTCCCTTGAACGGCCCGCAATGCAGCGGCTTATAATGGACGCTCAAAGGCGGGCAATGACCCATGTGTGCGTATATAAGCTGGACCGTCTCTCCCGTTCTCAAAAGGACACGCTTTATCTTATTGAGGATATTTTCCTCCCCAACGACATTGCCTTTATCTCCATTCAGGAAAGCTTTAATACCGCCACTGCCTTTGGACGGGCAGTGGTGGGAATTCTCTCTGTTTTCGCTCAGCTTGAGCGGGAGAATATTTATGAGAGAACCAGAAGCGGAATGCAAAAGCGCGTGGAGGCGGGATATTGGCCGGGGGGTGGGGGCGTACCATTTGGTTATGATTACGACCCGGAGCAGGGAATTCTTGTGCCCAATGAGGACGCCGAAACCGTGCGGCAGATATATGAGCTGTATTTGTCGGGCAACTCCCTTCAAGGAATTGCCAATATGCTGGGGCTGAAGTATGAGAAGCTGGCGTCCCAAATCATGTTGCGCAAAACAAACATCGGCATAATCGAATATAACGGCGTGGAATATAAGGGAAGGCACGAGCCCATTGTGTCCAGAGAACTTTACGAGCGTGCCATGGCGCTGCATGCCCTGCGCTCGGAAAAACGACTTGCGCCCACAAGCGCAAATCTTTTGACGGGACTTGTATACTGTGGGGTGTGCGGCGGAAAAATGCGATATCAGAAATGGGGCAATGCGGGACAAAAACTGGTTTGCTACTCCCAGCAGAAATCAAAGCCATATCTTATCCGTGACCCTGACTGCGATAATGAAACGGTGTGGGCAAAAGACGTTGAGCAGGCGGTAATATCCGACCTTTTTTCCGCAACGCCACAGGAGGTCGGCGGCGACGCTGAGGGGGGCGGCGTAAGCGTTGAGGACACACTGCGCAAAAGAAAGACGGTTCTTGAAACGAAGCTGAGAAGACTTTATGATCTTTATGCCGAGGCAGGAAACGAGGTGCTTTTGGGCAGTATCCATGAGCTGACGGAGGAAATTGCAAAGCTTGAGAAAAAGCTTTCAGAGGAGGCACAGCGGGGGAAATGGTCAAAAGAAGCAAGAGCCGCCCGGGAAAATCTTCGGAATGTGGCGGGGATGTGGCAGTTTATGACCGATGCTGAAAAAAGAAGCCTTGTTTGTTCCGTGGTGGAGCGCATAACGGTGAACCACAAAAGCATAAAAATAGAGTACAGATTTTGATTTTCTACAAAGGACGTTCATCCCAATGATAGCGGGAGAAATAAGGCGCTATCTTCGAGACAACAGTGCCGTAAGGGTCAGCAGGAGCATAAGGGACACGGCCTATCGTGTTTTGCAGGTAAAAGAAAAGCTTACAGCGGAAAGACAAACCGAGCCGGATATCGGCGAAATTGCAAAAATCTTAGGCATATCAAGGCAGGAGGTATACTTTGCTCTGGATGCCATAACCGAGCCTATTTCCATGTATGAACCCGTTTTTTCCGATGGCGGGGAAAGCGTGTGCGTTATGGATCAGATAGGCGATGCCCGCTGCACCGACGATGCGTGGATAGAGCAAATCGCTCTCAGCGAGGCTGTGGCTGCTTTGGACAGCCGGGAAAAGCGCATACTTGCCCTTCGCTTCTATGACGGTAAAACCCAGATGGAGGTGGCCGAGGAGGTGGGCATAAGTCAGGCTCAGGTTTCCCGGTTGGAGAAAAACGCCATAGTGCAGATCAAAAGAAGTATAGGCTGCCAGTAGACGGCCTTGGAATAGGACAAAGAGGGTCTTGCGTAGAATATACGGGACCCTCTTTCTGCGCAAATTTCCGCCAGAGAGGGACAAAAATTACTTCGGCGTGCTGGCCGGCTTAACCGTAAATATCAGCGAAAGGAGCATTGCTATGGAATGCCGTATTGAAGATTTTCGATACAAAGAGGTGGTGAACGTATGCAATGGACATCGCTTAGGCTTTGTTTGTGATGCAATTATAGATGTCGGCACAGGTCAGGTTTTGGCACTTGTTGTGCCCGGACGCTGCAAATTTCTCGGTATTTTTTGGCGTGAGGACGATTACATATTCCCATGGGACTGCATAAAACGCATTGGCAGCGACATTGTTTTGGTGGACATTCCCGGTGAATATCGACGGGGAAAAAGGGAACGGCACCCTCGGTTTAAATGGGAGTTTAACGGGGGAGAAAATCGAGAATTTTAGCGGGTATTTGTGCAATGACCTCAAATTGGAGCAGATGGAATTGAAGTACATGCACCAAACATCAGTACATTCGTACAAATTAGGCTGTTGCTTTTGCCAGTTTTACAGAGCTTTAAAAGCAATTCTTTGGAGGGCATTCCGAATTATTGCTCATATGCAATCATTTTCTTGTAATCGAAAAAATCACCCGATATAATGATTGAAGAAAATGCAATTTAGCAAGCGCTCAGCTTGCAAAAACTTAACTTTATAAACAAAGTGAGGATAACAACATGGCCGAAAGGCAGTTCAAAAAGGTCTTGGTCGCAAACCGCGGCGAGATCGCTATACGAGTATTCCGCGCCTGCAAGGAGCTTGGCCTGCACACTGTGGCTATGTACTCCAACGAGGACACCTTGAGCCTTTTCAGAACAAAGGCTGATGAAGCGTATCTTATCGGCGAAAACAAAAGCCCTCTTGGCGCATATTTGGACATTCCTGCCATCATCGACCTTGCAAAGCACAGGGGGGTTGATGCGATACACCCCGGCTATGGATTTTTGTCGGAAAATGCGGAGTTTGCCCGTGCCTGCGAGGAGGCCGGAATAAAATTTATCGGACCCAGCTCTCAGGTGCTTGACCATATGGGCGACAAGCTTCATGCAAAGGCCATTGCGGCAAAGTGCAATGTGCCAACAATTCCGGGAAGCAAGGAGCCTTTGAAGGATGGGGACGAGGCGCTGGAAAAGGCTGTAAGCTACGGCTTCCCCGTAATTTTAAAGGCGGCGGCAGGCGGTGGCGGACGCGGAATGCGTCGCTGCAATAGTCCCGAGGAGGTAAAGCCCGCCTTTGAGCTTGTAAAAAGCGAGGCCATCAAGGCCTTCGGCAACGACGATATTTTTATCGAAAAATTCCTTGTGGAGCCAAAGCATATCGAGGTGCAAATTCTTGCCGACGAGCACGGCACCGTAATTCATCTTGGCGAACGTGACTGCTCTTTACAGCGCCGTTACCAAAAGGTTGTTGAATATGCGCCGGCTTTTTCAGTGGACCGTGAGGTGCGGGATAGACTTTGCGCCGATGCGGTGAAAATTGCTCAAAGCGTGGGCTATTCCAACGCAGGCACAGTGGAATTTTTGGTAGACAAGGACGGAAACCACTATTTTATCGAGATGAACCCCCGTATTCAGGTGGAGCATACCGTAACCGAAATGGTGACGGGTATCGACATCGTTCGGGCACAGATTCTTATTGCGGAGGGACGACCCCTTTCCCATCCCCTCATAAGCATTGAAAAGCAAAGTGACGTGGTAATGAACGGATATGCTATACAGTGTCGTGTTACCACCGAGGACCCCGCAAACAATTTCGCACCTGATTGCGGCAAAATAACGGAGTACCGTACCGGCGGAGGACTTGGAGTTCGTCTGGACAGCGGTTGCTCCGGCGTGGGCAATATTATTTCCCCCTATTACGACTCCCTTCTTGTTAAGGTAACCTGCTGGGACCGCTCCTTTGAGGGCGTTTGCAACCGTGCACGGCGGGCCATTAACGAGGTGTACGTCAGGGGTGTTAAGACCAACATTCCTTTTATAACCAACATACTTCAGCACCCCCGTTTCCACGAGGGAAGCTGTCACACAAAGTTTATCGATGATGCGCCGGAGCTTTTTGACCTTCGCATAAGCCGGGACAGGGGAACCCGTGTCCTTAAGTACATTGCCCAGCTTCAGGTGGATCACCCGGAAATAGACCGCAAGCAGTACAACGCCCCCCGTTTTCCAACGGTGGATTATCCAAAACGCGAGGGCTTAAAGCAGCTTTTGGACGCTGAAGGCCCGGAAGCGGTGAAGAAATGGGTGCTGGAGCAGAAAAAGCTTCTTATTACCGACACAACCATGCGTGACGCTCATCAGTCTCTTTTAAGCACCCGTGTGCGCACAAGAGATATGGTGAAGGCTGCAGACGGAACGGCGGCAATTTTGGCGGACTGCTTCTCTCTTGAAATGTGGGGCGGCGCAACCTTCGATGTGGCGTATCGCTTTTTGCACGAATCTCCTTGGGAGCGCCTTGACCTCCTGCGGCAAAAGATTCCCAATATCCCCTTCCAAATGCTCCTTCGGGGTGCAAATGCCGTTGGATACAAGAACTATCCCGACAACATAATCCGTGAATTCGTTCGGGAGTCTGCGGTGAGCGGAATTGACGTTTTCCGCATTTTCGACTCCCTTAACTGGATTCCGGGCATGGAAGTCGCCATGGACGAGGTCATAAAGCAGAATAAGATTTGCGAGGCGACCATCTGCTACACCGGCGACGTTATGGACGATACGCGGGACAAATATAACCTTGAGTACTACGTTAACATGGCCAAGGAGCTTGAAAAGCGCGGTGCTCATATGATAGCCCTTAAGGACATGAGCGGACTTTTGAAGCCCTATGCGGCCAAGAAGCTGGTCACGGCTCTTAAAAACGAGGTGGGTCTGCCCATTCACCTGCATACCCACGACATAAGCGGAAATCAGGTGGCGGCGCTTCTGATGGCTTCCGAGGCGGGGGTGGACATTGTGGACACCGCAATTTCCTCCATGTCCTCGCTTACCAGCCAGCCCTCCATGAATGCCCTTGTTGCAGCGCTTGAGGGCAACGAGCGGGATACGGGGCTTAAGCTTTCCGAAATTCAGAAGCTTACGGACTACTGGGCGGACGTGCGGCTGCGTTATGCAGCCTTTGACCACGGTTTGAAATCGCCGGTTACCGACATTTATAAGTATGAAATCCCCGGCGGACAGTACACGAACTTCCAGCCTCAGGTGGCGTCGCTGGGCCTTGGCTCCCGCTTTGTTGAGGTGGAGGAAATGTACGCCACCGTTAACCAGATGCTGGGGGACATTGTAAAAGTTACGCCCTCATCAAAAATGGTTGGTGACCTTGCCATTTTCATGGTGCAAAACGACCTTACGCCGGAGAACATTGTGGAAAAGGGCGCAGCGCTGACCTTCCCGGACAGCGTGGTTAGTTACTTTAAGGGCATGATGGGTCAGCCGGCCTGGGGTTTCCCCGAGGATTTGCAGAAGGTGGTTTTGAAGGGCGAGGAGCCCATCACCTGCCGTCCCGGCGAAATTCTTCCTCCGGTGGACTTTGACGAGGTGTACAAGGAAATGGAGCCCTTTATGAAGGGCGAACTTATTAACCGCCGCGCAATGCTGTCTTACTGCATGTACCCCAAGGTATACGAGGAATATCGCGCTCACCGCAAGGAGTATGGCTATATCATGCGCATGGGCAGCCATGTGTTCTTCAACGGTATGGCGCTGGGCGAGACCAATAAGATTAACATTGAGGAAGGCAAGACTTTAATTATCAAGTACACCGGTCTTGGCGATTTGAACGATGACGGAACCCGCAATGTTTTCTTTGAGCTTAACGGCATGCGCCGTGAGATTGCAGTACCCGACAAAAGAGCGGGAGTTACTGTGAAGCAGGTGCGCCTTGCCGCACCGGAGGACAAAAGCCAGATAGGTGCTTCAATTCCCGGTTGTGTGACCAAGGTTGAGGTAAAGCCTGGCGACAAGGTGGTGGAAAACCAGGTAATCGCCGTGGTGGAGGCCATGAAGATGGAAACCTCCGTTGTGGCACGAATGGACGGCACTGTGGACGAGGTGCTGGTAAAGCCCGGTCAGACTGTGGCAGCCGGCGAGCTTTTGGTAACGATAAAGCTGCCGTAAACTAATAATGCGAGGCCCCCGCTGAAATAGCGGGGGCCTTTTTATGTTTTCTGTTTAATAATCAGCAAATGACGTTGCTACATTAAATTACAATTGCCTACCACACAAATGCTGGTATAGGGGCATACATATACTCGTGTTTTAGGAAAACAATGACAATTTTCTTTGCGAGAGGTATAAAACCTCCAAAATTCTTTTAAAAACATATGAAAAATTCTAAAAACCCCTTGTCAAACCTGTATGTTGTTGGTATAATACCAAGGCACTACGCACGGAGATGGACTTTTTTCTCGGTGACCGCGTCAAAATTTGATTGAACCGGTTGGGAAAACGGGATGAAGTCTCCGGAGGTATAAAACAAAATTTAGGAGGAAAAACAATGTCAGTAGTATCAATGAAACAGCTTTTGGAAGCAGGCGTACACTTCGGTCACCAGACCAGAAGATGGAACCCCAAGATGGCCGAATACATCTATATGGAGCGTAACGGCATCTATATCATCGACCTTCAGAAGACTGTTAAGAAGCTTGAAGAGGCTTACAGCTTCGTCCGTGACCTCGCAGGAGAAGGAAAGAGTATCCTTTTCGTAGGCACCAAGAAGCAGGCTCAGGACGCTGTCCGTGAGGAAGCAGCCCGTGTTGGCATGTACTATGTAAACGCTCGTTGGCTCGGCGGCATGCTCACCAACTTCAAGACCATGCGCACCCGCGTTGACCGTCTTGCACAGCTTCGCAAGATGCAGGAGGACGGCACTTTTGATATGCTTCCCAAGAAGGAAGTCATCAAGCACACCAACGAGATTGCAAAGCTTGAAAAGTATCTCGGCGGCGTTCAGGAAATGAAGAAGCTGCCCGGTGCACTTTTTGTTGTTGACCCCCGCAAGGAGCACAACGCCATTGCAGAGGCCAGAAAGCTTCACATCCCCATTATCGCTATTGTTGACACCAACTGTGACCCCGACGAGGTGGACTATGTTATCCCCGGCAACGACGACGCTATCCGTGCTATCCGCCTGATTGCAGGCGCAATGGCAAGCGCTGTTCAGGAAGGCCGTCAGGGCGAGGACGCCGAGGTTACCGAGGCTTCTGCTGAGGCAGAGGCTTCTGTCGAGGAATAAGCAATAAACATAGGTAATCCCGAAAAACTCGGGATTACCGTCTACAAGATAACGAGAGGAAGTATAAATATGGCATTTACAGCACAGGACGTTAAGGCTCTGCGTGAGATGACCGGCGTTGGCATGATGGACTGCAAAAAGGCCCTCACCGAAGCTGACGGCGATATGGACAAGGCGGTTGAGTGGCTTCGTGAAAAGGGTCTTGCAGCTGCACAGAAGAAGGCCGGACGTATTGCAGCAGAAGGCATGGCCTATGCCGACGTTTTTGACGGTATCGGCGTAGTTGTGGAAGTCAATGCGGAAACAGACTTCGTTGCAAAGAACGAGCTTTTCGTTGATTTTACCAAGAACGTTGCAGCAATTGTTGCAAAGGAAAACCCCGAGACTCTGGAAGCTCTTATGGCTTGCAAGTATCCCGGAAGCGACGTTACCGTTGAGCAGATGCAGCAGGAAAAGGTTCTTGTCATCGGCGAAAACATCAAGGTTCGCCGTTTTGCGCGCTATGCCACCGGCTTTAATGTGCCTTATGTTCACATGGGCGGCCGTATCGGCGTTGTTGTCAATATGGAAGTTTCCGAAGGACTTGAAGGAAACGAAACTGTTGTCGAGCTGGGCAAGGATATCGCAATGCAGGTTGCAGCAATGAGGCCCGCATTCTGCGACAAGTCCGAGGTTGACGAAGGTACCATGGCAAAGGAAAAGGAAATTCTTACCATTCAGGCCAAGGAAGATCCCAAGAACCAGGGCAAGCCCGACGCCATCATAGAGAAGATGGTTATGGGTCGTGTCGGCAAGTACTATGAGGAAAACTGCCTCATGCAGCAGGCCTTCGTAAAGGGCGATAAGATTTCCGTTGAAAAGCACGTTGCAGAAGTTGCAAAGTCTGTCGGCGGAAGCATCAAGGTTCTGGGCTTCACCCGCTTTGAAAAGGGCGAGGGCATCGAAAAGAAGCAGGAAGACTTTGCCGCTGAAATCGCCAGCATGGTGAAATAAGAATATCGTAAAATAGCTAAAGGACGCCGAATTCGGCGTCCTTTTTTATATCCAAAAGGCTCTATGCTTCAAAGCAGGGCAAGAGAGCGAAATATGTATGACCTGTGCTACAAATCCAGCATCCTGCGGATCTCATTTGCCATAATGGTGACCTCATTCTCCCTGAAAAGAAAATGCCCCGACTCCTTAAGAAGCATAAAATCTGCGTTGGGGAGCTTTTTGGCCACAAACTTTTGCGTGCCGGGGGCGACAATCTCATCCTTTTCCATATTGATTACGGAAAGGGGAACACTAAGCTTATAAAGCCCTTTTCCGGTGCGTGCCCTCATGGACATGAACTGCATGTTGTTAGGCATGGTCCGAAAATAGTCCGAGGGCTTGTCCATGTGTACGCCGCCAAGCTTTCTTGCGGCGGCAACATATTCACTTTCTCCCTCTCTCGGGGGCTTGGAGGCAAGTATATTGTTTTTAAACCATGCCGGGGTGAGCCTTACTTTTACCGGAAAACCGATTGCAACAATGCCCTTTATTTTTTCGGGACAGGCAATGGCACTTTGAACGGCGATAAGCCCGCCCATGGAGTGACCCACCAGAAGAATTTCGTCATAATCAGCTCTAAGTTTGTCGATAAACTTGTCAGCCCCGGACTGCCAAGTTTTAGCGCTGCTTTGCCGAAACTCTTGAAAGGTCTTTTTTTCGTGACCATCAAGGACGCACAGCTTTAAATCTGCGCCGCAGCCCTCTAAACTCGAGACGATTTCTTCAAATTGTCTCGACCTGCCCATAAAGCCGTGGATGAAAACAATCACCTTACTCGACATAAAAAATCTCCTTGCTGCGCTGAACTTTGATGAAACGGGTTACAGTTTCGCCGGAAATGGCGATTGAAAGGAAAGGGTGAAACTGCGCATTTCAATTTAGCACAATTGACTAAAGAATATTTTAGCACATTATTTTCACCTTGTCATCCTTAACAAAGATTTAACACCGCTGCAATTTGAGATTTTGCAAGTTGCAAATTGCGCATGTTGCATAATTAAGTGCAATATATGCTAAAAATGAAATTGGTGGTCACAATATATGCGTTATATTATGGGCGAACCATGCAAAATCAAGGGTTGATGGGGTAATATTGCAAGTTACATTTTGCAATTGGTCGAAATTTGCGGCGAGCTAATTGTGAGTTTAGGGCATAAAAAGCTTGAAAAATGAATTTATTTCCGCTATAATATGCAAAGACGTGCTTTTTGCGTACGAATTACAGATGAGGAGATTATAAGATGAAGATGAAAAAAGTTATCGCATTGACTCTTGCAGTACTTATGCTCTGTGCCCTGTTTGCCGGCTGCGGCGGCAGTGGAACAAAGCTCAATATGGCAACCGGCGGCACCTCCGGCACATATTTCGGCTTCTCCGGCGTTATAGCTCAGGTACTTAACGGAAAGCTTTCCGACACGCTGGAGATTACAGTTCAGTCTACCGGAGCTTCCAAGGCAAACATCCAGCTTGTTGACACTAACGAAAGCCAGCTCGCCATTGTCCAGAACGACGTTATGGCCTATGCCTACGAGGCAAAGGACATGTTTGAAGGCAGCGAGCCCACAACAAGCTTTTCTGCTGTTGCATCCTGCTATCCCGAGCAGTGCCAGATAATCGCATCTAAGGACATCACCACTATCGATGAGCTTAAGGGCAAGATCGTCTCTGTGGGCGATGCAGGAAGCGGCGTTGAATTCAATGCCCGCCAGATTCTTTCGGCATACGGCATTACCTTTGACGACATTACCGTTCAGAACATGAGCTTTGCAGACAGTGCAGACGCTCTTAAAAACGGCACTATTGATGCAGCCTTCATCACCGCAGGCGCTCCCACCACCGCTGTAACCGAGCTTTCAACAAACTTCCAGTTTAACCTTCTGCCTGTTGACGATGAGCACGTTGCAATCCTGCAGAAGGATTATAGCTTCTATACCGCCATCACCATCCCCGGCGGCACCTACTCCTGCGTTGAGGATGATGTTCAGACTGTTGCTGTTATGGCAACCATCGTTGCCCGTAACGATGTACCCGAGGACGTTATTTATGCCCTAACAAAGGGGCTTTTCGACAACAAGGCTGACATTGCTGCCAGCCATACCAAGGGCGAGCTTCTTGACCCCGCAACTGCCGTTTCCGGAATTTCCATTCCTTTCCACCCCGGTGCAGAGAAGTATTATAAGGAAATCGGCGCAAAATAATTGAGCGGCAGAAATAGCAAAAAAATAATAGTAATCACAGCCGCGGCGATTCTTGTCGCTGCGGCTGTGACCGCAATTCTGGCGTTTTCCATCCACAGCGTCCTCGTGCTTGAGGATGCCGAAAGCGGGAAGGAATACGCCGGTTTCCCCGTGTCCGACGGGGACGGCTTTTCAGTGGAATTCATCCACAGCGTCAACAAAAGCCCCGTGCGGGATATATATGAAATTAGAAACGGCAATGAAATTTTTGTGGTGGAAACCGATTATTTCGGTTTTGGTGCAGGCGTGCAGACTCAGCTCAACCCGGGGGAAATCCTGGAATATGGTGATGACGGCTCAATGCAGATAAAAAACATTGACAAGCGTTTGCCCGATCTTATTTACATTGTGGGCACTGTTTCCGACCATGTGCTGCGCATAGCTGAAAAGGAAATATCCCTTAGAGAGCTGTGCGGGAAAAACAGCCATGTGCGCTTTGCCGTTAAAAAACGGCTATTTTAATGTTGACACCCAGCGGGATAAACATTTTTCCCGAATATATAAATTTAAAGCATAGAGACTAAGAATCCGGGAGGTACGAAAGAATTGTCCGATTTGTTAAAGAACAAAGCCGAGGAGGTTGACCTTGAGAAGGCAACTGAGCATGCCGAAAGTACGGGGCATCTGTCCAATGACGAGGCTCAGGCACTCCTTGAAAAATACGACCGTGAGTCCAACGTACGAATATGGGACGGTATCCCCCGGAAAGCAATTCGTTATATGCTGGTGGCATTTGCCCTGTATAGCGTGCTTATAAACCTTGTTTTTAACTGGGAGACCCGTATAGAGCGCGCGTCCTTTGTGGGCGCTCTGGTAGTGCTTATTTTCCTTGTTTTTCCCGCAAGGAAGGACAGCCCCAAGCACACAAACCATATTCCGTGGTACGATATTGTGCTGGCTCTTGCCGGCGGCTTTGCGTACTTCTATTTTGTTGCCAACTGCACTGAAATTATCAATCAGGGCATTAAGCTAAACCCGCTGCAAATTGCCTTGGGCGTTATCGGTGTGCTGGTCACCTTGGAGGCTTGCCGCAGAGCGGTTGGCATTCCAATTGTTATAGTTGCTGCAATATTTATAATTTACGGGTTGACACAAAAGTCGGTTGGACTGAATGTCTATAACCTCTTTTACACTACCGAGGGCGTTATTGGCACGCCTATACGAGCCTGCTCCACCTTCATTGTGCTTTTTGTAATCTTCGGTGCGTTTTTGGAACGGACGGGTATTTCAAACTTCTTCATTGAAATGGCAAACTCTGTTGCCGGGCATACCTCCGGCGGTCCGGCAAAGGTGGCGGTTATCTCCTCTGCCTTGTGCGGTATGGTTTCCGGTTCCTCTGTGGGAAACACGGTGACCACCGGCAGCGTTACCATCCCCATGATGAAAAAGAATGGCTATAAACCGGAGTTTGCCGGCGCAGTTGAAGCGGCGGCCTCCACCGGCGGTCAGATTATGCCTCCAATCATGGGTGCAGCCGCCTTCCTTATGGTGGAATATTCCAACGTAGAGTACAGCGCAATTGCAGTTCGGGCCATACTTCCCGCCGTTCTTTATTTTGCAGGAATTTTCATCACCGTTCATTTGGAAGCAAGAAAGCTCGGCCTTAAGGGAATTCCCAAGGAGCTTTTACCTAAGTTCGGAAAGCTTATGCTTCGTGAAGGCTTCCTTCTTCTACCCCTTGTGCTTTTGGTATACCTTATCATCTCAAAGACCATGGGTTTTGCCGCCATCGTGGCAACTCTTTTGGCTATCTCTATCAGCAACGTAAAAAAGGTTCCGGTGCCATCAATTATAGCCACTGTCAGCCTTATTGCTTATTCCCTTAACGAGTATATTTACCAGAGCCTGCCCAATAGCGGCATGATTTCAAATGTACTGCTGGTAATCAGCGCCGTCTGCATTCTTATTTCTCTTTTCAGTAAGAAAGCGGAGCTGAATCTCTGCGGCCTGTTCGACGCCCTTGAAAACGGTGCGAAAAGCACGCTCACGGTGGGCGTTGCCTGTGCCACCGCCGGAATAATAGCCTGCATCATCACTACAACGGGTATCGGAACAAAGCTTATCTCTATTATTGTAAGTGTCTCCGGCGGACATCTTTTCATTGCCATGTTCCTTACAATGATAACCTGTATAATTTTGGGCATGGGCGTTCCCACCACGGCAAACTATGTTATCATGGCTACCACCTGCGCCCCGATTCTTATTAAAATGGGAGTGAATCCCCTTGCTGCCCACATGTTCGTGTTCTACTTCGGAATCGTTGCGGACATTACTCCCCCGGTTGCACTGGCGGCATATGCGGGCTCGGCAATTGCGAAGTCAAAACCAATGCCAACGGCGTTCAACGCCACAAAGCTTGCCATTGCGGCGTTTATTGTGCCATACATTTTCACTCTGAATCCCGAAATGCTCTTTATCGACACCAATGCAGGACAGGTAATTCTCATAATTCTTACCTCCCTTTTGGGTATTTTCGGCGTTGCCATCGGCACCCAGGGCTATGTATTTTCAAAGGTTGTGTGGCCTCTTAGAGTTATGGCTGCCGTCGGCGGACTTACGCTTTTGGTTCCCGGCTTGCTTACGGATATTATCGGACTTGTACTTGTGGGCGGTGTTTGTGCCTATCAGTATTTAAAGTCAAAAAACAGCGATAAGCTTACAGCAGCGTAAAATTGAAATGCAAAAATTGTTTAAGAGCGGCAGTCATGATAATATTTCATGACTGCCGCTCTTACTCGTTGAGGGCGTGGGGATGTAATTGCGTGCTCTTAAAATAAAAGCTGTGGCGCAATAATCCATATTACCCCGTTATAACGTGTTGTGAAGTTGTGCAAAAAACATCGAATTGTTTTGTTGAAATTGCATGAGAGCTGTGATACAATAGTTGCGAAATCAATTATTGTATCACAGCGTGAAAAATTCACCGTTTCGCCGCTTTGCGGCTATGGTGGACTATACCCATCATCACCCCTATAAGGAGTTGCAATGAAACATTACGAATACATCTTTTTTGACATGGACGGTACTGTCAGCGAGTCGGCGCCCGGTATAATCGACAGCATTATATATGCCTTGAATCTTCTGGGGATTGAGGAAACTGACCGTGAAAAGCTGAAGGATTTTGTGGGGCCGCCGCTTTTGGAGTCCTTCCCAAAATATTACGGTATTGAGGGTGAGCAGCTTATGGAGACGGTGCGGAACTTCCAAGTATATTTTAGGGAAAAGGGCATTTGGGGAAACGAAATGTATCCCGACATTCCTCAGGTTTTAAAAAGTCTGAAGGAAAACGGGAGGCGCATCGTTCTTGCCACCTCCAAGCCTGAGCTTTTTGCAAAGGAGATTATAGACCGCTATAAAATTGGGGAATATTTCGACTTTGTTGCCGGCAGCGTAATGGACGAGACACGCACACTGAAACACGAGGTCATTGAATACGCCATCGAAAATATGGGTATCAGCGACCGCAGCAGCATTTTGATGGTGGGTGACCGCCGCTTTGACGTGGAGGGCGCCGACAAGTGCGGGATTGACTGCATGGGCGTGCTGTACGGCTACGGCACTCGTGAGGAGCTTGAAAGCGCCGGGGCGGCTTATATTGCCGAAACAGTTTTGGACATTGCCCGCATTATTTTGTCCGACTGCCAGGGCTGACATTGAAAATGAAATTAAGGCGCCATCGTCCGCTAAACGATGGCGCCTTAATTTTATTGTTTTACATCATAACGTCGATGGGCTGAAAGGAATAGGTTATTTCCGCCAGAGAGCGTGGGTTTTCCCCGCGGTATTTTTTTACAATTCGGTTAAGAACCATATCGGCGTTTTCCTGCGTCGTTAGGGGCAGCATCACAACGATTTGGGAAACACTGTAGCGTGCAAAGGAGTCGCCACGGCGGAGAGTTTTTTGCACACACTCCATAAGCTTGTCCATGGCAGTGTTAAGGGTTTTTGTGGTAAGCTGCGCGCCCTTTTGGGGAGCCAGGGTTAAAAGACAAAGGTGAACCGGTTTTCCTGTTCTGGAGGCACTGCGAACCTCTATGCGGTAAATGTCCTTAAAAAACTCATATTCACAAAGGAAGGCGCCCTTGCTTTCGCTATCCTCCCGCAAATGCTCCTTAACGGCGTTTATGTCCATTTCAACACCTTGGCTGGAGCGAATGATTTGCTTGTACAGAGCCTGCAGCTCGGCAGAGGGGGTTACGCCGAATTCCTTGTAGAAAAGCTTTGTTGTGGTTTCATACTGGGTAAGAGCATCCTGGGTTTGGCCCAGATTCACCAGCGCAAGAACAAGGTTGTAGTACAAAAATTCATCATAGGGGTCAACGGATATGGCCTTTTGGCAGACGGCAACGATTTCGTTATTGCTTTGTGCCTGAACAAGTAAATCCACAGCCTTGTGAACAAGACGGATGTAGCGGGTTCTATAATATGTGTTTAGGGGGATAACCCAGGGGTCCATGGAGAACTTGGGAAGAAAATCACCGCAGTAAATGTCAATTGCCTGCTGACAGCAAGTCAAAATTTCCTCGTCTCTCACGCCGGAAAGCTGTGCCTGGGAGGATAGTGCCTCAAACCGGTCAATATCCAGCTCCACAGGGACGGAAACGTTCCATTTATAACAGCCGCCCTGCTGCTGTATGAGCGCCTTTCCACCGCCGGGATAGTTTAGCTCGTCCAAGGCTGCACGAACACGGTGCATAAGGGTTTTCAGCGCATTCATGGGATTGGAGCTTTTATCCTCGGAGTATATAAGCTCAATAAGGTCGTTTTGAGAGACTTCCTTGTTTCGGAATACAATAAGATATGACAGAAGGGACCATATTTTCTTTGAACGCAGGCTGTTTCCGTCCACAGTCCTGCCGTTATAGCGCAGAGAACATCCGCCCAAAAGGCTAATATGTATAATATTGTTGTCGCTCACAATATTTTACTCCTCCCAATAAAAGTACAAAAAAATCAGGTTACCATTTTGGCTATATTATATACCAAATCTTTAGGAAATCAAGGCTATTTCGTCAAAAGAACGAAATAGCCATATTTTTGACACCCAGCGACATAAAAATCCATAATAATTAACTATATTTAAAAAAATCTTGATATTTTTGAGTTATATATTATAATAAAGATGTACATATATATGCCGATTTTGTAATTGGTAACCCGTTGGTAACCCCAGCGGTGTATTTTAAAAGTATAGTAATAAAGAAAATATACTACATGCGATTTGCGTTTGCAATAATATATTTCCAGCAATTAAAGGAGATATGAATATGAAAACAAAGCAGATGATTGCTGCTTTTTTATCAGCAGTTTTAATGTTATCGCTTTTTTCGGGCTGCTCAAATGTAAAGGAAGAGCCCACGGCGCTGTCCGAAACCCCGGGACCTGTATCGGGGACTGCTGTTTCCACTGACCAATACGCTTCCGAGAGCATGACTGATGCCGGAATGCCTGAGCCAAAGGGCGGCGTTTATGAGATGCCAAAGGCAGAGGCCGCTGGAAAGTTTACCGACGGAAATGAAAAATGCTCCCTTGACTATTCAAACACGGAAGACGGATATGTTATGGTGAAGTACCTTGGAAAAAACACCAAGGTAAAGGTTCAGCTTACAGGCCCCAGCAGCGTTACATACACCTACAACCTTTCGCTTACAGGCGAATGGGACGTTTTGCCCCTGTCGGACGGCAGCGGCGATTATAAGCTGGGAGTATATGAAAATATTTCCGGAACAAAATATTCAACGGCATTTACTAAGTCCATGAATGTTACGCTGTCCAACGAATTTGAGCCGTTTTTGCGCTCAAACAAGTATGTGAACATTGTTCCGGGCAGCAAGGCGGAAAAGCTTGCAGCCGAGCTTACCGCCGGCTTTGAAACCACGCCGGAAAAGGTTCGGGAGATATACCTTTATGTCATCAACAACATAAGCTATGATTATGATCTTGCGGCCAACGTGAAAAGCGGCTATATTCCTGTTTTGGACGATGTGCTGGCAGCAGGCAAGGGCATTTGCTTTGACTATGCCGCCCTTATGACAGGCATGCTTCGCACCTGTGGCGTTCCCACAAAGCTTGTTGTGGGCTATGCCGGCGAAGCCTACCATGCGTGGATTAACACATATAGCGAGGAAAGCGGCTGGGTGGAGGCATCCATCTACTTTGACGGCAATCAATGGAAGCTTATGGATCCCACATATGCCTCCAACGGCAAGGGTCGTGAGGACATTATCGCCTATATCGGAAACGGCGCAAATTATGTGGCAAAATACCTCTATTAAGCGCAAAGGGATAATTTTGTTGAAAAGAGCATGAATATGCACTATAATGAACCCGTCTACCGGACGGGTTCATTTTTTTACACAGCAAAAGAAATATGGCATTTGGAGGCCGCATAAATGCAGAAAAAAGCACTCCCCAACGAATATCTTAGCGGATTTTGCATGGAGCTTGCGCTTCTTTTAAAGGCGGGAATAACTGCTGCAGACGGCATAGCCGTTCTGGAGGAAGATTTCGACGACAAGGGGGGCGTTCTTGCCCTTGCGCACGATGCCATGGAAAGCGGCAGCACTCTTCATGATGCACTATCCTGTACCGGCAGGGTGCCCAAGTATTTGTTGGACATGGTTTTATTGGCAGAACGCTCCGGCAGGCTGGAGGATACGCTGTTTTCTCTTTCCGATTACTATAGCCGGCGGGCAGAAATGAGCTCGGCGGTGCGCAGCGCTGTGGTGTATCCGCTGGTGCTGCTTATCATGCTTGTGGCCGTTGTGGGCGTACTTATAACCCAGGTTCTTCCCATATTTGCGGAGGTTTTTGCCCAGATGGGCACCGAAATGTCTCCTATGGCGGCGGCGCTTATGGATTTTGGAGAAGAGTTGTCCTCTGCTTCTGCGGCGGTGGTATGGGTGCTGGTGGGGCTTTGCGCAGCGGGGCTTATTATTTACCTTGTACCTGTCTTAAAAAGCGGTGTGTCTGCCTTTTTCCGAAGATATTTCGGCTCTGTGGGTGTGCTTCGTGAAACGGTGTGCGCAAGCTTTGCTTCGGCAATGGCCACAGCCATTTCCAGCGGGCTTTCCGCTGATGAGGCTGTTGAACTGGCAAGCCGCACGATTTCCGGCGTAAAAAGGACGGATAAGGGGCTTGAAAAATGCCGTGAGCTTATGGCGCAGGGGCAAAGCCTTGAGAAAAGCCTTGCCCAGTCGGGTGTGTTTTCCGCAAGGGACAGCCGCCTTTTCGCACTGGGCGTTCGCACGGGCATGGCAGATTCCGTAATGGGTGAAATCGCCCGAAGAAGCGAGGCGTCTGCCGTTGAGGATATTGACGCCGCCATTTCCAAAATTGAGCCGGCAATGGTTATTATAATTGCCGTAATTATCGGTGCGGTGCTCCTTTCGGTAATGCTGCCGCTGATGGGCATAATGTCCGCCTTGGGTTAAAGCTATGAAAAAACGTATGGCAAAAAAAAGAAACGGCAGCCTTGGGACAATTTTATTGTCCCTTGCTTTGTTTGGGCTGGTGTTTGCAGTGGTGTTTTCCGGACTTCGGAATACCTCCGGATCTGTGGAGGATCAGGGCCTTCGCACGGCGGAAAAGGCCATAATGCGAGCCATGGTAAGCTGCTACGCCACTGAAGGTTCTTACCCTGAAAGCTACGAGTACCTTAAAGAAAATTACGGTCTTGCAGTTAACGAGGAACGCTATATTGTGAAATTTAATAACTTTGCCTCAAACATCATGCCGGAGGTAAGCGTGATACCGAGAGGTGGAGTGCGATGAAGAAAAATCGACGCTCCGGCTTAGCCCAAACCCTTGTGGTGCTTGCCCTTTTCTGCATTTTTACCGCCTCGGTTCTTATGGTTTTGATGCTTGGCACGAGAATTTATAAGACCATGGGTGCAAAGTCCGATGCCGTGTATGCCCAGCGCACGGCACTTTGCTATATAAGTGAAAAAATCAGCCATCAGGACATTAAAAACGGTGTGCGCATTGGCAGCTTTGGTGATTCACCGGCACTTTTTATGGAGGAAACCATTGCCGACACGGAATATGAAACCGCCATATACGTTTATGAGGGGAAGCTTTGCGAGCTTTTTTGCGAAAAAGGACTGGGGCTTTCGCCGGATTCCGGCAGCGCCATTATGGACGCTCACAGTGTGGATTTTGAGCTTTACGGCGGCGGGCTTATGGAGATAAGCTATACCTCTCCGGAGGGCAAGACCGCCACGGCGTTTATTAATTTAAGGGCGGGGAGGGTGCTGCAATGAAGAAAAGAACCTTTTACGGCACGGGCCCTGTGCTCATGGAGCTTTTACTGTCAATAATAATTTTTTCGCTGGCAGCCACATTTTGTATCAGCGTATTTGTCCATGCAAAATCAACTTCTGACGACAGCGCTGAGCTTACCCAGGCGGTGCTGATGTCACGCTCGGCGGCGGAGTGCTTCAAGGCAACCGGAGGCGACCTTGAAAATACGGCGGCAATCCTGGGCGGGGAGGCATACGAGGACAGCATCACAGTTTTCTACAATAATAAGCGGCAGCCCACTGCGCAGAAGGGTTCGGCCTTTACGCTTTGGGGCAAGAAAACCACAGAAAAGGGAATTTCAACTCTGGACATCAGCGTAACGGACGGCGGCGGGATTGAAATATACGCCCTTTCGGTGTCAGTGTGTGAGGGGGTGTCGAGATGAACAGGCGTCGGGGAATGAGCGTGGGCAGCATTTCGCTGATACTCATTTTTGCGGTTCTTTGCCTTACAATATTTTCGCTTTTGACACTATCAACCGCAAATGAGGACGCAAGGCTTTCAAAGCGCTTTGCCGACGCTGCCGCTGATTATTATGAGGCGGATACGGCATCAGAGCACATACTCCTTAAGCTGTTGGAGGAGCTTAAAAGCGGCAAAAGACCTGAAAACATAGGCGGCCGTGAAATAAGCTACAGCGACGGGGGCGAGCTTCTTTACGCAGGCTGGACAAGTCCGGTGGACGAAAACCGCTCTATTGACGTTGTTGTCAGCTTTGATGGGGATAAGATAAGCGTTGAACAGTGGCGGCAAGAGGAAAACGGAAGCTGGACACCCAGCGAAACGCTGGATGTTTGGAGCGGGAAATAAGATAGATGAGGAGTGCAAGCATGGTTATCGATATAAGAGGGCACCTGGAGCGGGCAGTGGCAGAAAAGGCGTCGGATATACTTTTGATTTCCGGTATGCCCATTACATATAAAATCGGGTCGGAGCTTATTAAGGCAGACGACACCAACGTAATGCCGGAGTCGGCAAACGTTGCGGTTAAAACTCTTTATGAGCTTGGCGGAAGAAGTATGGAGCGCTATGAGCGCACCGGGGACGATGATTTTCCTATCTCCATCCCGGGGCTTTCCCGCTTCCGTGTAAGCACCTACCGCCAGCGGGGCAGCATGGCTGCCGTTATTCGTGTGGTGAATTTTGAAATACCAGACCCCAAGGCCATCGGCATTGTGGACGAGATAATGAAAATATCCGAAAAGTCCCACGGGCTTGCCTTGGTTACAGGCCCCTCGGGAGCCGGAAAATCCACCACCCTCGCCTGCATTGTGGACAAAATAAATTCCTCCCGCAGGGCGCACATTATCACCCTTGAGGACCCCATGGAATATCTTCACCGAAACAAGCTTTCTGCCGTAAGTCAACGTGAGATCGGCTCGGACACGGAAAGTTATGTGTCCGCCATGCGGGCCTGCCTTCGGCAAACGCCGGACGTTATCCTTTTGGGGGAAATGCGGGACTATGAAACCATCTGTGCGGCGATGACAGCCGCAGAAACGGGGCACCTTGTGCTGTCCACACTGCACACCATCGGTGCGGTGAACACCATCGACAGAATTATTGACGTGTTCCCCCCCAACCAGCAGCAGCAAATCCGAATTCAGCTTTCCCAGGTGCTGCAAACTGTGGTTTCCCAACAGCTTCTTCCCACAATAGATGGGGGTGTTGAACCGGTGTTTGAAATAATGCACCTTAACAGCGCCGTTCGCAACCTTATTCGGGAATGCAAAACCCACCAGATAGACTCCGTTGTCCAGTCCTCCTCCGGGGAGGGGATGCTATCCATGGATGCTTCTATTTTGGATAAGTTCAAGCAGGGGAAAATAAGCGCCGAAACTGCCGTTAAATTCTCCCTTAATCCCGATCAGATGGAGCGCAGACTGGGGACAAAAAGATAAAGCCACGTATTTTGAGAAAATTGAAAGAGACACTGCCGCAGCGCTTGCCCCGGCAGTGTCTCTTTTTAGCTTTGTTAATTATATGTATCGAAGCACTCGGGATAGCTCATTGCGTCCCCGTGGCTGGGGAGACTCGGCAGGGTAGCCGCAGGCAACAAGGACAACAAGCTGTTCGCTTTCGGGAAGCTCAATAAGGCGGGACACGGCGTCAATGTCAAAATGGCCCAGAATTACTGTGCCAATGCCCTTTTCGTGGGCGGCAAGACAAAGGTTTTCCACTGCACAGCCGCAGTCAAAAAAGGTGTAGCCGTCGCCATAGCGTGTGGCGGGCGAGCCGTCCTTATCGTAGCCGGAAAGCCCCTTTTCCACGGACACTGCAAAAAGCAGGCTGCAGCCGCCCACAATTTTTCCGTTCAAGTCACCAAGGGGAGTGCCCTCGGAGTTGAGCATGGCAGCCACCTTGCCGATGCTCTCGCCGATGATGGCGGTGAAGCGAGTGGGCTGATAGTTTTTCCAGGAGGGCGCCATTTGCGCCGTGTGAACAATATTTTCAATGGTGTCCTTTTCAATGGGCTTGTCTAAAAATTTGCGTACGGTTCTGCGGGTTTCAAGGCAGTTTAATGCGTCCATAACAATGCTCCTTTCAGAAATGCTTAACTTCGAATTTATAATGAACGGACGTTTCACCGTAATAATTCAAAAAATGTGGTATCCCAAAGCTCATTTCGGCTGACCGTAGTGGTGGGCTACAAAATTTTCCATAGCATTTATGTTCTCCGGGGATATGGGGATAAAACTTCCGCCGATGGAGCGGATGCGATAGTAAATTTCGGCGGTCATTTCAAGAACCTTTGCCGTTTTAAATGCTGCCTTGATATCTTTACCCACACAAACAGCGCCATGGGACTGAAGAAGGCAGGCCTTAGTCTTTTCATCCAATGCCTTTACGCAGTTTTCAGCAAGCTCGGTGCTTCCGGGAAGGGCGTAGGCCGCTACTTTAACCTCGCCGCCCAAGGCCTGAGCGGCCTCGTCGCATATGCCCTGGGGGATGCCCTCGCCCATGCAGGAAAAAACGGTGGAGTATACGGGGTGGGTATGAACAATTGCCATAACCTCGGGACGCTTGCGGTAAACCGCAAGATGCAGACCCGTTTCAATTGACGGCTTGCGCTGCCCGGAAAGGATGCTTCCGTCAAGCGCCATTACAACGATGTCATCAACGGTGCAGGTTTCATAGTCCATGCCGCTGGGGGTAATGTACACTCTGCCGGCCTCGTCCCTAACACTTATATTTCCCCATGTTTCCACGGTGAAGCCCTCGTTAATTAGCTTCTTTCCCGCAGCGACTATGGTACTTCTCATATCCATGGCTGTGCCTCCCGAAGTTTTTTCTTTAACTATATTATCACCCGTGCCCTTTCTTAAGTCAAGACAGGTTTTCACACTGTCCATAGGGTTTATTTGGAACTTATATGCCCCCTACAACGTCTAAAGAAACAATAGTCCACCGTGTGCGTACATAATGTGTGAAATGCTTGCATTATTCCGTGTGGTAGACTATAATACAGCGTGTCTGGGGAAGTCTCCGGACAAGGAGAAAATCAAACAATACATATGGAGGTA
>CAZJYY010000030.1:0-23703 GCA_964550315.1 uncultured Oscillospiraceae bacterium | reverse complement strand
CGAGACAAAAGAAAATGGATATGACGTTACTTGTTAAACTTGCAGACCATTTTAATATTTCAATAGCTCATATCGTAGATATGGAAAATTCGTGCGAGCTGGATTAGCCGTGGAAAGGAGGTGAGAAGGTGGAGACAAACGACATTCAACTTGTAAAAACCTGCGAGTGTTGTCCAGAGCAATATGATGCCTGGGACAGTCAAGGAAATATTGTTGGATACATCAGAGTTAGGTGGGGCTATATGGCGGCGTACTGTCCTGACGCAGGCTCAGACAACAGAGTGTATTGTACCAAGATTAAAGGGTTTGGCCACTTTGCCAGCAACTGTGAGCGGAAGATGCATTTGCGAAGAGCGAAAGCGGCTATTGCAGATTGGTGGGGCGCAAATCACAGCAAATAAGATGCCCCACAAAACGAACTAAAAGAAAGGGGAAAAAAGATGCCACGAACAAGGTTTGACCAAAAGCCTAAACGAGGAAATCCTTTGGGCGAGCTTATATTTGGCGCTTTAAGCACTCAGGGGCGTACACATGTTGAGCTTGCTGAATTGCTTGACGTTTGTCCAAACACAATAACAGCGATAAAGAAAGACCCATATAGACTATCGTTTGCGCAGGCAATAAAGATTTGCAAGTTTTTGGGAATCGGCGTTGACGAGCTGAGGGAGAAGATCATGTTTTAGGAGGATACATATGAGCCCCGAAATTAAATCCAGCCTTATAGCCATCGGTCAGTTTGTAGGCATCCTCGCAGTAGGTGGGGCGGTGCTTATCGGCTCAATGCTGCACTACTTTGGATGAAAGGAGAAAAACATGGAAGCACAGATAGAATTTAAGGCTCTTAAGGTCTTAATAAACGCTACCAAAGGCTTTGTGAGCTCCAGCGACCGTAGACCAATATATCAATACATAAAGATAGACATCGATGCGGCAAGCGGAATTGCTACAGCCAGTGCAGTAGACGGCTATAGACTCTCGGTAGAAAGAACAGCGTGTATGGCTGATGAGAGTTTCACGGTCTATGTCAAGCCGCAGTTGCCGACTGGACGTGCAGCATCAATGGCCGTCATTAGGTTGAACGGAAAGTACGCCTACATCGAAGTGGGCGACGGTGCGGTTGGATACCGGCAACCAGAGGGAGAGCCGTTCGACTACGAAGAGTTTATTTCAGATATAGAGTCAAAGCAAGCGCAGTTTCGGATAGGTTTCAACGGAGCCTATTTGCTGTCAGCGCTTACGGCTGCCAAAGCATCTGTCGGCGGCACCTTTAGGGAACCCGTGGTTCTTGAGTTCAGAGGCCCACTAAGCCCCGTTTTGCTGCGCACCGGTGAAGCAAATGTAAAGGCTGTTTTGCCAATTAGGCTAAAATCCGATGCATTCGACAAATAAAAAGCGCCCCTGCCGAAGGTGCAACTCCGACAAGGGCAAAACAAAATACATATCGCCCTTATTGTAAGGGCAGAAAAGGAAAATGTCAAATGAATAAAATCGAAACTGCACTTTTAAACATCGGTGTCCCGGCTAACCAGTTGGGATTTAAGTATCTCTGCGACGCCATATCGCTCGTCAAAGCCAATCCTACGTACATAAGGAGGATTACAACAAGAGTATATCCGAGGATAGCGGAAACAAATGATACGTCGCCCAGCCGCGTCGACCGCGCCATTCGCCACTCGATTGAGACCGCCTTCGACCGTGCTGCACCGGAAATGATGGAAGGTATTTTCGGCAACAGTGTAAGCGCGCGCAAAGGCAAGCCAACCAACGGTGAGTTTATTGCAACGATGGTGCTGTATTTGAGGGAGGACTAAGCGGTATGAGCGTAAAAATTAATCAGCTTGAAATTGAAAATATAAAGAGAGTAAAAGCCTGTGCTCTTACCCCCTCCTCCAACGGCCTGACGGTTATAGGTGGGGATAACGCTCAAGGCAAAACATCGGTGCTGGATGCCATTGCCTGGGGACTTGGGGGTGACAGATACAGACCTACGAGCCCGACAAGAGAGGGTTCTGTTATCCCTCCCAATATACATATTGAATTATCCAATGGTCTTATTGTCGAGCGCAAAGGCAAAAACAGCGACTTGAAGGTTATAGACCCGTCCGGAAACAAAGGAGGGCAGCAGCTTCTTAACGAGTTTGTTGATCAGCTTGCTTTAGATTTACCTCGCTTTATGCACGCCAACAACAAGGATAAAGCCGAAACGCTCCTTCAGATAATTGGGGTTGGAGATAAGCTTCACGAGCTCGAGCGCCAAGAAAACGAGCTTTATAACCGTCGTAGGGCGATTGGGCAGATAGCAGATCAGAAGAAAAAGTATGCTGCTGAAATGACCTATTATCCTGACGCACCTAAAGACCCAATATCGCCGTCTGCGCTAATCCGACAGCAGCAGGACATACTTGCGCGCAACGGAGAAAATCAGCGCCTACGGGATAAGAGAGCTTTTTGCGATAGAGAACTTGCACAAGCTCAAATTGCTTTTGACGAAGCAAAGAGACGGCTCGAAAATGCACAGCAATCTGCTGTCATTGCCCGTAAATCTGCGGAAGATCTAAACGACGAGAGCACGGAAGAACTGGAGCTTAGCATTTCGAACATTGAGGCTATCAACATTAGAGTACGTGCAAATCTGGATAAGGAAAAAGCCGAAATAGATGCCCAGGAGCAGGCCACGGAGTACGACAGATTGACAGAGGTCATTTCTGCTGTCCGCAAGGAAAAGACGGACCTTCTTTCTGATGCAAAACTTCCTTTACCGGGCTTATCTGTAGAAGACGGGGAACTCACATATAACGGATATAAATGGGACGGAATGTCTGGCGCTGAGCAGCTAAAAGTTTCTACGGCAATTGTAAGAGCTATAAATCCCCAATGCGGTTTTGTGCTTTTGGACAAGCTTGAGCAGATGGATATAAATACTCTTACGGATTTTGGGGGGTGGCTGGAGCAGGAAGGTCTTCAAGCCATCGCAACTCGGGTCAGCACGGGCAACGAGTGCAGCATTATTATTAGCGACGGTTATTCGGTAGATGTCAATCAGTATCTGGCAGACAAAGGACACAAAGAGGAAAATCCACCGGCATGGAAGGCAGGCGAGTTTTAAATGCAAATCACAAAAGGAATAACAGGAGGCGCACTTAAGTGCGTAATTTATGGACCTGAAGGAATTGGAAAGAGCACGTTTGCGTCAAAGTTTCCCAGCCCTGTGTTTATCGACACGGAAGGTAGTACCAAATTTATGGATGTGGCAAGGACACCGACACCATCAAGTTGGACAATGTTTATGGAACAACTCAAGTACTTCTGTGAGCACCCAAGCAATTTAGGCACGCTCGTTATAGATACGTTTGACTGGGCTGAAATGATGGCCAAACAAAAAGTATGCGCAGATAACCAAAAGGCTGGCATTGAAGATTTCGGCTACGGCAAAGGATATGTATACCTGCAAGAGGAAACAGGAAAAGCCCTAAACCTATTGGAGGAGATTGTCCAGCGGGGCGTCTACATAGTGATTAATTGCCATGCCAAGATGCGCAAATTTGAGCAGCCGGACGAGCTTGGTGCTTACGACCGTTGGGAGTTGAAGCTTGAAAAAACTGTTGCCCCTATGGTGAAAGAATGGGCAGATATTGTCCTGTTCGCCAACTATAAAACTACGGTTGTAAACGTGGATACTATGTGCGTTTTTTACATCAATTGGACAGCGGCAACATGGAGAGCGTGTAAACATGAACTGGGGTGCGGTGTCGGGCGCAACAGGCAGATGTAGGCGAATGGAACTGTAATCACTTCGCCTTTGATATCGTTCTGGGCATCTCAAAGCGTTTGCACTCCGATGAAGAACTGGAGGAATGGAGAAAAGCCAATAGCGAGGGCTGCACCATCGACGGGGAGCATTATACAAATTATGAAGCCAAGAAGCTCATGCGACAGCTTGAAACGAAGATACGTCGGCAAAAGGATGTGGCTGTGACGGCAAAGGCATCCGGTGATGATGTTCTGCGCCGGCAAGCACAATCGAAAATTACTCAGTACACCGAAGTTTATAAGCGTGTAGCTGATGCATCAGGTTTTCAAACACGCTTTGAAAGGACACGGGTTGAGGGGTTCAATAGTGTAAAGCTGGCAAAGATGCAAGAAGCTCTTGATGTTTCATATCCTGAGGTTAAGGGCGTTATTCCGAAGGGAACTGCCATTCAGAATGAGCGAGTTATTGCCGGCCTTGGCAGTGAAAAACCAATTCGTGATATTGATTACCTAGTAAACGAATTTGGCGGCAGCGATTTACAATGGTCAAAAGTTGGTGGTATAATAACAACGGATTACTTTAGATATGATGTTCATTGGTACGAGATGCAAGGTAAACAATTCAAAATGAAGCTAAAAGGGGTGAAGGAAATTGAACTTGATTGGAAAGCTTAAATATGTTGGAGAAACGTTCAGTTTCGGTCTCACCAACGGAAGAATATATGATTGCACTGAAATAGATGAAAACGGGTTACTCAGAGTTGTTGACGATGATTCGTGGGGAGATGACTCCGACGGATATTTGTATTCAGCTGTTGCGCCGGGACCGCTTGACGGCAGTTCACCCGGTGGAAGGTGGGAAATTGTCAATGATAATTCAGGCGGAAGGCTTCAAAAACTGATACCCGCATAAATCTTACAACCTAATAGTTCAAGCACGGTACAAATAGTATCGTGCTTTTTCATATCCAAAATTGACCGGAATGTCGAAAAACTACCAAGCCGAAGCAGAAAGGAACTGCGCAATCAAACTGAAAGGCGAGAAAGGACTAACATGACAAGAGAAGATATCCGCAAAGTGTTTGAGGGGGCAACAGACGAACAAATCAAGTCGCTCTTGGACATCAATACCGCCGATATCGGCAAAGCAAAAAAGGGTACTGATGATTTGAATGCTCAGCTTACCAAAGCCCAGGAAGATTTAAAGGCAGCACAGGGAACAATAGCTGACCTTGAAAAGAACAAGGGCGACACTACGGCCTTGCAGAAAACCATTGACGACTACAGAGCCGCTGATGAAAAGCGTGTCGCTGATGAAAAAGCGGCTGCGGCCCGTGCTGAGCTTCAGGGGCGTTTTGACAAAGCCTTGGGTGAACGCAAGTTTGCTCACGACTACATCAAAGCAGGTGTTTTTGCAGACTTTGAAAAGGCCGTAGGCGACGAAGCCAACAAGGGCAAGGGCGATACAGATATTTTTGAAGCCCTTACCAAGGACAAAGAGGGGATATTCTCATCCCAAAACCCCATGCGGACCAATATGGGCGGCATGGGCGGAGGCGGCAACGATATTGACGCCGCACAGGCACGGGCAGTCATGGGACTGCCACCCGAAACAAAATAATCAGGAGGAAAAATAAATGGCAAACGCAATTACAAAATTTAAGAAGTACGTAGACCTGCTTGACGAGGTCTATAAGCTTGCTTCGCTGACATCAGATTTGGACAGCGACGCAACACTTGCCCGACAGGGGGCAAACGCAAACGAAATCATCATTCCTAAGCTCAGCATGGATGGTCTTGGTGACTATTCCCGCAACAGCGGCTATGTGAAGGGTGACGTTACGCTCACTAACGAGACTGTTCCTTTCAACTATGACCGTGGAAGAAAGTTCAATGTTGACGCTATGGACAACGAGGAAACCGTTGGCCTGGCATTCGGCAAGCTTTCCAGTGAGTTTATCCGGACTAAGGTTGTGCCCGAAATGGACGCATTCCGCTTTGCTACATATGCGGGAACCACCGGCATTTCAAAGGTCGCAACCGCTGCGGCTCTGGCCACCGGAGAGGCGGTTATCGCAGCTTTGAGAGCCGGAACTACCAAAATGGATGAGGACGAAGTTCCTACTGAAGGACGAATTCTGCACATCACCCCCACCCTCATGGGACTTATTCAGGATCTGGACAAGACCAAATCACGAGAAGTGCTTGATCGCTTTTCAAAAATTAAGCTCATACCCCAGTCTCGCTTCTATACGGCAATTGACCTGAAGGATGGTACAACGGAAAACGAGCTTGCGGGCGGCTTTGCAAAGGCAACGGGTGCCCACGACATCAACTTTATGATAATGCACCCCTCTGCCCTTATGCAGTATCCAAAGCACGTTGTAAATAAGGCGTTTTCTCCCGAGGACAACCAGGATGCAGACGCATGGATTTTCTGCTACCGTGCATATGGTCTTGCGGACGTTTATGAGAACAAGCTTGCAGGCATTTACCTGCACGACAAGAATTCCTAAGGAGGTAGCCAAATATGAGTACAAGAGTGGGAATGGGAGCGGGTAAGCCTGGAGAGGACACCCGCACAGACAGCGCCGTTAAGAAAGAAAATGCGGCGCTCAAGAAGGAAAATGCAGAGTTGAAAGCGGCAAACGAGAAGCTTGCCGCAGAGAGCGAAGCACAGTTAGAACAAATAGGAGAGCTGACAGCAAGGCTTGCTGAGCTTGAGACACCTAAGGAATAAGTTTGGAGGTGGGCAACGTGTATATCGACTACACCTATTTCAGCGCAAACGGCGGTTCTCCGGATATCACGGCGTCCGCCTTTCCTACAATCGAATTTCGGGCACGGAAAATCATAGACAGAGCGACGCAAAAGCGTGTGCAGTCCATGACTACCGTGCCCGAAGCCGTAAAGAGACTAATGGTAGAGATTGCCAATATCGAAGCACAGTCTGCTTCACAGGCGATTACAGCCCCGTCTGTGGCTTCTTTTAGCAATGATGGATACAGCGAGACCTACGCAGAGCCGGCAACGGCTGAGGTTATTGCAGTCGCTGAAAACAAGCTTGTTAGGGAGTATCTCACTGGGGAAACCGATGATAACGGAACGCCCCTTTTATGGCTGGGGGTGAGCTGATGCACAATGCAGACTGTACCATAACCATCTACAACGCCTTTTACGATAGTCTGAGTGGCTATGACATCTGCAAGCGCACAGTTGTTGAGGGCGTATCGTGGCATGGGCAGACAAAAACAACGGTTGCCGGTGACGGCGGCCTTGTGGCAGCGGATGAGTTTGTGGTCAGAATTCCTTCGGAGTTGTGCGGAAAATATGTTGAGCCCAAGGCATATACCGGGGCTGTGGGCACATGGACGCTGTGCCCAGGGGATATTGTCGTTAAGGGTGCTGCCAAGGAAGAAAACCCAAGGCCAAAAGAGCTTTTTGACAAGTATAGTGAAGTTCTGACGGTGGTTGGGGTGACCGATAACCGAGCCGGTAGAGGTGGGCATCTGAAGGTGGTGGGTAAATGAGCTTTAACGGAAGGCTTGAATGGAACAAAAGCGAAGCTCAGATACTTGCTGATCGCAATCTTCAAAGCGGCGGGGCGGTGCAAAGACACATTGACAGCGCCGTCATTCGCCATTGTGAGCCCTACTGCCCTTGGGACACCGGAACCCTTGCCCACTCGGCAAACATAGCCACGGATATAGGCAGCGGTGAGGTGAAGTATGAAACGCCGTATGCAAGATATCAATACTATGGCAATGTTATGGGACCCAACATCCCGATAAAACAGGGCGGCAATGTGGTCGGCTTTTTTTCTCCCAAGAATAAGATTAAGACTCTTACAGGCGAAAAGCTTAACTACAATACAGAACACAGCGCCCTTTCAGGCTCGTTTTGGTTTGAGCGCATGGCAGCCGACCACAAACAGGATATTTTAGAGGAGGCGAGTGCAGTTGCCGGAAGTAAACACAGTTGAAAATATTAGACGGTGG
This sequence comes from uncultured Oscillospiraceae bacterium, assembly GCA_964550315.1. Taxonomy (GTDB): domain Bacteria; phylum Bacillota; class Clostridia; order Oscillospirales; family Oscillospiraceae; genus UBA2658. The sequence continues at coordinate 15,955 of CAZJYY010000030.1, read as the reverse complement.
TTTTTAGAGTGCCCGGCATTAGAGGCTGGCAATCGCTTCGGTGTGGACTATTTGGGCAGCGACCCGACCGAATACACCATATTCACCACGCCCTCACCGCTGAACAGTAAGTTTGACATTCTGGGCAATGTTTCCTTCAGCTCGGAGCAGACACTGAATTTCATCTTTGCCAGCCGTGAATCCTATGGGCGGGACGTGCTTCAAAACCTCGCAAACCACGGATTTTATGATGATATTATCTCGTGGGTTTACAATCAGAACAAAAACAAGAATTTCCCGACAATTCGGGAAGGGACAGTTATCTCGATAATGCCGACGCTTACCCAGTACCTCATGGAGGCGGGGACAGATGCGGCACGTTATCAGATACAGTGCAAAATTAAGTACAGGAGGAATAACTAATGGCTGATGCAACAGCTTTTAACCTTTCGGCAGGTATTAAGGCAGAGCGCAAGCTTCTGCTGACCTGCGTAAATACGGGTACATCCAGCGCACCCGCCTGGGAAATTCTCGGCGTTGGCGTTGAGGACAGTGCCGTTGAATACAACTTTGAGGAGGAAACCAAGACCGATATTATCGGCAAGACCTCCACGACCATAGCAAAGCCCCAGCGCCGGCAGAGCTTCGAGCCGTTTACCGTTGACGGTGACAGCAAGCTGCAGGTAATGCTTTATAACATCATTCGCAAAGAGGAATGGGCAAAGCTTGCCAACATGGACATGCTGCTTGTCCATATGTATGTAGGAACTGCCGGGTCTTATGAAGCTGAGCGCTTCGCAGGCTCTGCAATCGTGCCCCAGAGCATCGGTGGTTCAAGTACGCTGGACATGCCTATTGAGGTCATTTTTGGTGGTACGCACACCTTGGGCACTGCAGCTATTGCCGACGGCGTGGTTACGTTTACGGCAGCGGCGGCCTAAATATTAGGAGGGATAGTCAATGCAAAGTAATATGCAGTTCGCCGATGGGCTTAAGACATTCACGATAAACGGAGATAATGAGCGTGTGATAACATTTGCACCCACAGACACAACGTTTGTACGCAGAGTTCAGGATGGCATGGAAAAACTGGATGCCTGTCAACAGAAGTACAAAGACGAGCTCGATGCCACTGAGGAAACAATCAAAATTCTTGATTTGGTTGATGCTTGCGATAAAGAAATTCGCACAATTATTGATGGCATATTTATACAAAGAGGAATAAGCGACATTATCTTTGGAAATCTCAGCACCTGTGGAGTGGCTGACGGAATGCCAATATGGGCCGGATTTATTGTTGCACTTATTTCAGAGTGCGACGAATATGTCGATGCTCAAGGCAAGCAGAACAATCCTAAGCTTCAGAAGCTTTTGAAGAAGTATAAGAAAAAATGATGTACGAATTACCCACAAGTCTCGAAGTAGACGGCATTGAATATCCAATAAGGTCAGATTACAGGGCGGCGCTTGATATATGCGTCGCCCTTGCTGACCCTGAACTGTCCAATCAAGATAAAGCGGTAGCACTGCTTGCTGTTTTGTTTGAGGACTATGAAGCAATAAGCGACTACGAGGATGCAATAAAAAAGGCTCTATGGTTCATTTCCTGCGGGGATGATAAGACACCGCAAAGGAAAACTCCCAAGCTTATGGATTGGGAACAGGACTTTCCGTACATTGTAGCGCCCATAAATCGGATTGCCGGATGTGAAATAAGGCAACTGCCGTATATGCATTGGTGGACGTTTATTAGCTGCTATTACGAGATTGGTGAATGCACTTTTTCCAATATAGTCAGTATTCGCAATAAAAAGGCAAAGGGGAAGAAACTCGAACCCTATGAAAAGGAATTCTACAGAGAAAACAGGGAGCTGATAGATTTCAAAACCAACGGAATTACCGATGATGAAATGCTGCTCGTAAAGGGGCTTTTGGGAAAGGAGGGATAGCGTGTCAGACGGATCTCTTGTATTCGATACTAAAATAGATACTTCAGGAGTAGACAGGGGTGTTGCACGACTTAAAGTCAATTTGGGTAAGGCCACTGATAACGTGAAAACCCAAGCAGCGGCCGTTCAAGGCTTAGAGACTGAATATCAAAGATGGGCTGATACCATAAACGACGTGCGTATGGCAGGGCGGCAGGTGTCGCCGGAGCTGCAATCGGGATTTGACGCCGTTTCAGCAAAGCTGGATACCGCACGGATAAAGCTTGAAGACTTAAAAATTAAAGAGCGGGAAGCGGGGGTGGAGCTTAAACGGGCAATGACGCCCGCTGCCGGGGCGGTAGACAGCGTATCAGCCGCAGTAAACCGTTTCTCAAAGCGACTTAGCAACACACTGAAAAGCGCCCTGGTATTCACCGTGCTTTATAAGGGACTAAGTGTGTTTCGAGCATATATGGGCAATGCCCTCAAGACTAATCAGCAATTTTCCAAATCCCTCGCCCAACTAAAGGGTGCTATGCTAACGGCATTCCAACCAGTGTTCGAAGTAATAGTACCGGCTCTTGTTACCTTGCTTCAGGTGCTTACGTCCGTAATTTCGGCGATAGCCCGGTTCTTCGCACTTCTTGGCGGCAAGGGCCTTGCGGCGACAACGAAATCTGCGGAGGCAATGTACGACGAGGCGAATGCTGTTTCGGGTGCCGGTGGAGCTGCGGAGGATGCCTCCAAATCAATGGCGGACTTTGATGAAATAAACCAGCTTTCGGAGAATTCAGCGAGCGGAGGCGGTGGAGCAGGAAGCGCCGGGACCCCTGCTAGCTTTGAAGGGCTTGACGAGGCCGCAGATAAATTTCGACTTATTCAAGATTTGGTTCTCTCCATTGCGGCGGGACTACTCACATGGAAAATAGCTTCTATATTTACCAAGAGCCTCGGTAAGATATGGGGACTAGCAATGTCTGTTGCCGGCGCAGTGCTTCTTGTGAAGGGATACATAGACGCTTGGAAAAACGGAATTGACTGGGATAATCTTATTGAGATTATCGGCGGCATAGCGCTCGTTGCCGGCGGGCTTGCGCTTGCCTTTGGTGGAACAGCAGCGGCGATAGCCCTAATTATTGGCGGCATCGCACTTTTGGTGCTCGGGGTTAGGGAGTGGATAACAACTGGAGAGCTTTCTACACAAACTTTTTGGGCACTTGAAGCCGGTATTATAGCAGTAGGAATTGCCTTGGCAATCTTGATAGGTTGGCCGGCGCTGGTTGTGGCGGCAATAGCTGCTGCAGCATTAGCCATTTATAAATACTGGGATGAAATCAAAGCGTTCTTTATTCAACTATGGGAAGATATAAAGGAAATATTTGCCCAGGCTTTAGATTTTGTGAAAAACCTTTGGAATACCGTTGCAGACTGGTTTAAAACTAAAGTTATTGACCCAATCGTAAATGCGTTTTCCACTGTGAAAGAAAAAGTTAGTGGATTTTTTAAAGGTCTTTGGGATGGTATAAAGCAAATATGGACAACGGTATCAAATTGGTTTCAGGACAATGTGACAGGCCCCCTATCAAAGGCATGGTCAGCCGCAATATCCGGAATGCAGGACATTTTCAGGTCTGTGTTCAATACAATAGCAAGTATTTTTGAAGGCATCGTTAATGGTATTATCAGTGGAATAAACGTGATAATCCGTGGCGTGGATGCGGTTGTAGGCGTAGTAGGTAGCGTGTTTGGTCAGGACTGGAACGTTAGCACAATCAGTCCTATATCCATTCCCCGCCTTGCCCAAGGCGCGGTTATCCCGCCGAACCGTGAGTTCCTTGCCATGCTGGGTGACCAAAGGCACGGAACGAATATCGAAGCGCCGCTGGACACCATCGTTGCCGCCTTTAACCAGGCTCTCAGCCAAAATGGCGGCAGGGGTGATACTACAGTAATCCTTCAGATAGACAAAACCGAATTCGCCCGGGCGGTGTACAAAGCTAACAACAGCGAAACCCAGCGTGTTGGGCTCAGATTGGCAGGTGCCGTATGAATGCAGCTTTTGCAATAGATGGAGTGGAGTACCCCACAATACTTGTAGATAGCATTAAGCGCAAATTCTCCGTACTCGACGGAGAAAATGCCGGGCGAGTAAAGACCGGTGAAATGCAAAGAGATATAATTGGCACCTACTACAATTACACCATTGACCTTGATACCTCGGAGGCATCGATAACCGAGTACGACAGCCTTTATGAGGTGCTGTCAGTTCCCCAGGATAAACACTCGATAAGAGTGCCTTACGGGCAAACAGACCTCACCTTTGACGCCTATGTCACCAGTGGTGACGATGAGCTGTTCTCAATGGAAAGCTCCCGTAATCGCTGGGGTGGGCTGTCTATTAATTTCATTGCAATGGCACCGAAACGGAGGCCTGTATGAAAAGTAAATTAGTGTATGAGGATATTGCCCCCGGAGCGGCGGCAGATGCAGCGGTAAGCTCGTCTGATGCGCAGAGCAAATCAAGCATGTCATTACTGCCCGGGGGCGTGTCCGTGCCGAAAATCGTTACCCTCGAGCCGGATATGTGGGTGCTGGGCGGGGGCTATGAAATCTACAACGATCAAAACATTCCGTTCTGGTCCACGGCGATGAGCGGGGCAGACGGCGGCTTTACCACAGCCCCCACGGTTACCATTGATTTTGACAATCAGTACACGTCTCTGGGTATCTATCTTCGCTTTGCCCCTGCCACAGGGGACTTCTGCTCGTCTGTTACGATTACATGGTACCAGGGCGCTACGCAGCTTTCCCAAAAGACCTTCACGCCCACCTCCGCTTCGTACTTCTGTGCAAACACCGTGACCGCCTATAACAAGGTGGTAATAACCCTCAATAAAACAAACAAGCCACACAGATATGCACGGCTTGAACAGGTCTTATTTGGCATTGTAAGAGAATTTGCAGCGGACGAAATCGAAAGCGTGAAAATCCTTCAGCAGGTCAACCTTTTGTCCACGGAGCTTGCTGTTAACACCCTTGATTGGAAGCTTCGCAGCACCGACGATGTTCAATTCGTATTCCAGCTCAAGCAGCCTGTGAAGGCCTACAATGGCGAAAGCCTTGTGGGCGTTTTCTATATCACTGGCTCGAAGCGAGTTGGGGGCAGGATATATGAAGTGTCCTGCCAAGACGCTTTGGGCGTTTTAGATGGCTCGGACTTTGCCGGTGGTATGTACTCGGGAAAGAGTGCAGCGGCGCTTATAGGCGAAATTGTGGGCACAGACTTTGAGGTGGAACTTCACAGCTCCTTCAGCTCGGCGACGGTCACTGGATACATACCAAAGCTAACACGCAGAAACGCCCTCGTGATGGTGTGCTTTGCCGTCGGCGCAGTGTGCGATACTTCGGGCAGCGAGAAGATAAGAATATATCCAGCACTTGCGTCCAATGCAGTAGAAATACCTGACAGGCACATATATGTCGGCGGTTCGGTAGATAGCGAAGCAGTGGTAACGGCGGTAAAGGTAGCAGCTCACACCTATACCGCCGGCAGCACCGGTGATGATGTGATAGATGTTGGTGGCAAAAAATATGTCCACACCACCACGGTAACCACAGTAAACAATCCCAACGTCACGGCCACAGATAAGCAAAATGTGGTTGAGATAATAGATGCAACGCTTGTCAACGAGGCCAATGTTGCAGCGGTTGCCCAGCGCGTTTACAGCTACTATGCCCGGCGTGATACTCTCAATGCTCGCATTGTAGTGAACGGCGAAAAGCCCGGTGACTATGTAAAACTGACAACTCCTTGGGGGACACAAATAACAGGCGATATCGAGGAAATGACACTTGTGCTGTCAAATACAACGGCAGCGGATATTAAAGTAAAGGCGGTGGGGGCATGAGCGTTATAGATACCCTCATAACAACCCATCAAAACGGCGAGAGCTACGGTGCGGAAGATTTGAACCGCATTGGTCAGGCTTTAAGCTATGTTGCAAGCCGTCTCACTGCTGCCGGATATCCGGTAGCAGTTGTTGCTAAGCAGGACTTCGCCATTAGTGATATACCCGTAGGCGAGCTTGTAACGCTTCTAAACGATGTGGCTGCCATACGTGCCATATTAACAGTCCTGCCATCCACTCCGACTGTGCCGCCGGATATGGACAAATTGACGGCCGCAGAGGCAAACGATATTGAAAAGATACTGCAGGAGGTTGACCGCATGGTGAGCAACATGATAGCGGCATACAGGCACAGCGGGACATTTTGCGCAGGACAGGGAGGATTGATAACGTGAAAGATAGACAACCTACAGAGATATTAGCAAACGGAGCGCTGCGGTACGGCATTTATAACGCCGATGGAACGCTGAACCGATACGAATACATCAAGCCCGAGGACGAGCCTACAGAGGTCGGAAGCCCGCTGAACAAGGCAAATCTACTGCCTGATGATGTGGCGGCGGCGCTGGGACTGACTGGGGACCCGCAGGTTAAGGATGCGCTGGGGAAGCTAGGGATTCTATTTCAATATGCGTGGAGAAAAACACCATATTCAATTGCATTTGATATTCAACTTGGACCCTCAGCGAGCCCATCCGTGGCTTATAATCAACGTGTATTGTATGGAAGCGAGTTTGAATTTGTTAACCAAACTGTTAGAATAAAAAACCCTATAACCATATCGATAACTAATGCATCCTCCGCAATTGCACTTAAAGGGAAATATTGGGTTCGTGAAAGTGATTTGTCGAGCTCAACTCTATATTATTTTTTTACAGATGTAAATGCTTCAAACCCATACGAGGAATACGGCCGTATTAACATACCAAATTCGCACGGAGTTACCGTAAGTACCAGCATGTCCTATGGCGCAACTGAAATTATATATAATATATCTCCGGAAGCCTACCCGAAGCGGGGAACTGATGACAATGCAATATATGAATATATAGGTTGGGTTAAAGAAAATGCGTCTAAGGCGATATCCTGTAATTCGGTTTCATATGTAGGGTTTGGAACATATGGGGAAAACAACCCTAATAGTCTTATTATTGGCTATGGCAAGTCAATTCTATTTGTAGATGATTATAAATACCAAAGTACATCGCTAATCAGATTACCTGAATCGATATACGGTGTTTATATTACTATCTCTACAGGTAATGCAGCCACTATTAAATTAAAATATGTTGACGACACAATTTATTGGTATAGTACCGCAGACGCAGAGAAGCAATACAACACCAGTGGCTCAATATATAGGTTTATAGCCATATAGGGAGGAACATCATGCTATACATACACAAAACCCAAAACAGCAACGGCACACACGCAAGTCAAATTACCTCCGCAAGCATCAACAATGCGGATTGGCTGCCCGTACCTGCCGACCTTGAAGCAAAAACGCTGGCACTTTTGCCGTTTGTGATTATTACAGCCGTTGACGGCACTATAACAGCGGTGGAGGATAACGCTGAAGCGAGGGCAGCTTATATCCCACCCATCGAGCCAACGCCCCCACCCAGCAACGAGGAGCTTGCCTCCGAAAACAACTTGTTAAAAGCACAGGTACAAGCCCTGACCAATCGCAACGACTTTGTAGAGGACTGCATCGCCGAAATGGCTATGCAGGTATATCAATGATAATCCGCTGGATTTTCAAAATATTATTTAAGAAAGAAGGATACATAATGATGGCAATGTTTTTCGCACAGCGAGTAATTTTAGGCAAGACCGAGTTTGCCGCAGTCCCCAACGCCCTGAAAACGCAGGTGGCAGATATCCTCATTGACAGCGGTTTGCCCGAGCTCGTGCCGGACGAGTACAAGCAGTAATATGAAAGCGTGCTGAGCGCCCTACATCACCGTGGGGCGCTTTTGCATTGGGAGGGAACATGACAAACGAAGAAATGAAAATGCTGACCGAGGCAGACGCTCGAAGCAGGTCAAACACCCACCGTATTGACAAGGTAGAGCGGCGACAGGATAACCTTGATGCGTTGGTTACCTCTGTGGCTACGCTTGCTACGGAGCAGGAGCACATCAAGGACGATGTGACAGAGATAAAGTCGGATGTAAAGACACTTACAAGCAAGCCGGGCAACCGCTGGGACAGTCTCGTGGATAAGGCAATCTGGGCGGTGTGCGGTGGAGTGCTTGCCTGGCTTCTGTCCACTGTGTTAGGCGCTGCATAAGATGTGTGGGGTGAGAACATGAAAACAAACACCGGCCTTGTGGAATACTGCCGTGCTCAATTGGGGCGACCGTACTGGATGGGCACCTTCGGGCAGATATCCACAGACAATCTTTATTATTATAACAAAAGCCGGCTGCCGGAATATTACACCGCCAGCGACTTTATGGAGCAGTTGGGCTTGCGAGTCCACGACTGCATTGGGCTTATTAAGGGCTACCTTTGGAGCGCAACGCCGGAGAGCGAGCCGAAATACTGCGCCGCCCCCTGCACCATAGACCACGGTGCGGACGACATGCTGACCGCCTGCAAGGAGCAGGGGACTATTGACAGCATACCGGATGTGCCGGGCGTGCTTGTGTTTTACAAAGGACATGTGGGCGTATACGCGGGTACAGGGGAAGTTATAGAAGCCAGAGGGCACAGGTATGGCGTGGTGCAGACAAAGCTTGCACAGCGCCCTTGGAAGCATTGGGGCAAGTGTCCCTATATCACTTATGAGGAGGTGGACGATGTGATCCGCTATGAAAGACTAAATGACATTCCCAACGACTGGGGTGCACAGGATATTATCCGCACACTAATGGACGCCCAGATCATCAAGGGCGACGGGTCAGACCCTGTCGGCAACAACGACGTTATAGACCTGAGCCATGACCAGGTGCGCAGCTTGGTGTTCGAGTATCGGGGCGGCGCTTTTGACCGCAAGCTTCAGGCTATGGGTATGCAGCCGGTGGTGCAGGCGTGAAGCTGGAATTCAGCAAGTGGCTGATAAAACAGGAGAGCGTGCTTATTTGGATTATTACGCTTTCCTATATCGGCCTTGCGGTGATGGCTGTGCTCCGAGGGTACACCGGCTCGCTGCCTTGGCTCAGCGTCCTGCCTGGTGTGGCGTGGAGCGCCTACGGCGTGTCACAAGGGTTTTACTACAACAAGGCCAAGGCCGAAAACACAGAGGGCGGCATAGTCCACGCCGCCGCCAAAGCTAATAATTACGAAAGGGATTTATAAAAAATGGAAAAGTATATTGATTTAATCGTAGCAATTCTCGCCGGACTGGTAACGGCAATACCGTTGGTGGTGCAGCTCGTGAAGTATGTCAAGAAGCTCGCCAAGGAAAAGAACTGGGGCGGCTTGCTGCAGATTCTGATGGGCTACATGTCCCAAGCCGAAACGATGTTTGCCACCGGCGCCGAACGTAAAGAATGGGTGCTCGCCATGATACAGCAGACGTCAATCATGGTGGGCTTTGATGTTAATTTGGATGTAATTGCAACGCTGATTGACCGCCTGTGCGACTTGACAAAGGTTGTCAATGTGGATTACGATAAAATAGAACAGTAAATGTAGACCGCCCTCCGGAGAAATTCGGAGGGCGGTTTTTGTGCTTGTTTTACAGTCGTAAAAGGCCAAGATGCAGTCTAATTGTTGACGTTTTGGAATAATGTGCTATAATACATCGTAATTAGCTGTTAACCGATGTGCATTTAAATTCTCTTAGTATAGATAGAAGGTAGGCTTAAGTGCTGATGGAAAAGCTTTTTTATTATGTTTGCAACATTTCAACCATTGCCGGGTTGGTGATTAGTGTAATATCCTTGCGAAAGATTCATAACATAAAGAAGACTTCTAACATAATAATGTATAAACTTAATCAAAATTATGTTGCAGATTCACTTAACGAACTTTTGATAGAATTGAAAAAAATAAGGGATGAAGTATTTGAAAATAGATTGGAAGTCTATAGCCCGCAAAGCCAATCCAGGCTTTATGCTACTATTAACAACGCTTCCTCGTTGTTGTGCGTTATAGAATTAGAAAAAGAAGAATACGCATGTTTCAAATTTTCTGAAAAAAATTATGATAAAATGCATGAGCTGATGAGTAAAATGCAGATGTGTTTGAACGGAGACAAGACCGATGCCGCGAACATGAACGAGTTGGCAAGAGATGCAGATGTAATTTATAGGGTTTTAAATAATAAGTTGGAAAGGTGGACACGAAATGGCATCATACAACGATAGAACAAGAGCATTATTGGATTCTCTTGTGAATTTAACAGAGAAGAGAAAAATACAATGGGTAAGCGTATCTAAATATGCTTGCAATTCACGAAACACCGAATTAAGAATGTATTTAATCTCTAATAATAAGTACATATATTCGTTTGGGACTCATCCTATTATTGACGAGGGTAAGTCTCTTTGCGCAGAAATCGAGTCCGGATATGTCTATTTGTTCGTATATAGCACTATGTCTACCTATAGTAAAACTAAGCAAGAATATACAATCTGCGCATTGCAAAACTCAGCTAACAGCAGTATTACGGCAGTGACAAGTAGGTCATCGTTCCAAACGGAATGTGAAACCTTGAGAAAGAAAATCGAAAAAGAGCTAAGTGACCAAAATTTGTGTGCGTTTTGGGATAAAATAATTTCTTTGTCAAATGAAAAGCAATGAATTTATCATAGCTGCCTCATCAATTGCTGATAAGTATGCTATTCCTTGCGAACTCCTGATTGGGGTTTATGACATAGAAACCACATATCGAAAATGGTATCATCGTTGGGCAGAGAACACCCTTGTATTTATAGGGGCTCTGATGAATATTTTGTTTCATATACGTATTAGAAACTTTACGATTGGGAGATGTCAAGTAGGTATTGCCACGATATTGTGTAGATTTGGATTCCCAAGGTACAGACACTGTGCAGAAATAGATAAATTAAGTCTTGGGGAATTTAAATACATAATTAAGGCTATGACAATTCGAGGGAGTATAGATTGTTGTGCGTGGGCTTTGAAGGGTTACTATCAAGAAGAAATGATGTTCGCAAATGATGTGCATACGGCTATTATAAATGTAGGGCAGCGCTATAATGGGACATACACATATGGCATACTATTAGATAAGATTTGCGGTAATAATTTGCAGTATTGCACGGACTGCGATTATAGCCTCTCGAATATCTCGTCTCCAATATAAATATTTGGTTTTATATCAAGCAAAATCAAATCAACAAATAAAAAAGACCAAAGGTATGATGAGGCGCTTAGTCAAATCCGGCAACAGACAACAAAACCAAGGGATAATGAGCCGTATAAGGCGGATGTCTTTATCTTAAAGCATAATCAAATGAAAAACGTGAACAGCCCTCCCGTTAATTCGGGAGGGCTGTTTTGGTAGTTGTAAACAGTAGAAAAAGGTAAAAATAAAGTCGAATTGTTGACGTTGCGCAGAAACAGTGGTAATCTTCTAAAAACAGGTTGCAGATTATAGAAAAACGGAAGCTCTCTGAATTGTTAAGTGAAACAATGATTTGTAAATAAAGGAAGGTTATACACAATGGAGAAAACTCTCGCTATTATAGGTGATGCCATTGAGATTGCAGGTAAAACAGCATTGAGCGTGATTCCAGTTGGCGGCACTCTCATAACTTGCGTATGGGATTCAATTAAAGCAAACTGCGCTCAAAAACGCTTAGAGGACTGGAAAACCCAGCTTGAAAGTCGTTTAACAAAAGTTGAAAATTCTTTATATGAAGTTGGTAGCAATGAGCGATTTACAACCGCAATGATGAAAGCAACTGATTCTGCAATAAAAACAATGGAACATGAAAAGAGGGAATACTTAGCCGATGCTGTATTGAATTCGATAACCTGCGAAATTGGCGAAAGTATAATGATGATGTATTTTGATTATATTGACAAATATACTCTTTGGCATATAAAAATCTTGGATTTCTTTTCAGATCCATCCAAATTCAAGGAAGTGTCGGGAAACAATTACTTAATGGGATCTCCTATGCAACCGTTAATTTCTGTATATCCTGAATTGAGGGAAAATGAAAAAATAGTGGACAAAATTATAAAAGAACTCTATATTGATGGACTAATGAATACAGAAAATATACACGGAATGATGACAGGGGCTGGAATGGTTGCATCACGAGTGACAGAATTGGGCAGTGATTTTATCAAGTTCATTACTTCAAATTAGACAACAATAAATAACAAACAATCCCGCTTGACTTTACCATCGAGCGGGCTGTTTTATTAGCATTTTCCGTTAGCATTTCGGGTCGCAAAAATGCTAATGAAGTCTTTTTTAACTGCGGGTTATCGCAATATTCTGTGAGTGTAAAAACCCGCAACCCATTGATAAATAAAGAAAATCCCGCAATCTCAATGACTGCGGGATTTTGTTTTGCTGGTGCGCGAGGCGGGACTTGAACCCGCACGCCCGAAAGGAGCACTAGAACCTGAATCTAGCGAGTCTGCCAATTCCACCACTCGCGCATATCAGCAATGCCCGATTATAATAGCATTTTAAGGGGCGGTTGTCAACCGATTTTTGCCCTGAAAAGATATTTTTTGCGCTTACCGGCGTGGGTCACAGGGAAAGGCCGGTAAGCGCAAATATACTTATTTACCAAAGCTGTCCTTTAAGGCAACGCTGCGATTGAAAACAAGCTTATCGGGGCGGCTGTCCCGATTGTCCACGCAAAAGTAGCCCTTGCGCATGAACTGATAGGAATGGGGGAACTCGGCAGCAGAAAGTCCCTTTTCCAACTTACAGTTGGAGAGAATCTGAAGAGAGCTTGGATTAAGACAATCCATGAAATCTCTGTCTCCGGCATCGGGGTCTGCTTCGGAGAAAAGATTGTCGTAAATGCGAACCTCAGCATTCACGCAGTCATCAGCATTTACCCAGTGAAGGGTAGCACCCTTTATCTTACGGCCGTCGGCGGGGTCACCGCCGCGGGAAGTGGGGTCATACTCGCAAAGAACCTCGATGACATTTCCGTCCTCATCCTTAACGCAGCCTGTGCAGGTGACGAGATACGCACCCTTTAGGCGGCATTCAGGACCATTGGGGAAAAGACGCTTATACTTGGGAGCGGGAGTTTCAAGAAAATCCTCCGCCTCGATATAAAGGTTCCTTGAAAAGCTAACCTCACGAGTGCCGTCCTCGGGACGGTTGGGGTTATTTTCCACGGTGACAGTTTCGCTTTTGCCCTCGGGATAGTTCGTTACGGTGAGCTTTATCGGTTCCAAAACCGCCATAACACGGGTTGCCTTTTCGTTGAGGTCCTCACGGAGGCAGTGCTCCAAAAAGCCAAATTCCACAGTGGAGGGCATTTTTGCAACGCCGTTGCGTTCGGAGAAATTGCGGATGGCTTCGGGCGTGTAGCCCCGTCTGCGAAGGCCGCAGATGGTGGGCATACGTGGATCGTCCCAACCGGAGACAACGCCGTCCTCCACAAGCTTTCTTAGCTTTCTTTTGCTCATAACGGTGTAGTTTATACCCAAACGTGCAAACTCTATTTGACGGGGATTTGCCGGAACGCTGCAGTTATTGATGACCCACTCATATAAAGGACGATGATCCTCAAACTCCAAGGAGCAAAGGGAGTGGGTGATATGCTCCATGGCGTCCTCAATGGGGTGGGCAAAATCATACATGGGGTAGATGCACCACTTGTCGCCGGTACGGTGATGGGGCATATGGTTAATACGGTAAATAACCGGATCACGCATGTTGAAGTTGCCGGAGGCGAGGTCAATTTTTGCACGGAGGGTCATAGCTCCGTCGGGAAATTCACCGCCACGCATACGGGAGAAAAGGTCGAGACTTTCCTCTATAGGTCTGTCACGATAGGGAGATTGGGCAGGAACGCCCACGCTGCCCCGCATTTCACGGGTCTGCTCGGGACTAAGCTCGCAAACATAGGCAAGACCTTTTTTGATAAGCTCCACTGCAAAGCTGTACATGTCTTCAAAATAGTCGGAGGCATAGTAAAACCTGTCTTCCCAGTCATAGCCCAGCCACTTAATGTCGTCCTTAATGGCGTCAACATACTCCACGTCTTCCTTGGTGGGGTTGGTATCGTCCATGCGGAGGTTGCACATGCCCTTGTACTTTTGGGCTGTGCCGAAGTCAATGTATATGGCCTTAGCATGGCCTATGTGAAGATAGCCGTTAGGTTCGGGGGGAAAACGGGTGTGTACCTCCATGCCCTCGTATCGGCCGCCGGCTGCAAGATCCTCGTCAATGAAATCGTGAATAAAATTCTTTGTATTTTCGTCCATGGTTTTTTATCAATCCTCTTAATGAAAGTAACAAATATTATATACTAATTTTGTACCAATTACAATTGTTTTATGGTAGAATAATTGCAAGCGTCATTATTCCGGAAAATTATGGAATAGGACGTAAATCGGAGGATATAAACATATGCACGATATAATCATAATCGGGGGCGGCCCGGCAGGAGTTTCAGCGGCGCTGACCGCAAAAAACAGAGGCAAAAGCGTGCTTGTGGTTTCAAATTCGGCAGAGCAAAGCGGACTTTGGAAGGCCAAGCTTGTGGAAAACTATCCCGGTATGCCTAAAATCAGCGGTGCAGAAATGCTGACGGTTTTCCGGCGGCAGTTGGAGGAGGCGAAGGTTGACATAATACAGGGAAGGGCGCTTTCTGCCATGCCCATGGGGAAAAGCTTCGGCGTTTCCGTGGGTCAGGAATTTTACGATGGCGGGACGCTGATTCTGGCAACAGGAATCGTTCAGCAGAAAACCTATCCAGGTGAAAGCGAGCTTCTGGGCAGGGGCGTGTCCTACTGTGCCACCTGTGACGGTATGCTTTACCGCGGAAAAAAGGTTGCAGTCATCGGGTTAAATGAGGAAGCGCCTGCTGAAGCGGAGTTTTTGCGTTCCATCGGCGTGAACGTGGAATATTTTGACCGAAATCGGGCAAAAACATATGAGATATTAGGCGAGGAAAGCGTTAAGGCTATTATTGCCGACAATGTGGAATATTCGGTGGATGGAGTTTTCGTTTTGCGCCCCACCATTGCTTTAAGCAGTTTTATATCAGGCTTGGATATTGAAGGCGGGCATATTGTGGTTGACGGGGAGATGGCAACAAATATCCCGGGAGTTTTCGCCGCCGGTGATTGCGTTGGTAAGCCCTACCAAATTGCCCGAGCCACGGGGCAGGGTAACACAGCTGCACTTTCCGCCTGCGAGTATCTTGACAAAAAATGAAACATAACATATAATTTCGTTTGATAAAGGCTTTGATGGAGAGGGAGCAGCCCTTTCCCACGGCAAAGAGAGGAAGCGTTTGGTGAAAGCTTCTGCGTGGGGAGACTGCCGGTCGCTCCGGAGCTTTTCGGAGGAAATGCCGAAGCGTCCGCCTGCGTTAAAGGCTTTGAGTGCACTGCAATACAGTGAATTCAGGTGGTAACACGGATTTTATTCGCCCTGAGGATATAGCCTCGGGGCGTTTTTTATGTTGGAGGAAAAAATGAAAGAACTCAGTAAGGTTTATGAGCCTAAGGAAGTAGAAGAAAGAATATACGATATGTGGGAAAAGGGAGGTGCTTTCAAAGGCATTCGTGATCCCGAAAAGAAGCCCTTTACCATTGTTATGCCCCCACCCAATGTTACGGGACAGCTTCACATGGGTCACGCCATGGACGCAACGCTGCAGGATATCCTTATCCGCTATAAGCGAATGAAAGGCTTTGCCGCCCTTTGGGTTCCCGGCACCGACCATGCGGGCATTGCCACCCAGATAAAGGTTGAGGAGGCTCTTCGTGGCGAGGGGCTTACCCGCTTTGATTTGGGACGTGAAAAGTTTCTGGACCGTGTTTGGGACTGGAAGAATAAGTACGGCAACCGCATTGTTGAGCAGCAGAAAAAGCTTGGCGCCTCCTGCGACTGGGAGCGTGCCCGCTTCACCATGGACGAGGGCTGCTCAAAAGCGGTTCGTGAGGTTTTTGTATCCCTTTACGAAAAGGGACTTATCTATAAGGGCAGCCGCATTGTCAACTGGTGCCCCC
>CAZJYY010000029.1:0-23942 GCA_964550315.1 uncultured Oscillospiraceae bacterium | reverse complement strand
AGCTTAAGGATGCGGCAATCATACTTTTGGCGGCGCTGGCGGTTTTTCTTATTTCCCAGACCCTTCTTTTCAGCCACGACTCCATGACTTGGATAAAATCCGCTTTCGTGGGCGGTCACAATTCAACAAACGGCAGCTATGACGAGCAGAGTCAGTCCCCCCTAGGCATAGAACCCTTCTCCATAGTCACAACCTCGGAGCTTGGAAGCCACTATGCCATGAAATATTCCGCTGACACAAGACTTTCTGCATATTCTGTTTTCTCCGCCAGCCTTGCCGAGGCTCTCGGTACCACCTACTCGCAAGAAGAGATTACTATTGAGGAATTCGTCGTCGCCTTTAAAAACACAGGAGTATTCTTTGATTTCCCCTCATCTGTCCCTCTGTCCATGCTTGCCGACTCCCTTCGCACTGACATTGCCGAGAAACTATCCGACGTGAGCGCAAGGCGGCTTTATATTTCCACCGTTAAAAGTAACTCTTACCTTTATTATATAGATGGTGAAAAAGGCAGCTTTTACAAATGCTTGACAAGTATGAGCAGCAGCCACTTCACCTCGAAAATTGCAGAGTTTCCCTCCGGTGATGATGTTTTTGTTTTTGAAAGCGCCTATTGGGACAGCGGCTTGGACCCGTTTTTTACCATTTCACAAACCCCTTTAACCATGCCCTCAATTACAAGTCAAATCTCACTGCCGTCAAGCTCACAGCTAGATACACTTCTTGACTCCTTTGACATTAGCACAAGGGCCTATACCACTTATACCGAGGCAGATGGCTCAACAGCCTATGTAGATGCCAATAAGACCCTTAAAATCGGTACGGAGGGTGATATAGTTTTTGCGGCTGCCGGAGACGGCGGCATCCCCTTTGCGGAAGCCCGTTCCTTAACTGAAAGTACAGATTTAATAATATCCAAGGCCTCGGCACTTGCTAAAAGCTGCATTACCTCCACTGGAGACGCTTCCCTTGTTTTCAGCGGCATTTCCAAATCCACAGAGGGCAATACCTGCACCGTTTATTTGGATTATTCCATTTGCGGGGCACTTATTTCCTTTTCTGACGGCAGTCATGCTGCGGAAATTGAAATATCAAACGGCCTGGTGATACACGCTAATTTCAAGTGCAGAAGCTACTCCCTTTCAGGCAGCTTTATTTACCCACTTCCCGATAAGCAGATAGCTGCTGCAAGCCTTTTAACGGGGGGCGAGCCTGTCTTAAAATATGCGGACAGCTCGCAGGGAGTAAACTTGTCCTGGTACAGGAACTAATTTCACGGAGGTTGCCGGTGGATAATTCCAAGGTGAAAAATATAATAATTATCCTCCTGCTGATTGCCGACATTTTCCTTATTACCCTTGTGGGCGGCGAAAACAGGAAGGAACAAAAAGAGCAGCAAAATCGAATTGAAGCAATTTATGAAATTTTTGCGGATGCCGGTATCACGCTTAGTAAGGACATTGATTTGACCCAGTCCTCCCCCACCGCCTATGAGCTTTCCCGCTCAATGGAGGCGGAAGAAAAAAATATTTGCCGCCTTATTGGAAAATGCGCTATTGAGGATAAGGGTGCCGGAAAGTATTTTTACGCAGGCATCACCGGTCAAGCAGATTTTAGCGGTTCGGGAGAATTTAATATTCTTTTTGAAACGGATAGATATTCCCATTCAGGAGACCCCGCTTCCGTGGCAAAAGAGGCCATGAAAAAAATTAGAATTGAAGCTATTGAAGATGACTTCGTTCCAAATTCCGGAGATATGACGCAGGGGCTTACCCTCTTTTCCACCTACGACGGGGTACTTATTTATAACGCCCCCATTAAATGCTATTTTTCAGCAAATCGGCTGTCAATAGTTTCCGGCGTAAGACCTCTTGATTCTGCAATTGTCATGAATTCTGACAGCAGTGGGCTTGACTGCATTTCCGGTCTTATGACCTTTTTGCAGTATTTGCGGGAAACAAGGCATGTGTGCAGCGAGATACTGTCCGTAAAAGCCTGCTATTTCAACGAGGTTACAGGCTTGGGCACAAGTATTCTTCGTCCCACCTGGCGGATTGGAACGGATTCAGGATATTTCTTTGTAAATACGCTTACCGGGAAGGTTGAACAGCGAAATGAACAGATTTCTCCGGCATAAACTGGCGTTGCAGTAAATTTTCGTTGTATTTTTGTAATTCTTGTGTTATTATTTCCTAGTTATACTGAGGTGCTATACTTCGGAAACGAATTTGGGATAATTATATCACCATCTTGTCAGTCTATTATCCGCATGTAAGGGTATCATAAACCCAGTGGAACGGACTCAATATTCTGTCCAAACTGGAAGGTGTAAAATTGGATAAATATATTATAAACGGTGGAAAGCCGCTGTATGGAGAAGTTGAAATAAGCGGTGCAAAAAATGCGGCGGTTGCTATTATACCCGCTGCGCTTATGGTTGAAGGCGTTTGCCGAATTGAAAATATTCCCAAAATAAGCGACACCGACATGCTTCTTACCATTTTAAGTGAAATGGGTGCTCAGGTTCGGGCAATCAACAAAACCACCATGGAAATTGATTGTTCCGTTGTCCGCAAGGACGGTGCGCCCTATGACCTTATGCGCAAAATCCGTGCCTCATATTATCTTATCGGCGCCATGCTGGGGCGTTTTGGCTCTGCTAAAACCACCATGCCCGGTGGCTGCAATTTCGGTACACGTCCCATTGACCAGCACATCAAGGGTATGACCGCCCTTGGCGCAAATGTTCAAGTACGGGGCGGCTTTGTATACGCCGAGGTACCCGACGGGCGGCTTGTTGGTTCCAAAGTCTACCTTGACAAGGTTTCTGTGGGCGCAACCATGAATATCATGATTGCCGCTGTCCGTGCAAGCGGCAGAACCACCATTGAAAACGCTGCGAGGGAACCGCATATAGTCGATCTTGCAAACTTCCTTAACTCCATGGGTGCTGATATTCGTGGTGCAGGAACCGATACCATTAAAATTTACGGGGTAGAGTCACTTCATGGCGGCTCCTACTCCATTATTCCCGACCAAATCGAGGCCGGAACATACATGGCGGCGGTGGCTGCCGCCGGCGGCGATGTCACAGTTAAAAACGTTATTCCCAAGCACCTTGACTGCATCAGTGCAAAGCTTCGTGAAATGGGAGTTGAGGTTTTGGAACATGAGGACTCTGTCCGAGTTATACGCAGCGGAAAGCTTGTTCGTGCCAATGTTAAAACCCAGCCATATCCCGGATTTCCTACGGATATGCAGCCTCAAATAAGCACTGTACTTTGCCTTGCGGAGGGCACAAGCGTTATCACTGAGGGTGTTTGGGACAATCGCTACAAATACATTGCCGAGCTTAAAAAAATGGGTGCTGAGGTACAGGTGGACGGGAAAACCGCAGTTATTGAGGGTGTCCCCTACCTTACCGGTGCTCCGGTTTTGGCCTGTGATTTGCGTGCTGGTGCGGCTGTTGTTATTGCCGGACTGTGTGCCCGGGGCGAAACAGTTGTTGAAGATGTTGTATATATTGAGCGGGGCTATGAGGACTTTGTTGGCAAGCTCACCCGTTTAGGGGCTGATATTCACTGCCTGTCTTACCCCGACGAGCCATCGCAGGCAGACACCATGGCTATTATTTGAATTACGGAGACGAATCATGCAGGTTTATACGCTGGCAAGCGGCTCCGGCGGTAACTGCACACTGCTGAGCGACAGGGGCACGCTGCTTCTTATTGACGCCGGCATTTCTGCAAAGCGCATTACCTGCGCACTTGCGGAGCTTTCGGTTACCCCGGATATGCTTTCAGGAATTCTTATTACTCACGAGCACTCTGACCATATTTCAGGAATAAAAACACTTATTAATAAATATGAAATACCTATATTTGCCCCCCGGACCGTTGGCAACCATATTGCCTATACGATTGCGGGGGTCGAAGACTTTCTTACCGAGCTTTCTCCCGGACGGGAGGATTGCATCGGTGGTCTTAAGGTTTTGCCCTTCCGTACCCCTCACGACACGCCGGAAAGCGTTGGCTACCGTATCAGCGGAAGTAGTGTTTTTGGCTTTTGCACCGACTGCGGGCACGTGACCGATGAAATGCTGGAGGGACTTTTAGGCTGCGGTATGGCAGTTATTGAATCAAATCACGATGTTGAAATGCTGAAAAATGGAAGGTACCCGCTTTATTTAAAGCAGCGCATTCTTTCGCAGCATGGGCACCTTTCAAACGACGACTGCGGCGAGCTTTCGGTGAAATTACATAGTGCCGGTGCAAAAAAGCTTCTTTTGGGGCATATTAGCCGAGAGAACAATTTACCCGGGCTTGCCGTGTCCACAGTGTGCCGTCGGCTTGAAAAAGAAGGCATAGCAGTGGGTCAGGATATAAGCGTTGATGCGGCACCTGAAAAGGAGCGGTATTTATTATCTGCAGAGGAACGCACCATATGCTGAACATAACTTTAATTTGCGTGGGAAAAATGAAGGAAGCACATTATGTATCCGCTTACGCCGAATATGAAAAGCGTCTTAAGCCCTATTCAAAATTCGAGCTTATCGAGCTTTCTGAGGCGAAGCTTCCCTCATCCCCTTCAAACGCCGATATTCTCGCCGCCCTTGAAAAGGAGGCGTCGGAAATTGAACGCTGCATACCCAAGGGCAGCTATCTTGTGGCAATGTGCATTGAGGGGCGCCAGCTTTCCAGCGAGGAGCTTGCGGAGCTTTTCAATAATTGCGCCGGCAGCGGCAAAGGGCGCATTTGTTTTTTAATCGGTTCTTCAAACGGACTTGCGGAATCTATTAAAAACAAGGCAGATTTTAAGCTTTCCATGTCGAAAATGACATTTCCCCATCATCTTGCTCGTGTTATGCTTGCGGAACAGATTTATCGTGGTATTATGATAAACGAAGGCAGCAAATATCACAAATGACACATTTCTAAGGAGAACACTTCATGTCTGACATCAGTGAAGAAAACAACAATATATCCGATTTTGAAAAGCCCAATGGCGTCACATGGGGCTTTAGCAAGCTTGGCAAACTTTATGAGAGCTGGCCAAAAACGGATGGCAAGCCGGAGGAAGCGGCTTTTCTTAAGCACTGCACCTCCGTGGATATGGAAGACGACATGCTTATCAATATGCTTTCAGCCTATGGCATTCCCGCAGTGAAGAACTACCCCCAGGACGGCGGCTTCGGCAAGGTCGTCATGGGCATGAGTGGCTCAGGAACGGATGTTTACGTTCCCGCCTCCCTGCTTGAGGATGCTCTTGCGCTGATGGGAGGTAACAGCGATGAGTAACTACATGGCCGAATACCGTCATTGGATTGACAGTCCCTCTCTTGCCGAAAGCGAATGGCAGGAGCTGGACGACATTAAAAACGATGAAAAGGAAATTGAAAGCCGCTTTTATGCGCCGTTGGAATTCGGAACAGCCGGACTTAGGGGTATCATGGGTCTTGGCATCAACCGTATGAACAAGCACGTTGTAAAGCACGCTACCCAGGCCTTTGCGGAGCTTATTTGCGAAAAGGGACAGGAGGCCATGGACAGGGGCGTCGTTATATGCTACGACTGCCGTACCGGCAGCGAAGAATTTTCCCGCAGTGCAGCCTCTGTAATGGCGGCAAACGGCGTTCATGTCCGTCTGTTTGACGGGCTGCGCCCCACACCGGAGCTTAGCTTCGCCATCAGGCACTACAGTGCTGTGGCCGGTATCAACATTACCGCCAGCCACAATCCAAAGGAATATAACGGCTACAAGGTCTACTGGTCTGACGGGGCTCAGCTCCCGCCTGATCACGCCGCAACCGTAGCAAAAAAAATGGCTGAAATCGACATTTTTACGGGCATAAACAAAATGAATTTTGATGAGGCCCTTGTCAGCGGGATGATAGAAATTATCGGCGAGGAAACCGACGAGGCCTTTCTTTCAAAGGTCATAGCTCAAGCCATTGACACGGAGACCGTTTCCAAGGTGGCGGATGATTTTAAAATTGTTTACACCCCCTTCCACGGTGCCGGACATAAGCTTGTGCCGGAAGCATTGCGCCGCCTGGGAATTAAGCATATTATCCCCGTGCCGGAGCAGATGATTATCGACGGCCGCTTCCCCACAGTGCAAAGTCCCAACCCTGAAAACCCCGAGGGATTTTACCTGGCCATTGACCTTGCAAAAAAGGAAAACTGCGACCTTATAATCGGCACCGATCCCGATTCTGACAGGGTGGGCACCATGGTGCGCAGAAACGACGGCGAGTTTGTTACCATCACCGGCAACCAAATGGGCGTTTTGCTTCTTGACTACATTATCAGCGCCAAACGACGCAAGGGCACGCTCCCTGATAATGCGTCAGTTTTGAAAACTATAGTCACCACAGAAATGGCCCGTGAGGTAGCCGTTAAAAACGGACTTTATATAGAAGATACCTTCACCGGCTTTAAATTCATGGCGGAAAAGCTTGCGGAATACGACGCCACCGGTTCTTACCAATATCAGCTTGCCTATGAGGAAAGCTATGGTTATATGATGGGCGATTACGTTCGTGACAAGGATGCGGTTACCGCCTCCATGATGATAGCCGAAATGGCCGCTTATTACTGCGGCATGAACATGACGCTTCTTGACGCACTTAATTCTCTTTATGAAAAGTACGGCTGGTTCGGCGAGAAAACCTTGAATCTTGTTATGCCCGGCATTGACGGCATTGCACGGATGAAGGCTCTTATGTCAAAGCTGCGGGAGGATATGCCTGCTGAAATTGCAGGCACAAGTGTTCTTCGCCAGCGTGATTACCTTTCCGGTAAAATAAGCGTTCCCGTGCTTGGAACCGTGGGCACCACCGAAATCCAAGGTTCTAACGTGCTTTATTTTGAACTTGATGACAAAAGCTCCTTTATTGTACGTCCTTCCGGGACGGAACCTAAAATCAAAATTTACATTTTGGTTCAGGGCAGCAACAAGGACGAGTGTGACGCAAAGCTTGAGCAATATGCCGCCTTTGCGCAGGAACTGTCTAAATAGGAAAATGCGGCTGCAAGATAGCAGCCGCATTTTTTACTTCGTTCCGGGATCGTTCAGTCTTCCCCTTGCGTTCTTGGACGTGTCAGGAGAAGGGCTAACCTTGTTGTTTCCGTCGGTAACATTACCGTTATCGGGGCTGGGAACAACATCTTCATTGCTGGGAGTTTCCGAAACCATGGGCGGAGTGGTGGTTGGCAGAATGTCCGGTGAGGGGCTGGGCTCTACTTTTTTAGAGCAGCCGCAGAAAAGCGATGCTGCCAACAGCAAAAGACAAACATATGCGGGTATTTTTTTCATTTCCGCACCTCCAAAAATATTTCGAAAGTATTATTTACACACTTGTATTAAATTATTATAGTTTTAAAATATTTTACCCTGCAATAATGGCTGTTATGGTAGAAATTATCAATTTTAAAGCAAAAAGCGCCTGTCGGCTTGCAAAATTTTCACAATGTGTTATAATATATTTAAGTAAATAAAAAAGAACCGTCTATCAAAGAAGGGCTTTTGGTATTGCGCTGAGCGGCGCTGTATGAAAAGTCCTTCTTTTTTTACAACAGGAAAGGAGCGGACAATTTGAGCTTAAGCAATTCCATTGTGCACCACAAATTATACGGTAAGGGCAAGGTGTGCTCGTGTGAGGGCAACATGGTCTTAATACAATTTGAGGACTGCACAAAAAAATTCATCTACCCGGACGCATTTAAAACTCATCTAACGCTGGATGGCAAGGAGGAGCAGGCCTTCATTAACAAACTCCTGCGTAAGGAGGAGCAGCTTCGGCAGCAGCAATTTGAGTGCGACCGTTTGCAGGCGGAAAAAACACGCTTCCTTGGAAGCCTGCCGCAAAGCGCCGATGCGCAGGCGGCCTTCGGCTTTGTACAAAATGATATTGACGCCGTGAAAAAGGACTGGAAAATATCTTCGGGATATTACCTTTCCGGAGAAAACAAGGGCATGCCCAAAACCCCCATTAGAATAATGCCGAACTCCGGCTGCCTTCTTACCAGTCTGCCTGAAGGCAGCTCTGAAGGCGATCGCATTATTTTCGGCATATTCATGCCCGAGGACGATTTTATCGGCGCTGACAGCCGGGACGGCATCATCCCCGCCCATCCCAAGTTTAGACTTTTGCTGGAACAAAGGCTGAGATTTTGGGACTATTTTGGATTTAAGCCCACTGGAAAAAGCTGGGGACGAACCGAGATGCGGTATTTTTCCAATGCAACTATGGCAGCGATTTTAAGTGATATACTGCGTCTTACCCAAGATCCAACGGAAAAATCCCACTGCGAGGAGCTTTTGGATTATTTCTGCGCGCTCAATAAAATTGATAAAGTGCGTATACCCGGATATATCAGGCCAGAAGACCAGCACGACAAAGAATAATATGGCATAGCCATTATAATAGGAGGACATTATGAACATAGTTAAGGCAGAGTTAAGAGCAGGTAACGTAAAGGCAAACGCACTGCGGCGGGAAGGCTTTATACCCGGCTGCATATATGGAGCCCAGCTCTCCGAGGCACTTTCCATTAAAATTCCCGTAAATAATGCGGTGCAGCTTCTGCGTCGTGATGATACAGGAAGCAAGGTGAGTGTGGAGCTGGACGGAAAAAAGCTTGCTTGTCTCATTAAAGATGTGGCGAAAGACCCGGTAAACGGGCAGATCAAGCACATCAGCTTTCATGCGCTGGAGGCCGACAGAAAGGTTACAAGCTCCGCAAAAATTGTTTTGCAGAACCGGGAGCTTGTGGCAGGCTTCATTTCTCAGGCACTTTTTGAGCTTCCCTACACGGCTTTTCCTGCCGATATTGTTGATACTGTCTATGTTAATTTAGAGGACAGACCCCTTGGCACACGAATCACTGTTGCAGACCTTGAAATTGCGGACAATGAAAACATCGAGCTTCTTTTAGAAAAAGACAGCGTTGTTCTCAGCATTTCCGAGAACTCCCGTTCATAATCTTTTAAAAAGATTTGATAGAAAAACACGCCGAAGGCAAATGTCTTCGGCGTGTTTTTTGTATTATTCAGCGTTGCTATTCAGCACTTTGCGCATTTACCTTTCCCTTGCCTCCCCCTGGGCGCTTTACGAGGTTAGAAATGGGTTTATATAGGATGAAGGTAATAAGACCGTTAACGACAAACTTTATAAGGTTAAAGGGAATAATTCCCGGCAGCATAATGTCCATAACCGATTCAAGGGGCCAGCCGGTAAAAGCCGGAGTGATAAGCATATTTGCCACCACCATAATCGCAACCGTTGCAAGGGTTGCAATAATCATACCCACAGCAGCTCTTTTTCTTGTTTTTCCCGCCTGATAGATACAGCCGGCAACAATAACATAGCAGCCGGTGGCAATAATGTGCATGATTATGCCGTACCAACTGGAGCCTGAGCTTACGGTAAGCCCCTGAATCAAGGACGCCACAACGGTAATTGTAAGCCCTGCTGCTGGTCCCATAACGAAGGTACCGATAAGAATGGGAATGTCCGCAGGATCATACTCCAAAAAGGGTGCCGCCGGGATAATTGGCACATGTAAAATCGCCACAAGCACCACCGAAAGTGCGCAGAGCATTGCCATTGTTGTGAGTTTTCTTGTTTTAGCCATGATTTCTTGCCTCCAAATAAAAAATTGCGCATGAATAAAACACTCAAGCGCAGTCCTCTTGAAGGCAATCAAGCCAAACAAGCGCACGATAAATAAATCATCGCACGAAAACCACTTCTCCCATCCAGACTCTAACTGTCGGTATCGGAATTGCACCGATTCGGCAACTTTCGTTGTTCGCGGACTTTACCGCCGGTAGGGACTTTCACCCTGCCCTGAAGTGTCTTTATTCATTTGTTGTCACTATTATAGCATCTAATTTTTAATTTGCAACTGTTATTTGCCGTTTAATAAATATCGTGGTATACTTCAAATAAATCCTGATTTTCCCAATATGGAGGATTGCATGATAAATAGAGAGAAAAGCTGCTGCTTTACCGGTCATAGAATCGAAAAATTGCCTTGGCGTGGAAACGAGGAGGATGATCGCTGCATAAGGCTTAAGGAAGAAATAAGCGATGCGGTGGAGGCTGCATACAGCGCAGGAATACGGCATTTTATCTGCGGCATGGCAACGGGCTGCGACATGTACTTTTGCGAGGCGGCAGCAGCCCTTCGCAATTACCACGACGACATTACCATTGAAGCCGCAATCCCATGCGAGGAACAGGCGCAGCGCTGGCCGGCGGAGCTTCGCCGCCGCTATAACGAGCTTGTTGTGGCCTGCGATTTTTATACTCTTGTTCAGCAGC
Organism: uncultured Oscillospiraceae bacterium; assembly: GCA_964550315.1. Taxonomy (GTDB): domain Bacteria; phylum Bacillota; class Clostridia; order Oscillospirales; family Oscillospiraceae; genus UBA2658. Next base: position 13,612 of record CAZJYY010000029.1, on the reverse strand, counting down.
ACTACACTCCGGAATGCCTTATGAAGCGAAATAGATACATGGTAGACAGCTCCTGTCTTCTAATTGCGGCGTACAACGGCAGGCAGGGCGGCACTCAAAGCACCATGCTCTACGCCATGAGGCAAGGGCTTAAAATCATCGAGCTCACAGTGCCCGAATAATGTTGACTTGTGACTGACCAAGCTATAATATTGCAGTATAGCCAAATATGATTTAAGGAGGAAGCGTATATGCCTCTTGTAAACAATTACAGCTTTAAATCCTGCGATGGAAAGCACGACATTCACGTTCGTGAATGGACTCCTGATACCCAACCCGTGGGTGTTCTTCAAATAATCCATGGTGTTGCCGAAACCATCGAGCGCTACGATGCCTTTGCAAATTTTATGAATGAAAACGGCTTTGTTGTGGTGGGCACAGACCACCTGGGTCACGGTCAAAGTATCTCCTGCCAGGAGGATTTGGGATATTTCGCCGAAAATGGCGGCTGGGAATATGTAGTTGGTGACGAGCGAAAGCTTTACGAGAGTATGAAGGAAACATATCCCGGAATCCCCTCCTTTATTCTTGGCCATTCCATGGGCAGCTTCATCGTCCGCACCTTTGCAATCACCTATCATGACGGGCCTGACGGCATCATTGTCTGTGGAACCGGCTTCCCTCCTGCCCCACTGCTCTTTGCAGGTCTTACCCTTTCAAAGCTTGAAAAAAAGCGTAAGGGCGGTATGTATAGAAGTGCGCTGGTTGATAAGGCGGCCTTTGGATCCTATAATAAGAAGATATCCAACCCTCGTACCGAAAAGGACTGGCTTACCACGGACAGTGAGATAGTGGATAAGTACATAGCCGACCCACTGTGCGGATTTATGCCCACCGTCGGTCTTTTCTACGACATGTTCAGCGCCATAAAATACGTCTGTGACCCTAAAAACATTTCGAGGGTTGACAAGAATCTCCCCGTTTTCCTTATCGCCGGAAATGACGACCCCGTGGGCGATTATGGAAAGGGCGTGCAGCGCTGCTACAGCGCTTATCTCACCGCCGGGCTTAACGATGTTACCATGAAGCTTTATAAAGGCGCCCGCCACGAACTTTTGAATGAATACTGCAAGGAAGATGCGTATAACGATATTCTGTCGTGGATTAACTCAAAACGGCGGTAGCTTCCGTTAGCATTTTGGGTAATATATTTGCTAAAAGCATGTTTTAGAGTTGCGCTTTATAATCAAGTTTTAAGTACGTCAAAAACTCTCAGCCCATTGATAAACAAAGAAAAATCCCGCAACCTCAAGGGCTGCGGGATTTTATCTTTTTGGCAAAGGCTGATAATTTTGATACAGTGTTCATTATCAGCTTAAACCGAAAGCGCGAGTATCAAGCAGCGCAAGCGCAGGTTTGGTAGTCGTTAGCGCAAGTGTAAATCGCAAGGGGCATTACATTATAAGCGATAAGCGCATGATGGCAGCAATCTTCAGTCCTTCTTCGTAAAAGCTTTTACTGCGGTCCAAATGCCGCTTCCTATTAACCCGATTACGCCTAATACGGTTACGCCAGTGTCACCAGCCTTCTTTTTACAAGCAGAACAGATGCCAGTTTTGTTTTTCCCGACTATAGTTTTTCCGCATATTCTGCATTTTCGTATTTCTTCAGTTTCATTGCTCATCTTCAACATCCTCCACTGATACTATATAGACTTGTTTGTTTTCAATCGCTTGCCTTGTGTTTTCCAATGCAGGCCCCAGTTCTTTAGAAAAGGTGTACCAGCAATCTTTGGTTTCTTCTGAATACCGATAATTGTCGTGCATCAATTCGATGGCAGACATACCTCTTCCGCAAATCTCCTGTGTTATAAAATCATGCATTACTGTTTGATAACGATCAAGCACCTGCCTCGAATCTTCTCTCCTTCCAAGCGCCTCAAATACTTGCATCTGAACACCGGAAAATTTTGTCGCCAACTGCAGGTCATCAGAAAGGTTTGAAAGAAGCGTATCAATAGATGATTGTTTGTGGAACAATGACCATTTTGTATTCTTGGCAAGATGTAATGAGGCTGTACGCATTTCCGAATAAACACTATTCAAAGCTGTCGTCATCCGGTCAGACGCTTTTTCAAGGAGTTGGTTCCTCGCTTCAATAGTTGGTGCGTTTTGCGCTTGTAAAATATAGTCACGAGCGTCAAAAAACGGGGTGAGAATATCCCTGTCGCGGTCACGATCCAACTGATAGCTTTGCATTTCTTGAATTGCAACCAGAGTGTCTTGGATTTGCTTCATTTGCATCTGATTTGCAATACTTCGGGTGGTTTCAAGGGTTCCGGGATTGCTGAGCACTTTTTTTAGTGTTATGTCCTTTACTCGAACTCCGTTTTCATCCAAAATCACTGCGCGAAGATTGCCGTCAACCTGTTTTGAATCCCCTATAGAATACAGTCCTTTTTTAAGCTTTTCTTTTATACCTACAGGGAGATTATCAAAATCAGGGACAAGGGTTACATTCCCTTTGGCAACAATAGCAGCCTGTTGAATGACATCATTAATAATACCTATATCGGCAACAGGCACACTTGAAATCACTTCAACAAAGGAACTTTCTGCTAATGAGCGAGTAAGCTGCTGCGCATACAGCCCCATAAAATCACTCATCTTTGATATTTCGTATCCGTTGGTATCGGCTTCTGTCACAAGGATATGTAATTCGGAAGGAATAAGTGCTGAGCCCGGCAACTCATTGCACTTCTGTTCTTCTCGCTTTATTGAATCATCCATTTCATTAGTTCCTCTTTCCGTGATTAGATTATCATCGTACTATCAAAAATTCGCCCCGTTCGAAGTGACCTCTTCCATCATCATGTTATAGTGCTGAATTTGGTCGAGGCAGTCAAAGATAATCCGAAACACTTCGAGTGCCTCGTGCACATCGGTGCTCTCATCCACATAATCTATTCCGTCGTTGAAACCGTGATCCTGCTTACCAATATACGAGAGCATCGACTGTGCCAGATGAAATTTGCTGTCATCATCGGGCACGGATTCGTCGCTGGATTTGACGATAAACCGATGCTGGTTTTTTTCGAGGACTTCCTTGCGGAGATTTGTTCCCTCGTATCCACAGAGTTGCAGGAAGTAGTATTCGAGGATTCTGCGGATAGCGATTTTCATCGGGTCATCGTTGTTCTTGAACTTCGCAGCCATTTCGTCGCGGTGGTGTTTGTTCCCGATGACGCTGCGCCACTCTTCCGGGTCTTTGTTGCTCTCAGTCATAACGACGCCGACTTTCTCCGCCCACTCAGGGCGAAGCTCCATCAGCTTATGGTATATTTTCATGGCAATAGCGCGGGAGTAAGCGACAATCATCGCCTTGCCCGTGAGCTCATGCGCTCTGTTTTGCTCGTAGTGTGTAACGATATCCTCGCACAATGCGGAGATCGTTTGCTCTGCACCGAGGATGCTCTCCATCTGACCGAGCTCCTTTTTGCTCTTTTCGATGGCATACGGCTCGGCATTTTCAGCCATAAGGTCGTACTCGGCATCGATAAGGTGGAGGATGTCCTCATCCAATTTGAGGTGAATGACGCGGCTTTCGTAGTAAACGGGGCGCGTGGCTCCGTCCTCGACAGCTTGCGTCATATCGTAAATGTCGATATAGTTTCCGAACACCTCGATGGTGGAGCGGTCTTTCGTGGAAATCGGGGTGCCGGTGAAGCCAATATATGTAGCATTCGGGAGACTCTCGCGGATTATCAAGCCGAAGGACTTCTGGATGCGTCCTGTTTTGGCGTCCACCTTTTCGTCGATAAACTGGCTGCGATGCGCTTCATCCGCCATAACAATGATGTTGTGGCGGTCGGACAGCGTCTCGGAGCTCTCCTCGAACTTCTGCGCAGTGGTGAAGATGATTCCATTCGCCTGCCGCCCCATAAGGAGTTCCTTCAGATTCTCGCGGCTTTCTGCCTGCTGTGGAGTCTGACGCAGGAAATCGGAGCATTTCGCAAACTGCCCGAAGAGCTGATCGTCGAGATCGTTTCGGTCGGTCAGTACGATGATGGTAGGCGCGTTCAGTTCATGCTGAAGCAGATGGGCATAGAACACCATCGACAGTGATTTGCCGCTGCCTTGTGTATGCCAGAAAACGCCGCCTTTACCGTCCGTCTCTGTAGCCTTTGCGGTGGAGGCGACGGCTTTTTTTACGGCAAAATACTGATGATAGGCACCGAGGATTTTCGCGTCAACGCCTGAGAAGCAAATAAAGTTCTTGATAATGTCAAGCAGTCGAGCCTTGTCGAAAATCCCCTCGATGAAGGTATCAAACTGCGCGTACTGCGTGTTTTCGTAGCTACCGTCCTTTGTTTTCCACTCCATAAAGCGGTCTTCACCGGCGGTTATCGTTCCTGCTTTCGATATGGCGAGGTCGCTCATCACGAGGAAAGCGTTGTAAATGAACAGCGACGGTATCTCGTGCATATAGTTCCGCAACTGCAAAAACGCCTCAGAAGCATCCGTTTCCTCGCGGGATGGTGATTTCAGCTCGAAAATGACGATGGGCAGACCGTTGATGAACACCAGCACATCCGGGCGCTTTTCGCTGTTTTCAACGATAGTCCACTGGTTGGCAACGATGAACGAATTGCGCTCTACCTTTTCATAATCAATGAGCTTGACAAGCGAAGAACGCTGTTCCTTATTGTCGTAGTAGCTAACAGATATACCATTCTGGAGGTAGTCCATGAACTGAATGTTTTTTTGCAAAGTAGAGCCGCCCTCGAAGTTGCGTAGCTTATAAATGGCTTCCGTGATGGCGGCATCCGGCAGTGTCGGGTTGACTCGATGAAGTGCAGAAATCAGCTCATCGGAATAGAGCGGGTCAGTATAATCGCGCACGAGGTCAGGGGCATAGATGTAATCATACCCCAGCGTATCGCGGAACACTTCTATGACCGCGTTTTCATAATTGGCTTCTGTATATGCCATTTGAATACCTCCCATCATGGATATCTTATCGTTACGCCCGTAGGCGGTAAATCATCATTTAGAGCAGATGGCACAAGCTATTTTTACAGAGCTTTGCAGTAAAGGGACTCCGGCGGTGTTATCTGACATTTTGACGGTTTGCTATGGCAAAGATCATAAGCGATTGGGCGACGGCTTGATACCGTGTTATGGCTCTGGTGGTATTATGCGCTATGTAGATAAGCCGCTCTACACCGGCGAGTCTGTATTAATACCACGGAAAGGGTCACTCAACAATGTTATGTATGTTGACGAAGAATTTTGGACGGTTGACACTATGTTCTATACACAGATGACTCGTCCTAATGTCGCCAAGTTCGCATATTTCATCGTGCGCAGCCTTGATCTTGCCGGAATGAATGTTGGCTCGGCTGTTCCCAGCATGACAACCACAGTTTTAAACTCTTTGGAGATTGTTCTTCCGAGTAACAACACTCTTGCGAGCTTTGAAGAAAGTGTAGCCCCCATGTTTTTGCAGATGAAAGCCAATAACGAGGAGTCAGCCCGCCTTGCAGATCTCCGCGACGCGCTTTTGCCTCGCCTAATGTCCGGCGAGCTGTCCGTCTCCGATTACGCCGCTAAATGATGATTTATCTTTGCGTTATTATCAATTTTATCATCAAACAGTTTCAACATAGTTGAAATTTCACGCTGTTCAATAATTGGGGGTATTCGAACATCTAAGGCTGCAAGCTCTGTAAATGTAATCTGCGGAAAAGTGCCAGAACGTGTCTCGGCCAACAGTTGCAATCGGTCAATCACCCAGTTAGATTTCAACACCTGAAATAAGAACTCAGGGAGCACTTTGTCGTTTGCTCGAATTACCATCAGCTTAGTAGAAGCCACATAATCAGCGGCATCAAAATCCACATAAGCAAAGCGCCGATTACGAGGTCGTATCTCAGAATACAGAATATCATCTTTTTTGAATGACTTTTTGAACTGCCCTCGCAGGTTTTCGTTCTGGACATATTCATGATTAGTCACTTTACCGTCAAACACATCGGAGGTGTTGATTAATACAACCTTGTTTTGCTGCCGACGGAATGTGTCTGATATGCTTTCACACACATCTCCTAACCTCATTAACTGTTCCTCCTCATCCAATGTACTTTCTATGCGAATTCTTCACATTCGCCTGATTGACCATCGCGTACTGCATGGTCGTATCTATCTTAACATGACCAAGTAACCGTTGTACCTGTTCAATGGGCATTCCTTTGTCAATTGCCCGCGTCGCAAGCGTCCTGCGGAACTTGTGCGGATGCACCTTTTGCACATCAGCTTTGCTGCCGATTTCTTTTAGCCGGGTTTCCACGCCGCCAATCAGCAGCCGTTCATGGGGCTTCGTCAGCGAGACGAAGAGCGCAGGACTGCTGTCGTCGCGGCCGTCGATGTAATTGAGCAGATGGATTTTCGTCCGGGCGTCGAAGTAAACGACACGCTCGCTGCCACCTTTGCCGAAGACAACGCACTCCCGCTCGTGAAAATTGATGTCCTCGCGGTTGAGGTTGACGAGCTCGCCGACACGCATTCCCGTTGAGGCAAGCAAATCCACCATCGCTAAGTCTCGGATTTCATCACAGGCATCGCGGAGCAGCTCCAAGCCCTCGTCGCTGAATGTTTCCTTGATAGGCTTATCCGCTTTCACCTTATGAATGCGCCGAACAGGGCTTTTCAGTATGTAGTCCTCATCCTCAAGCCAGCCGAAGAAGCTGGAGAAGATGCGCCGCATATTGTCAATCGTCACCTTGCTGGAGCGGCGGCTTCGTTGATAGTTTGCGAGGTAGCCGCGCAGATCGTCGGTGCTAATTTCTCGAACGGGTCGATCTACGCTGCAAAGCATGGCGTGGATGGTGGAATCGTAGTATTTCAACGATTTCTCCGAGCATCCTTCGATTCGTTTCGCAGCGATGAACACTTCCAGTAGTCCTCCGTTCTCTGCGGCATCCTGTTCCTCCAATGCGTTCCTTTCGGTTATCTCCACATTGTGGAGTGCGTTTGTCAGCACGCGCCTAAGTTCTTCCAATTGCGCCGTATTGAGCATCGACGCCATGCTTGCCTGTATCTGTGTAATCAGCTTGTCCTTCATAAGTTCCTCCTACCTTTCGGTTTATTCTGTTTGGGGCAGGAGGAGCGGGTAAATCATCATTTAGCGGCGTCGAGGTCGGCAACGGAAAGCTCGCCGGACATTAGGCGGGGTAAAAGCGTATCTCGGAGTTCTGCGAGACGCTTTATTTCCTCTGTTCGTAATGTTATTTCCTCGAACAATGGTCTTACAGAATCGTTAAAGGACTTCAGCTCATCATCAGAAGGAATAACAACTGGCAACTGCCGTAATTCTCCCAAGCTAATGTATTTTTGGGTACTACCAGCTAAACGCATATCAATATGGTTTGTGGTTTCTGGACTTCGCAAAAAGCACAATACAAAATACACCCAATCCTCGGTTTTCGAAGTCTTGAATAGGCCAACGTTTTTTATTGCGAAGTTGACGTTGGGTTCTATCACCAGAGAGATAAGCCCGATAGTACCAATCATGCTTATGAGAATATCATGCCTATCAACCTTACTACGCTCATTGATTTTATCAAAATCAGCCTTACTGATGCGGTTTGGAGTCACCAAATCCACACCATATGGAAGTAAATGCTTTGAAGTAACAAGCGGAAATCCATGCTCAACAGCTTTGGGGGAGTCATGGGTGCCGTCTCTTACATCGATTAGCTCTCCGAGTGGGGCAGCCGGGCTAACACTGCAAGGAAAAGCCTGTGCGTAAATAGCCTGCGCCATCTGCTCTAAATGATGATTTATCTTTTTGTTTTCATCGATTCGGGCGTCGAGAGCGGAGAGTGTATCTGCAATTTCGACTTGTGCATCATACGGGATATTTGGGACGACATACCGCATAATCGCGCCTTTGTCGCCTCTCGGCATCTTTGTCCCTTTTCCTGTTGCCGTTGCATAGTCAAAAAAGTCGTTATTTGACAGTACATAATAAAGGAAACGAGGATAACAGGTGTCTTTTGCTCTCAGGACAAGCACATCATTGGAGCAGCCACCGCTACGATCAGCAAACCATATCTTTCGGAAATAAGGGCGAATATTTGATATCAACACATCATGCGGCTGATATGCTTGCGTTTGCGTGACAGTCGGTAGCCCAGATGACTGGCAGACACCTTCCTTGTTCTGCAACATATTCTCTGTAGAAATATAGCTGTCAGCATCTAAATCTGCTACAGCGACTCGTCCTTCGGCATAATCGCAGAGAGCAGAAAGCTTAATCTCAGATGTCATACCCAATTGCCTCCAGTCTCTTACGGATTTCATCCTCCAACTCGTGAGAGCGCTGGAACATCTCCGAGAGTTCGCCGGTCAAGCGCGTCATCTTTTCTTCAAACGGCTCGCCGTCGTCCTCCTGCTCCTCAATGCCGACATAGCGCCCCGGAGTTAAAATGAAGTCCTGTTTTGCGATATCTTCTGTGGTGACAGCGGCGCAGTATCCTTTGACATCTTCGATCGTTCCATCATCAAACGCTTCAAAGGTAGCGGCGATTTTCTCAATCTCTTCGTCAGAAAGCTCACGGTGAACGCGGTCGATGAGCGTACCCATCTTGCGAGCGTCAACAAAGAGCGTTTTTCCTTTCTGTTTTTTGTTTCGGCTGATAAACCAGAGTGTCGCCGGAATGGTCACGCCGTAGAACAGGTTGGACGGCATAGCAATAATGCCCTCGACCAAATCGTCCTCGACGATTTTGCGACGGATTTCTCCTTCACCACCGCTCTGCGAAGAGAGGGAGCCGTTGGCAAGTACCATGCCGATTTTACCGTTCGGCGCAAGGTGGTATATCATGTGCTGCAGCCATGCAAAGTTGGCGTTTCCGGCGGGCGGCAAGCCATACTTCCAGCGCCTATCATCGTTCAGCGAGCCATCGTTCCAGTCAGAAAGATTGAACGGAGGATTTGCAAGTATGTAATCTGCCTTAAGCTGCGGGTGCAGATCATTTGTGAATGTGTCCGCATTAAACGAGCCGAGGTCAGCCTCAATACCTCGGATGGCAAGATTCATGATAGCGAGCTTGCGGGTGGTCGGGTTGGAGTCCTGCCCATAGATGGAAACCTCGCCTCTATCGCCGCTATGATCTTTCACGAAACGCTCAGATTGCACGAACATACCGCCACTGCCACAGCAGGGGTCGTATATACGGTGTCCAGCCGTAGGCTTCAATACGGCGACCAGTGTTCTGACCATGCAAGAGGGGGTGTAGTATTCGCCGCCGCGCTTGCCTTCCTTGCTGGCAAACTGTGCGAGGCAGTACTGATAGGTGCTTCCGAGGATGTCCTTGTTTTCGCCGTGTTCAACCATTTGAATATTCGTAAAGAGGTCAACGACATTACCAAGACGGCGCTTATCAAGGTCTTCACGGGCGTAGTTTTTCGGAAGAATATCCTTCAGACGTTTATTTTCTTTTTCAATCGCTCTCATAGCATCGTCGATAACGGTGCCGATTTCTTCGCGATGTGCGGCTTCCGCAATGACGCTCCAACGAGCGGAGGGCGGGACGAAAAAGATGTTTTTCTCAGTGTACGCGTCCTTGTCCTCGACATCGTCATCCGCAGCTTCAAGCTCACGGTACCTCTCATGGAACTTGTCCGAGATATATTTCAAAAAGATAAGCCCCAATACAACGTGCTTGTATTCGGCGGCGTCCATGTTTCCGCGCAGAATATCTGCTGCTGCCCATATTTGTTCTTCAAAGCCTATTGTGGCTGTGCTATTCCCGTTTGCCATACAGTTACCTCTTCTCTTATACTTCTACTTATTCAAAGTAATATTACCACGTAAGGTGTCCAATAAAACGGACTTACTCCGAATCGGGCGAGTCTGATTTATCAGCCGCACCGCCGGTACGAACCCACTCATCAACCTCTGACAGTTTGAACTTCCACAGCCTGCCCACTTTGTAGGCGGGCATATTTCTTTTGGCGATCCATTGCAGCATGGTATCCCGCCCGACACCGAGATATTCTTGCACTTCCTTGAGGGTGGACCACTTCTCAATGTTATTATCGCTCACTATAATGACCTCCATTACTTGAATCACCACGCCGCAGGCTTACGAGCTTGCGGCTCTTTTATATGGTAAGTCTGCTGGATACATTTACACATCAAATAGTATATCACAAATTCAGGCAAAAAGCAACCTGTCAAAACGAAAAAATATGTAAACCCGCATAAACCGACATTGAAAAAACTTTGCTCGAAATGTTTCTCGAAATTTCTTCACATTTCTTCGTCAAAACCGCTCCTTCATGTCCAGCGAGTTGTGAAAGCAAGAGAAAACCGCTTTCAGACTGGAGGTGAAAGAGATGCATCAGGTTCAAACGAAACCCCGAACCCGCGCTGTAGATGAGGAACTGGTCGAAGTTCTCACAGCAATCAGCGCCGTGTCCATGCGGCTGGCAAGGAATTTGAGTTTGCTTGCCAGACAGAGCCAATCAACGGAAGGAGGAAAAACAGATGAGCAAAATGAGCGAGATGTCCGCGACCATCGAAGAACTGCGCAAGTGTGCTGCTGCTATCAGCGACGCGGCTAATTGGCTGGCGGAGCAGTTCAGCGGCAATGAGCCGGAGCCGGAATCAACTCCCGCCGAGCCGGTACTGACGTTGGAGGCGGTCAGAGCCGTTCTTGCGGACAAGTCCCGTGCGGGCTATACCGCTCAGATTCGCTCTCTGCTCCAGAAGTACGGTGCGGACAAGCTGTCAGGTATTGACCCCGCCAACTACAAGGCGCTGCTTGCAGATGTGGAGGGACTCGACCATGCCACCTAAAGGACACGCCATTCTCTCTGCGTCCAGCTCCGACCGCTGGCTGCATTGTCCGCCATCCGCTCGGCTCTGCGAGAGCTACGACGACAAGGGCAGCGATTACGCCGCTGAAGGCACCGACGCTCATGCGCTCTGCGAGTACAAGCTCCGTCAGGCACTGGGAATGGAGGCGACTGACCCGACCGAAAACCTTACATGGTTTAACGAGGAGATGAGCGACTACGCCACTGGCTATGCCGCCTATGTACTGGAGCAGGTGGAGGCGGCAAAGCAAACCTGCGCCGATCCTGTGGTGCTCATCGAGCAGCGGGTGGACTTCTCCCGCTGGGTCGAGTCCGGCTTTGGAACCGCCGACTGCATCCTTATCGCGGACGGCACCTTGCAGATTATCGACTACAAACACGGTCTTGGCGTCCTTGTGAGCGCCGAGGGAAACCCGCAGATGCAGTGCTACGCGCTTGGCGCTCTGGAGTTGTTCGACGCTATCTACGACATCGACTCGGTGCGCATGACCATCTATCAGCCGCGCCGCGAAAATGTCAGCACTTACGAGCTCTCGAAGGACGAGCTTTACCGTTGGGCAGATGAAGTGCTCAAACCTACAGCCGACCTCGCTTTCGCCGGTGACGGAAACTTTCTCTGCGGCGAATGGTGCGGCTTCTGTAAAGCAAAGCATGACTGCCGCGCCAGAGCTGACGCCAACATGGAACTTGCTCGTTTCGACTTCAAGCTCCCACCGCTCTTGACGGACGAAGAAGTCGAAGAAATCCTCGCCCGCGCTGACGACCTTGTTTCGTGGGCGGCGGACATCAAGGAATATGCGCTCCAACAGGCACTCAGCGGGAAGGAGTGGCACGGCTGGAAGCTGGTCGAAGGACGCTCCAACCGCAGGTACACAAACGAAACAGCGGTCGCCGGTGCAGTTACCGACGCTGGCTTTGACCCGTATGAACACAAGGTGCTCGGCGTCACCGCCATGCAGAAGCTGCTCGGAAAGTCCCGCTTTGACGAAATCCTCGCGGCTTACATCGAAAAGCCGCAAGGCAAACCCACGCTCGTGCCGGAGAGCGATAAGCGTCCGGCAATAAACACAGCCAAAAATGATTTTATGGAGGAAAACGATTATGAATAACAACACTACGAAGGTCAATAACCCGATGAAGGTCATCACTGGTCCCGACACCCGCTGGTCTTATGCCAACGTCTGGGAGGCAAAGAGCATCAACGGCGGTACGCCGAAGTTCTCCGTCAGCCTCATCATCCCTAAGTCAGACACCAAAACGGTTGCGAAGGTCAAAGCGGCTATCGAGGCTGCTTACCACGATGGTGAAGCAAAGCTCAAGGGCAACGGCAAGTCTGTGCCTCCGCTGGCAGCGCTTAAGACCCCGCTGCGCGATGGTGACACGGAGCGTCCCGACGACGACGCTTATGCGGGCGCTTACTTCATCAACGCCAATGCGACCACGGCTCCCGGCATCGTGGACGCCGACCGCGAGCCGATTCTGACTCGTTCCGAGGTTTACTCCGGCGTGTACGGTCGCGCAAGCATCAGCTTCTACGCATTTAATTCCAACGGGAACAAGGGTATCGCCTGCGGGCTTAACAACCTGCAGAAGCTCCGCGACGGTGAGCCTCTCGGCGGCAAGGCATCTGCTGAGTCCGACTTCGCAACCGACGATGACGATGAGTTCCTGAACTGAGGTGACTGACATGACGAACATGGAATCAATGATGCTCGCGGTCTGCTTCGGCTCCGTGGTGGGCTACACCATCAGCAACCTTGTCATCATCATTAAGTTCGCAGTTGACGAACACAAGGCAAAGAAGCGCAGAAAAGCGGAGTCGGCAAATATCCAGACTTCCGACAACTAATGTGACGGCGGGCGGCGGCGATAGCATCAAAGCCGCCTTTGCCGTATTGGAGGCATATATGAAATTACTCAGTATAGACATTGAGACCTTTTCCAGCATTAACCTTGCCAAGTCTGGCGTGTACCGCTATGTCGAAGCGCCGGATTTTGAAGTGTTGCTTTTCGGCTACAGCGCAGACGGCGGCGAAGTTCAGGTTGTCGACCTTGCCTGCGGAGAAACGATTCCGGCGGGTATTCTTGGCGCGCTCACGGATAAAGCCGTGACAAAATGGGCATTCAACGCCAGCTTTGAGCGGGTGTGCCTATCGCGGTATATCGGATTACCGACCGGCGAATACCTCGATCCGGCTTCGTGGCGCTGCTCGATGGTATGGGCGGCAACGATGGGCTTGCCGCTTTCTCTTGAAGGCGTCGGTGCGGTGCTCAAGCTGGACAAACAGAAGCTCACAGAAGGCAAAGACCTCATCAAGTTTTTCTGCCAACCCTGTACTCCAACAAAAGTCAACGGTCAGCGCACCCGCAATTACCCGTATCACGTGCCGGATAAGTGGTCGGCATTTAAGAAATATAATGCCCGCGATGTCGAAACGGAAATGTCTATTCAAGCAAAGCTCGCAAAGTACCCTGTGCCGGAAAGCGTCTGGGACGAATATCACCTCGACCAAGAAATAAACGACCGAGGCGTGGCGCTGGATATGACGCTGGTGCAGGAGGCTAGTGAAACGGCTCCGTCTGCGACCTGAAACACAGGCTACGATACAAAAAATCCCACAAACGCAGGCTTTTCGGGCATAAAATAAGAACGCTAATGTTGACACTTATCGTATCAATATTAGCGTTCTTATATGGCGGAGAAGGAGGGATTTGAACCCTCGCTACGCTCATCACGTACTACTCCC
>CAZJYY010000028.1:0-24136 GCA_964550315.1 uncultured Oscillospiraceae bacterium | reverse complement strand
AGGGACAAAAATGTCGGTCGCAAAGCGGGCAATTATATGTTACAATCATGCTATATTAAAAATCTCATGGAGGTCTTTTATGGACGAGCAGTGGACAGAAATTGTCCTTCGAGTCGGTACCGCCCGGCTAAGCTGTGCCGAGGAAATTGCGACAAAGCATAGTCCAGGAGGAATATATGTGGAGGATTATTCCGACATGGACGCCATGCTTCCCCTTATCGGCGGCGTAGACTATGTGGACGAGGCCCTTAAGGGGCAGGATAAGTGTCACGGCGCCATCCACGTTTATATCCCAGATTCGGAGAATCTCAAGCATACCGTAAGGGCGCTGTCCCAAGAGCTGAGCGCAGCGGGCATAGATTTTTCCATTGACTGCACCGGTCTTGACGCACAAGACTGGGCAAACCAATGGAAAAGCTTTCATCACAGTGAAAAGGTGGGCCGTCGCCTTGTGCTTTGCCCCACTTGGGAGGAATATTCCCCGAAGGCTGATGACATTGTACTTACTCTTGACCCCGGAGAGGCCTTCGGCAGCGGACGAAGTGAGACTACACGGCTTTGCCTTTCCCTTTTGGACCGCTTAATTTCCCCAGATGACCGGGTTTTGGACATGGGCTGCGGCAGCGGTGTGCTTGCCATCGCCGCCCTGCTTTTAGGGGCAAAATCCGCTCTTGGGGTGGACGTGGAAAAAAACGCCATTAAGGAATCCATGGAAAACGCCGCCTTGAATGGCGTTGGGGACAGGCTGTCCGTGCTTTTCGGCAATGTCCTTTACAACGAGGAGCTTAGCCTCGCCTTGGGTGGTGGTTATGACCTTATCTCCGCCAACATCGTTGCGGACGTTCATCTTGCCTTGGGCAGCTTTTACTATGAAAAGCTTAAATCCGGCGGAATCTTAATCGTAAGCGGCATTTTAAACGACAGAGCCGCCCAAGTGAAGGCCGCTCTTTCAGATTGCAGATTCACCCTTTTAGAAGAATTGCAGGAAAATGAATGGACAGCACTTTCATTAAAGAAGTGCTAAAAATATATGGAGGTACGTCATGGAAAACTTTACATTTTACGCACCCACATTTTTTGACTTTGGCGGGGACAGCGCCCAGAACACCGGCACTCTGGTTAGACGCTTCGGCGGCAAAAAAGTTCTTTTGCACTACGGCGGCGGTTCTGTAAAACGCAACGGCGTGTACGAAGCGGTTACCGCTTCCTTAAACAAGGAAGACATTGATTATATTGAGCTTTCCGGAGTTGAGGCCAACCCCAAAAGCGGGCTTGTTTACAAGGGCATTGAGCTTTGCCGACGTGAGGGTGTAGATTTTATCCTCGCAATGGGCGGCGGCTCTGTAATAGACTCTGCCAAGGCCATTGGCATGGGCGTGCCCTATGGCGGTGATTTTTGGGACTTTTTCTCCGGCAAAGCTCCCATTGAAAGAAGCCTGCCTGTGGGTGTTGTGCTTACCATTCCCGCCGCAGGGAGCGAGGGCAGCAACAGCGCTGTTATAACCCATGAGGAAGGCAACCTAAAATGGGGCATCCCCAAGTCGGACGTGGTGCGCCCAAAATTTGCGGTTATGGACCCAAAGTACACCTTTACCCTTCCCGCCTATCAAACCGCCTGCGGCATTACCGACATGATTGCCCATATTTGTGAGCGCTATTTTACCAACACTCCCTATGTTGAAATTACAGACCGCCTTTGTGAAGCTCTGCTTCTTGCCATAATCGACGCTGCACCCAAGGTTATTTCAAACCCCCTTGATTATGAAGCCCGTGCCACCCTTATGTGGGCGGGAATGCTTGCTCACAACAACCTTTGCGGCGTCGGACGTGAGCAGGATTGGGGAAGTCACCAAATGGAGCACGAGCTGTCCTCCTTAAACGACTGCGCCCACGGGGCGGGTCTTGCGGTCATTATGCCTGCATGGATGGAGTATGTTATGGCTCACGATGTGGCACGTTTTGAGAAGTTTGCCCTTCGTGTCTGGGGCGTGAGCCCTGCCGAGGGCGGCACACCTGAGACCGCAGCGAAGGAAGGCATTGCCCGTTTCCGCAGCTTCCTCAAGAGCATCGGCATGCCCCTCACCCTTGGCGAACTGAACGTATCCGAGGCTGATTTTCCCGCAATTGCGCAGCATCGCCGTATAAAGGGCTATCCCATGGGTGCCTTCGTAAAGATTTACGAGGAGGACATGCTTAATATCTTAAAGCTTGCTTTGGGCTGAGTCCGTCCTCCCACGGAGGAATTAAGCCTTCTTGATTCAAAAATGCGCAGAGCCATTTCATATCGAAGTGGCTCTGCGCATTTACTTTTTGGTTTAAGAAAAGCTTTTTTCCCTGTCCTCTTTAATTCCCCGGACACGGTTGGAAACAACGCTGCTTAAAGGCAGTGGATAAACCTCAAAGCTGCCGTCCCGGGAAAGCTCGATTACCGTGCCGCCCCGCTGGGTATACCGCTTTTTTATGCCCATATAGCCCAAGCAGTCGATGGACATACCATAGGTAAGGCGAATGCCCTCATAGGTAACCGAGAGATTATTATAGTGGTCGTGTCCGCAAAAAACACCCTTTATAATGCCGCTCTCCTTGGCCTTATCAAAAAAGTCACAGGGGTATTTTGATATGCCGAAGTAATCATTAGCCTCGCCTATTGTGCCGAAGTGGTATGTAACGCTTTTGTCTCCCAGGCGCATTTTTTCATATGCCAGCTTGTATTCCGCCAGGGGAATGTGGAAAAAGCACAGTGCGCTCAAAGCGGGATTTTGCTTACGCAGACCTTCAAGGGCATCCATGCACCACTGTGTCTGGTCGGCATGAATGCAGTCAAACCCGCTGAAAAACCAGCCGTCTCCGTACATATTGGAGTCCAGCACACTCAAGGCGGAGTATGGCACGCCGGCCTCGTCGCAAAGCTTTATGATGTAGTTGCCCACACCAAAAATTCTCTCCGGCCCTTGGGTGAAAATGCTGTACTCGCCTTCTTTAAATATCTCCGCCAGTTCCTTTTTCTCCGCCTTTGAGCCCATTTCCACGTCGTGATTGCCAAACATCAAGGCATAAGGGGTTTTAAAGCTGTCCATAAACTTCAAAAGGCTTCGGGCCTGCTTAATATTGTTTGACGTGCCCGCCCGTGGCAGAAAAGGGAAAATATTGTCGCCGGTAAGCATGATTAAATCAGGCTCCGAGCGTCCTATAAGCTGGCTTACCGCATCCATGGCCATTTGATCCGCCTTTTTGGAAAGAGGGCCAAAGCCCAGGTGCATATCAGTAAGCTGAAGTATTTTAAGCGGCCTGTCCCCTGGAGTTACAAGGGAAAAGTGACCGTCTATACCGAATTTGAAATTGCTGTTTTTATACATTGTTTTACCTCACCGGGATAACCGCCCCCACGGTGCATAGGAGGGTTGAAATTATCATCAGCACCTGAAATACCGGGGTGCCGAACACTCCGCAAATGGGGCTTTTTCCTGCCTTTTTGCGGGATCTATTATAAGTAATGACCAGCATTATGCTTACAAGCACCACAACCCCGCTCATAATTCGGGTAAGTACTATGAAGCTTGAAACGCCGAAAATGGAAAAGAGGATGCAGGGAATTGTGGCAATAAGCCAGCAAAGGCGATTGCCCAGCCCAATCTGCTCGTGCACCACGTCCCGCAGACTAAGGGTGTATGACCAGAAAGTGGTCAAAAGCGCAAGAAGGGAGAAAATCCCCGCCATAATAAGTGCCCAAGGGCCGATGTTTTCGCCCAATTGCAGCAGGGCCTGCTCCTTGTCGGGCACACCCTTCAGCCCCAAAAGAACCATGGTGGTGATAAGAAGCACTATCATGCAGGAAATTGCAAAGCCCGCAAAAATTGAAATGCGAATCTTTTTTGCATTTCCCTCCAGCCCCTTTACGGACTGGATTACCGCCTGATTTGCCGAGGTGGCAAACACAATCATGCTGTACAGCGCCAAAAGATTATTAAGCTGGGGCTGGGACATTACAGGCTTATTCAGCGGGTGCAAAAAGGTGCCCACACAAAGTGCGGCGACAATGCCCAGTATGAGAATAACAGCGTATTTTTGGGCGATGCCCACGGCTTTCATACCCATGAAAACCACCGCTCCGGCAAGTATGTAGTAAATTATCTGTGCCGCCGCAAAGGGCAGGTCAAACCAGCTTTGAATAATTTGCGCCCCGCCGTTTATATTTCCGGAAACGCCCACCATTATTGCAAGGCCGTAAATGCCGAAGATGAGCCAGCTAAAGAACTTTTTGGCCTTGCCGGTAAAAAGCTCTCCCTCAAAGCTTTTAACAAGCTGAACGCCGCCGTTATTGTAGGAAAGCTCCGCAATGATGAGATGGAGGATAACATTGACGCAGTATGCAACCGCCACCATCCAAAAAACGTCAAAAAGACTGTTCCTTGTTGCAAGGAAGGGAACTGCGATTATACCCGTGCCAATGCTGTGACCCACGATAATGCTGGTGGCCTCAAAGGTGGTAAGCTTTGCTTCGCTTTTAATCTCCATAGCGCCTCTCCTTTTTCTTTGTATGAAGTATTATAGTTTAAATTATTCTTGAAATCAATAGATACACCGGGGGTTAATATTGGAAGCTCCGCCATATGCGTGCAAAACCTTTCTCGTACTCGCTATAGCTGCAGCAGCCGCCCGGACTCCATCGCAAAAAGAGGGTGGCATTTACCCCAAAATTGGTGTAAACTAATTTAAAATCCCAAAGGAGGGCTTATGGAAATTAAAACTGCGGCCGTCATCGGCCTTGGCGCTTTAGGCGTTATTTTTACCCGAATCATGACAAAGGCCGCCGGCAAGGAAAACATTCTTGTTTTGGGTGACACGGAGCGCATGGAGCGCTGCCGCCGTGACGGGGTTTACTTCAACGGCGAGCTTTGCGACTTTAACTATCATGACGCTTCGCTTGAGCCCATGCCCATCGACCTTATAATCGTATCCACTAAATACGGCGGGCTTCACTCAGTAATTGAGACCATCCGCCCCTGGGTAGGGAAAAACACCCTCATTCTCTCTGCCATCAACGGCATTTTAAGCGAGGGCGAGCTGCGTGCCGCCTTCGGCGAGGAGACGGTTATTGACTGTGTAGCTCAAAAAATGTCGGCAATCAAGGAAGGCAACAAGGTAATTGTCTCCAGTGTGGGTGAGCTTGCCTTCGGCGAGACTGACGGCAGAAAAAGCGAAAGGGTGCTGCGTGTAGCCCGCTTTTTTGACCGTGTTGGTATGCCATACACTCTGCCCTCGGATATGCGCCACCATCTTTGGGGAAAGCTCCTTTGCAACGTGGGACTAAATCAGGTTTGCATGGTGGGCGAGGGGCCTTACAGTCTTGTTCAGACTCCGGGAGAGCCTCGACGCACCATGATTTCCGCCATGGAGGAGGTGGTGGCCGTGGCAAACGCCTGTGGCGTTGACCTTTCCGCAGAGGATATTGATTTATGGCTGGGACTTATCGACAGCCTTGACCCCGTAAGCGAGCCATCCATGCGGCAGGACGGCAAGGCTCACCGCAAAACCGAGGTAGAGCTTTTCGCCGGCACAATCCGTCGTTTGGGGTCGCAGCACGGCGTGCCCACTCCCGTCAATGACATGCTGTACGGTAAAATCAAGGAAATGGAGGCCTCATGGTAAGCATAGAGCGCTTTGGCGAAATATTGGACGAGCTTGCCTGCGAGCTGCCCCAGGAGTTTTATGACGAGTTGAATCTGGGGATTTGCCTGTCCCCCGAGCTTAAAGTCCACCCTCAAGCTGTGTCAGACGACCTTTTTATTTTAGGCGAGTATCAGCGCTCCCAAGCAGGTCGGGGCGTGATGATTTATTACGGCTCATTTATGCGGCTTTTCGGTAATCTTCAGGAGGACGAACTGAAAATAGAGCTGCGGGGCACCCTTCGCCACGAGTTTCGCCACCATATGGAATATAGGGCAGGGGAACGGGGACTTGAAATCGAGGACGAAAAACAGCTTCGGGAGTATTTAGGCGAATAGTTTTTATACTTTTGGGGTGAAGTCCTCCCTATAAAACAAAAAAGCTTTGGAAAAATTTCCAAAGCTTTTTTTATTGATGTTTTTACTATTAAAATGCCTCATCCGAAAAGGTGAGGGTAACCGCCTGAACCAAGTCCATCCCCTCAAACATTGAAGGCTCAAAATAGTAATCAAGGCTTAGCTCTCTTATGCTTGTGCCGTCATCATACACCATAAGGGCAATGGGGATTTCCTTATTCAGCTCAATCTCCTTAAAATCCTGCAAAAAGCCCACCGCCTGTGTGCGTTCCTCGCCCGCAGACTGAATTTCCTTGGAAGTAAAAGCCGCCCGCACCATTGTATCAACGGTGAAATCAACCACGTGGTTTTCCCTAAGCTCTATGGCAAGCGTCCCCTGCAGACTTCGGCCCACTTCCCTATCCTCGCCAAGGGAAACGGCGCCGCCGCCAACCTCCTTCCATTGCTCGCCCTTAAGATGATACACCGTTATTTTTAGCGAAAGTGCCTCCGCAGGTGCGTTGAAGGACAGCATCTGGGAGCTTTTATCCATGCCGAACATCTCCAGCACATAGTGCTCGCTTTGGCTAAGCCCATAGGGCGCAATTCCTTCCTTATCCAAACGCTTGGGAACTTCCTCTTTACCTGAGCACGCCGATAATGCCGCTATCATGGCAAAAAGTATTATTACTGAAATAATCTTTTTCAAAGCTTTTTCCTCCTCCAAGTTTGAATAACTTTAGTCCTTGCTTAAACCACCATAGCACTGTGCTTTGCCGTTGTAAAGAGAATAAAGCCCAATTTTGAAATGTAAAAAAGGTGAACGGCACAAAGCTGTCTGCCTTTTAAGCTATATTTACTAAGGAGTGGCTTTTCTTCACGGGAAGTGCCGCTACGCACGCCCCTCTTCTTTTTTATACAGCTCGTATAAAGCATAAGCAAAGCGCTCATACTTGGGGCTGCACGCCCTTCTAAGGAAGATAGGGTCAAGGTCGGAAATTCTCACCCTGTCAAGGCCGTCGGCATCCTTAAGCATCCCCGCAATGTCCATGGTGTGCTCAAAGCATTCCGGCTCATATCTTGCCACCACGTCCTCACGGTAGGCGTCGGGTATGGAGTGGGCCTCCACCGCCGCCATAGCGGTTTTTAAGTCCTCACCCGCAAGTCCGGTCAGCTCCTCTATTTTCAGGGCGCTTCGTCCGCCGTGCTCCGTGTCCCAATGGTCGTTTATCCTGCCAACATCATGGTAGGAGCAGCACAAAAGCAAAAGCTCTGTGTCCTTTGCATCCAACTTCTCCTCCATGGCGATTATAGCCCCGAAAAGCATGGTTCGCTCAATATGCCCAAGCCCGTGTATGGGGCTTTTAAAAAGCGCCCCATGGCGAAGCTCCCTTAGTCTTTTAAGAAGGATTCCGTAGTGCTGCCAGCTTTTAAGCTCTGCTTGAATCTTGGAATATTCTCCCCAGTTGCGCTCAAGAAGGCTAAGCATTACGCTGCCTTCGCTATTTTTATTCATCAATCTGCCTCTTATTTTTTTGTAATTATGCCTTGGGTAAAAAAGCGGCAAATCCACTTTTTTAGCTGCCCAAACGGGATATTTTAAAGTTAAGGACGCCCCTCAGGGGCGTCCTTATAGCTTTTATGCCTTGGGTTCAACAAGAATGATGTTTTTTTCAAGGTCAATGCTGCGAAGGGCGCCGATAACCTCGGTCTGCATACCGAAAAGGTTTGTAAGAAGGACCCTTTCGCCGTCAACCTTAACAGAGGTCACACGCTCACAAAGGAGCTTGTCAACACCGTTTTGGGTTTCGTAGGCTGTTGAAAGACACATATTGATTATCCCTTCTGCCGCCTTGCGCCGGCATAAATTTGGATGGAAACGCAAATCTTATCACGCAAGGCTGGGAAATGATAAGATACTTAGAATTTTAAAATACGTCAGCCGTGGAATCTCGGGCTATTTCCCGCCAAGAAGCTTAAGAGCTTCGGCAAGCTTTTCATTGCCGTGGTCATAGTTGTGCATAGCCTCATGGACAATGTCTGCCGCCTGGGTCTTTCCCGCTTGCAGCAGAGCGTGATAAATTTCGTGGAGATCCTCGCCATGATGGCGGTTATGGTCCAGCATGTACTCAAGAAGCTTCAGCGTCTCGTCACAGGTGTGGGACACCAAGCCCTCGTGTTCATGCGCTTCATGGGTGTGTGGGTGGTCATGGTCAAAGCCGTGCTCGTGGGCATGGTCATGAATGTGGCTGTGATCCTCGTGCATATATATAGCTCCTTCCGATAATTTTTAGTAGTTCGTGGGACAATTTCCCTCTGGTATTTCCTTTACATTATAAAGCAAATCCCCCCTAACTGCAAGCGTCAGGGGGGGATTATTGTCTACTTTTTGTGCCTTTTTATTCCGGATTTCCCGTCAGCAGGCTTCTCCCCAAGGGAACGGGCCAGCTCACGAAGAAGCTCCTTCTGGGCGTCCGTAAGAGTTTGGGGCGTTTCAACACGGACGGTAATGTACTGGTCTCCCCGCTGATTTTTGTTTCTGAGGTAGGGTATGCCCTTTTCCTTAAGGCGGAACACGGTTCCTGTCTGTGTACCCTCGGGAATGGTATACTTCACCTTACCGTCAATCGTGGGTACCTCAACCTCCGCACCCAGCGCCGCCTGAGCAAAGCTTATGGGCATTTCATAAAGAACAGAGGTTCCGTCCCTTCTGAACTGGGGGTTGGGCCTTATCATAACCGTTACAAGAAGATCACCGGAAGGGCCGCCGTTTTTCCCGGCATTTCCAAGACCTCTAAGGGAAATGGTTTGCCCGTTGTCGATACCTGCCGGAATATTTGCCGAAACCTTGCGCTGCCTGTGCAGGCTTCCTGCTCCGTTACAGGTTTTGCAGGGCTGATGAATTATTTTTCCTGTGCCCTTGCAGTCCCGGCAGGGGGCTGTTGTCTGCATAACACCGAAGGGTGTCTGCTGCTGAACCCGAACCATACCGCTTCCGCCGCACTTTTGGCAAACCTCTGCCGTGGTGCCTTCGGCGCAGCCTGTACCCTTGCAGTCTTTGCAGTCCTCAATTCGGGCTACGGAAATTTCCTTTTCACAGCCGAAGGCGGCTTCCTCAAAGGAAATGGTCACTCTGGCTTGAACATCCTGCCCCCGCTGGGGCGCATCCGGACGCTGCCGACGACCGCCGCCGCCGAAAATATCCCCGAATCCGCCGCCGAAAATGTCGTTAAAAATGTCCCCGAAGCCGCCAAAGCCTGAGCCGCCGCCACCCATGCTGGGGTCAAATGCGGCATGGCCGAACTGGTCGTACTTGGACTTTTTGTCGGGGTCGGAAAGGATGGCGTAGGCCTCACCCACCTCTTTAAACCGCGCTTCGCAGGCCGCATCACCGGGATGCAGATCCGGATGGTTTTCCTTTGCCAGCTTTCTGTATGCTTTTTTTATATCGGCATCCGAGGCATTTTTATCAAGACCCAGGATCTCGTAGTAATCACGTTTATCTGCCATTCGTCATCACAAAGTCCGCTCGTTTTTCGTTACAGCACCCTTGGCGCCATTGCTGCGGGCGGGCTTCCTTGCTCCTCCTCTCCATTCAAAAACTAATACTTTTGCTTTTGTAGGGTAAGTATACATGGTAGCGGAGCCGCTGTAAAGCGGCTCCGAAGAAATTGTCAAAGAAGTCCGAGGACTTCTTTGACAAAAAGGTTGCACTGCGCTCTCGCCTCGGTTGTACTCCGCAAGCGGCGTGCAATTCGACGCTCGCTCCGCGAGAAGTGTTTTCCGTGACGTACACGCCGCCGCAGAAAACGGATTTGAATTATTTCACGCCTGCGGGCGTGAACTCTGCGAGGCTTTATTTGCGGGCTGTGCGGCTCCGAAGATTATAAATTTTTTGCCTGCTTATTTCTTGTTGTTTTCGTCGTCAACAACTTCATAATCGGCGTCATAGTACTGACCCTGCTGATTGCCGCAGTCACCGCCGCAATTTCCATCAGCACAGTTGCCGTCTGCACAGTTTTCTGCGCCGCCAGCCTGCTGATAAAGCTTTTCGCTGACCTTATAGAAGGCCTGAGTAAGCTCCTCTGTTGCGGACTTTATTGCCTCGATATCAGTTCCGGAAAGAGCGGTCTTAAGAGCGGAGAGCTTTCCGTCAATTTCAGACTTATCTGCAGCATCAATCTTGTCGCCCATTTCGTTCAGGGTCTTTTCAGTCTCATAAACCATCTGGTCGCCGTGGTTGCGAACGTCGATTTCTTCCTTGCGCTTTGCATCCTCGGCAGCAAACTGCTCAGCTTCCTTGACGGCCTTTTCAATGTCGTCCTTGGAAAGGTTGGAGCTTGCGGTAATGGTAATGTGCTGCTCCTTGCCGGTGCCCATGTCCTTTGCGGACACGTTAACTATGCCGTTTGCGTCAATGTCAAATGTAACTTCGATTTGAGGAACGCCACGGCGTGCCGGAGCAATTCCGTCAAGATGGAAACGACCGAGGCTCTTATTGTACTGAGCCATTTCACGCTCGCCCTGAAGAACGTTTATCTCAACACTGGTCTGATTATCCGCAGCGGTGGAGAAAATCTGACTCTTCTTGGTAGGGATGGTGGTGTTGCGCTCGATAAGACGGGTGCAAACGCCGCCGAGAGTCTCAAGGCCAAGGGACAGAGGGGTAACATCCAAAAGCAGAATGCCCTGGACATCGCCGCCCAAAACGCCGCCCTGAATGGCAGCGCCCATGGCAACGCACTCGTCGGGGTTAATGCCCTTGAAGCCATCCTTGCCGGTAATGGACTTAACAGCGTCCTGAACAGCGGGGATACGGCTGGAGCCGCCCACAAGAAGAACCTTGGAAAGCTCCCCTGCGGAAAGGCCGGAGTCGGAAAGTGCCTGCTTCACCGGGCCCATGGTCTTTTCAACCAGGAAGTGTGTAAGCTCGTTAAACTTTGCCCTTGTAAGGGTAAGGTCAAGGTGCTTGGGGCCGTTTGCGTCGGCAGTGATGTATGGCAGGTTGATATTGGTGGAGGTCACTCCGGAAAGGTCACACTTTGCCTTTTCAGCAGCCTCACGAAGGCGCTGCATGGCAACCTTGTCGCCGGAAAGGTCAACGCCCTCAGCCTTTTTGAATTCCTCAACAAGGTACTTGGTAACGGCTTCGTCGAAGTCGTCGCCGCCAAGACGGTTGTTGCCGGCGGTTGCAAGAACCTCGATAACGCCGTCGCCAATTTCAAGAACAGATACGTCGAAGGTACCGCCGCCAAGGTCGTAAACCATGATTTTCTGATCGGTTTCTTTGTCAAGACCGTAAGCAAGAGCTGCTGCGGTAGGCTCGTTGATAATACGCTTTACTTCAAGACCCGCAATTTTGCCAGCATCCTTGGTTGCCTGGCGCTGTGCGTCGGTAAAGTATGCCGGAACGGTGATAACAGCCTCATTAACGCTGCCGCCCAAATAGCTTTCCGCATCAGCCTTCAGCTTTTGCAGAACCATAGCGGAAATCTCCTGAGGGGTATATGCTTTGCTGTCCACAGTTACCTTGTAGTTTGAGCCCATTTCACGCTTTATGGAGCTAATGGTGCGGTCGGGGTTGGTAACGGCCTGACGCTTTGCCACCTGACCTACCATGCGCTCTCCGGTTTTTGAAAATGCAACGACGGAGGGAGTTGTTCTGTTGCCCTCTGCATTAGCGATTACAACAGCCTCGCCGCCTTCCATGACGGATACGCAGCTGTTGGTGGTTCCCAAGTCTATACCAATAATTTTACCCATAATAATTTCCTCCTGAACTGTATTGTTTGGCGGATGAATTCCGTCGATATTTTTTTAGTTAGCTACCTTAACTGTACTGAAACGAATAACTTTATCGCCAAGACGAAAGCCCTTTTGAAATTCTTCTACAATTACGCTTTCACCCAAATCCTCCCGCTCCTCATGCATCACCGCATTGTGGACCGAGGGGTCAAAGCTTGTTCCTGCTGCTGCGGGAATTTCGCTTACGCCGAGCTTTTCAAGGACCTCCCTAAGCTGGGTCATAATCATTTCAACACCCTTTGCATAGGCCTCGTCAGTTGTTGGCTGGCTTATTGCCCGCTCAAGATTGTCAAAAACCGGAAGAAATTTCAAAACCGTGTCGGCTCTCACGTCACCGTAGATGTTTTCCCGCTCCTTCTGACTGCGCTTTCTGAAATTGTCATACTCGGCAGCAAGACGAACGTATTTATCCTTTTCGTCCTTAAGCTCACAGGCCAGCTTATGGGCTTCCCTGGCAAGCATATCTGCCATCTCTGCGGACTTTTCAATGTCCTTTGCGGTTTTATCATCCTTACCTGAGCTGCCTTCGGCACAAGTATCTGTCTCCGATGCTTTTTGATCCTTCTTTATATTCTCTTCTGCCTCGTTGGGCGGCTTTTTCTTATTTGCCATTTATTCCATCTCCTTTTATCTGTAGCTTCTCGAAGCCTGGGGGCGCTTCAGCTGTGCCCAAAAGCCGGCTTAGTCCCGCAGCAATGCACGATAGCTTTGCCGCAACATTGCTGTAGTCCATTCTTGTGGGCCCCACAACGCCTATTATCCCACGCATATTATCTCCCGCATCATAGCGGGCTATGACAACACTTGAATCCTTAAGCTCCTCCGCCACATTTTCCGGGCCGATAAGTATTTCAATGTCACCGTTGCCGTTTGCCGCAGGAAGGCCGATAAGATGCTCGCTTTCGGAAAGGTAGTCCATAAGCTGATGCGCCTTATCCGGGTCCCGAAACTCAGGCTGGCGAAGAAGATTTGACGCTCCTGCGACCACCGCCTGCCCCTCCGTCGTCTGCCGAAGGGTTTCGATGGTAAAAGCCGAGATTACTGAAACAAGCCCCATAGTGTCCCCGCAGGCACGCTCCGTGCTGTCAATAAGCTGAGGCGTTATATCCTCCGCCGCAATTCCGGTAAACTGAGTGTTAAAAACTGCGGAAAGCCTTTGCAGCATCCCCGTTTCCACAGAAAAAGGCAGGTGAATAAGCTTATTATGAACGCTCTTGTCGTCAAGCATTAAAACTGCGATAAAATCGTTTACGTCCACATGGATAAGATCAAACCTGCTTACTGTGGATACCACCGGTGCGGCAAGCGCCAGGGCAGGATAGTTGGTAAGTGAGGACGCAAGCTTTCCAACATCGCTCATAAGTCGGTCAAGCTGCTGTATTTTAAGCTGGAGGCTTTGGTTAATTACTTCTGTTTCCTCAATGGAAAGCCGCTGGCGCTCCATAAGCTCGTTAACGTAAAGGCGGTATCCCGCCGGGGACGGAATGCGCCCCGCCGAGGTGTGGGGCTGCTCCAAAAGGCCCAAGGCTGTAAGCTCTGCCATCTCGTTGCGGATGGTGGCGCTGGAAAGTCCAAGCTCGCCCCGCTCTGCAATGGTCTTTGAACCCACAGGCTCTGCCGTGGCAATGTATTCATCAACAACGGCAGACAATATTCTTTTCTTGCGCTCGCTGATATTCATCCCATTGCCTCCCGAAATCGGCAGTCCAAACCTTGGTGCTGGCACTCTTCTCCACCGAGTACTGGCACTCTCTTTCTACGAGTGCTAATTTATCACCATCTTATTCGCTTGTCAATACTTTTGCCCGCCGAATTGACGGTTTGTTCACATTTAAGGATAAACTGCAGTTAAAAAATTTTTTCATCTTTTTTCCTTCTTTATTTAAATGTATAGTCGTAATGTGTAGGCTTTACTATATCTTGGGTCAATTACCTTTGTTTTGCGGATTTTAAACTGTATATGCCTATAAAAAAATCCTAAAAATTTTTCTTGCAATTAGTGACATGTTCTGCTATTATTATATAGCTGTTCGATTGTGACCGTTTTTCGGTCCGATAGCTTAATTTATTCGAGGAGGTGCAGCAGAAGATGGCAAAGTGTGAAATTTGTGAAAAGGGCGTTTCCTTCGGAATCCAGGTCAGCCACTCTCACAGACGCTCCAACCGTACATGGAAACCCAACGTGAAGCGCGTCAAGGTCGTTATGGACGGGACGCCGAAGCATGTCTACGTTTGCACCCGTTGCCTGCGCAGCGGTAAGGTAACCCGCGCAGTATAAATGCAAAGCTTTTCATGTATATAAGCAAAAGCGCCGCTTGCTAAAAGGCAAAGCGGCGCTTTTGCTATTGCTTCAAAAAAGAATTGCCAAAATGTCTTGCTATGATTAGAATAGGGGTATAGTAGAATGTGGAGGTGTATCTATGGATAATAAATACTATGTGCCACTGTCGGTTTTGGTGGGCGAACATAATCTGAAGGTCTTTCACAAGTCCTCGGATTTTGAGGATATAAAGGTGGTCAGCATGGCAGTTGGTCGTCCGGGACTTCAATATGCCGGCTTTTTCGAGTATTTTGATTCTGACCGTGTGCTTATTTCCGGTAAGCAGGAAAATAAATATTTAGAGCTTTTGTCTGCCGAGGCACGGTATGCCGCAATTGAGGGGCTTATGAAGAAAAAGCCCTGTGCCCTGGTCGTGTGCCATGGCGTTGCCCCTCAGGAAGAGCTTGCGGAGCTTGCAGCGCGCTATGATGTTAGTATTTTCACCTCCGAAATGGACACCTCTGAGTTTATGGCTCAGCTTATAAGCTCCCTGCATGTTCATCTAGCCCCCAGACAAACCATTCACGGTGTTTTGGTAGAGGTTTACGGTGAGGGACTTCTCATCACCGGCGACAGCGGCATCGGTAAAAGTGAAACTGCCTTGGAGCTTATTAAGCGTGGTCATCGCCTTATTGCCGACGACGCCGTGGAAATACGGCAGATATCAAAGGATAAGCTGGTCGGCAAGGCTCCCGCCATGATTCGCCACTATATGGAGCTGCGGGGACTCGGCATAATCAACGCCCGTTATATTTACGGTGTCGGCGCTGTAAAGACCTCCCAAACCGTTCATTTGGTGGTAAAGCTGGAGAACTGGGAGGACTATAAGCCCTATGACAGACTCGGCGTTGAATCCGAATACACCGACCTTCTTGATGTGAAGGTGCCCTGTGTCACTATTCCTGTCCGCCCCGGCCGCAACCTTGCGGTTATTTTGGAGCTTGCTGCCATGAATAACCGTCAAAAGAAGCTGGGCTACAATGCGGCAGAGGATTTGGAGCGCCGTCACGATTTAGGCGTGGACAACGAAACCTTTAACGAAACTGAGTATTAAGGAGCTTTAATGGACAATATCGGTGCTTTACTCCACGATATAAAAATGCAGTTACCCGACCTTGAACTTCGGGAGCAAGAGCCCATGAGCGCTCACACCTCCTTTCGCATAGGCGGTCCTGCACGGGTCATGGTACTCCCTAGCTCCCTTGATGAGCTGCAGGCGCTTTGCGCCCTTCTTCGGGCAAAGGGGGTATCCCCCCTTATTATCGGCAACGGAACGAACCTTCTTGTGTGCGATGAGCCGCTTGATCGCTTTATAATAAAGCTGGGCTCCGGGTTTGACAGTCTTGAACGCCGTGGCCACAGCGAGGTTTTTGCCCTGTGCGGCATAAGCCTTGCCCGTCTTGCTCTAAGCTGTGCCCACTGGGGTCTGGGAGGGCTGGAATTTGCCCACGGCATCCCGGGAAGCCTTGGCGGTGCTGCATTTATGAACGCTGGAGCCTACGGCGGGGAAATGAAGGATGTTCTTAAGTCGGTAACCTATATTGACGAGGACGCCTGCCTTCGGGAAAAGACCGGTGAGGAGCTGGAGCTTTCCTATCGTCACAGCGTTTTTTCGGACACCGACTCGGTAATTGTGGGCTGTCTTTTGAGTCTTCACCCTGATAGTGAGTCAGACATTCTTGAGCGGATGCGTGCTCTTTCGGAAAAGCGCAGAAACTCTCAGCCCCTTGATAAGCCCTCCGCCGGCAGCACCTTCAAGCGCCCTGTGGGCGGCTATGCCGCAGCGCTTATTGAATCCGCCGGTTTAAAGGGATATTGCCTTGGCGGGGCACAGGTTTCGGAAAAACACGCAGGCTTTGTAATCAACAGAGGCGGCGCAAGCTTTGAGGATGTGCGCCGTCTTATGGAATATATCCAGAAAACCGTATACGCTCAAAGCGGTATCCGCCTTGAGCCGGAGGTAAAAATAATCACCAACTAAAATAGATAGAGGGAGGGGGAAACAAAATGGAATTTTTGATTGTATCCGGGCTTTCGGGCGCCGGCAAAAGCCGTGCTTCGGATATGCTGGAGGATTTGGATTACTACTGCGTGGACAATATGCCCATTGCTCTCATCCCCATTTTTGCGCAGCTTTGCCTTGCGGCCAACGACCGCTATCAGCGTGTGGCGCTGGTAACGGACATTCGTGAAAAGGCCAGCTTTGAGGAGCTTTTCAAGGTGCTGGACGGACTTTGGGAGTTGGGCTGTGAATATAGAATTTTATTTATGGAGGCGGAGCCTGCCACCATTGTAAAACGCTATAAAGAAACACGAAGGCGGCATCCCCTTGCGTCTCCGGGCTGTTCCATTGCGGACGCAATAGCAAACGAAATTCGCCTTCTTGCCCCGGTGCGGGAACGGGCGGACTATATTATTAACACCACCAATCTCACCTTAGGAATGCTTCAGCGGGAGCTTTACCGTCTTTTTGTGGGGGAGGAGGCCAAAAGCAAGCTTATCGTCACTGTCATGTCCTTCGGCTACAAATACGGCATCCCTATCGAGTCGGACTTGGTTTTCGACGTGCGCTTTTTGCCCAACCCCTTCTATGTGGCGGAGCTTCGGGAGCATACGGGCTTAGACGCTCCCGTCAGCGAATTTGTATTTCGCAGCGGCGAGACAAGGGAGTTTATGCGTCAGCTTGAGGGCATGATCAAATTTCTTTTGCCCCAGTATGTTGACGAGGGAAAAATGAGCCTTACCATCTCCATCGGCTGTACCGGCGGCCACCACCGCAGCGTCGCCATTGCAAAGGCGCTTACGGACTACATTGAAGGTCTGGGCTATGCGGCCCAGAACATAAACCGGGATATTCAAAAGTAAACTGTTGCCAGCCGCTATTTCTTATCTGCGGCAGGGAGGAGCACAATGTATCCAAAGTTCACAGAGCCGTCCGTCGTTGTAATCGGCGGCGGCACCGGTCTTTCAAACCTTCTTCGGGGACTAAAAAAACACACCGGAAAGCTTACCGCCATCGTTACCATGGCAGACGACGGGGGCAGCTCCGGACGTCTGCGCTCGGAGCTTGGCATGCCCCCTCCCGGGGACGTGCGAAACTGCCTTCAGGCCCTTGCCAACACCGAGCCCACCATGGAGCAGCTTCTTGCCTATCGCTTCAGTGAGGGCGAGCTTAAGGGGCAAAGTCTGGGAAACCTTCTTCTTGCGGCTCTAAACGACATTTCCGGTTCCTTTTTTGACGGCGTACGCAGATTAAGCGAGATTTTGGCCATTACCGGCCGTGTGCTTCCGGTTACAACCGAGGACGTGCGACTTAAGGCCTGCTTTGACGACGGAACGGAAATTTTGGGTGAGTCCAAGATATGCGACTTTAAAAAAGCAGGGGGCAGGCGCATTAATTGCGTTAAGCTAATCCCCGAGAAGCCCCACGCTTTGAAGGAAAGCATTGACGCTATTGAGGAGGCAGATCTCATTCTTTTGGGTCCCGGCAGCCTTTATACCAGCATTATTCCAAACCTTCTTACCGCCGGCGTGGCGGACGCCATAGCCCAATCGGACGCTCTGCGGCTTTATATTTTAAATGTTGCCACGGAGGACGGCGAAACCGAGGGCTACACCGCCTCTGACCATGTGCGGGCGCTTTTCTCCCATGCCCAGTGCCGCCTTTTTGACTACTGTCTTGCAAACAGTACCCCCTTCCCGTCTGAGATTGCGGAGCGCTATACCGCCCTTGGCGCCGGCCAAACCCCTGTTGATGCACTTGAGCTGGAAAGCATGGGTATAGACACCATTGCACTGCCGCTTTTGGACTGCTCCGGCGGCTATGCCCGCCATAATTCCGACGCTCTTGCAAGGGCGATTATGCGGATTTACAGGGAAAAATCCCCCACAAAGATTTATCTTTAATTTGCTTACACAACCTCAATTCAACGAGAAAGGAGCCGCTTCAAATGTCGTTTTCAACCGAGACAAAGGCCGAGCTTTGCAAAATACCCATTGGCAAGCGCTGCTGCGCCGTGTCCGAGGCCTACGGTGTTCTTCTCTACTGTAATATGTTCACTGCCGAGGAAATTCGTATCGTCACCTCCTGCGAGGAGTTTGCCGAGCGGCTGCCAAAGCTTTTTAAAAAAGCCTTTAACTGCGGGTTTGACTCCCGCTCGGAGATGGACATAAAGGGGAAAATCGTTCTTTCCATAAGCCAGAAGTCCGCAATCTCCCAGGTTTTTTCCGCCTTTGGAAACGAGGTTGGAAGCCATTTGGCACACCACATAAATCTTGCGGTGCTTGAGGAAAATTGCTGCAAGGCCGCCTTCCTTCGTGGAGTCTTCCTTGCGGGGGGCAGCATTACGGACCCCTCAAAAAGCTATCATTTAGAGCTGGTTACCGACCATATGAGCGTTTCAAGGGAGGCTTTTGCCATTCTTCTTGACATGGGGCTATATCCCAAGGATGCCAGCCGTGGCGGAAATTACATCACTTATTTTAAGCAGTCCTCAGCCATTGAAGATTTCTTCACCCTTATCGGCGCACCCATTGCCGCCATGGACATTATGTCCGCAAAGGTGGAAAAGGACATGCGCAATAAAATTAACCGCAGGGTAAACTGTGACAGTGCCAATGCGGACAAAATCGTTATGGCCTCCGAGGAGCAGCTTGACGCCATCCGCAGCCTTGAGCAGTGCATGGGGCTTGAAAGCCTTCCTGACAAGCTTCGGGAAGCGGCGCTTCTGCGCATTGCAAATCCCGAGGCCAGTCTTACCGACCTTGCATCCCTTGCAATGCCGCCTGTAAGCAAATCCTGCATGAACCATCGCCTGCGCAAGCTTATGGAGCTTGGCGCCGAATAACACATCTTATCGGTGAGAGGAGCGAAAAAATGTCCTTTGTTCATCTGCATGTACATAGCGAATATAGTCTTCTTGACGGCGCATGCCGGATAAAAGACATGGCGGAACAGGCCAAGGCTCTTGGTCAAACCGCCCTTGCCATCACCGACCACGGCGTTATGTACGGCGCTGTTGCCTTTTATAAGTCCTGCAAGGCGGCGGGGATAAAGCCCGTCATCGGCTGCGAGGTGTATGTTGCCCCCCGTGAGCGCACGGAGCGGGAATACAGCGCCGGTGGAAACTACTCTCACCTTATCCTGCTGTGTAAAAACGAAATCGGCTATCATAATCTCTGCTATCTGGTAAGCGAGGGCTTCACCTCGGGCTTTTACGTTAAGCCACGTATTGACTGGCAGCTTTTAAAGGAGCATTCCCAGGGACTTATCTGCCTTTCCGGCTGCGTTGCCGGAGAAATACAGCAAAAAATCATAAACGGCGACTATTCCGCAGCAAAAAACCGCGCCTTAGAGCTTGCGGAGGTTTTTGGAGAGGATGGCTTTTACCTTGAAATGCAGGCCCACGGCATTAGGGAAGAGCGCATTGCCGCCGAAGGGCTAATAAAACTCCACAGAGAAACGGGCATCCCCCTTGTGCTAACAAATGACGCACACTACCTTCGTCGCGAGGATGCAAAAAACCAGGACGTTTTAATGTGCATACAGATGGCAAAGACCGTAGATGACCCCGACAGAATGAAGTTTGAGGGAGAGGATTTTTACCTTAAATCCGAGGAGGAAATGCGAAGTCTTTTCTCGGAATATCCCGAGGCCCAGTCTGCTGCGGACAATACGGCAAAAATTGCAGATGCCTGCAATTTTGATTTTGAATTCGGCCACTATCACTTGCCCAGCTTTCCCCTTCCCGAGGGGGAGACGGACGGGTTTTCCTACCTTCAAAAGCTCTGCAATCAAGGCTTTGAAGAGCGCTATAGTACCCGCACCGATAAGGATGAGCTATATAAGCAGCTTGACTATGAGCTGAATATGATACATCAAATGGGCTTTACGGACTATTTTCTTATAGTTTCAGACTTTATTGCCTACGCCAAAGCTCAGGGCATCCCCGTCGGTCCCGGCAGAGGAAGTGCTGCAGGAAGTATTGTTTCCTACTGCCTTAACATTACCGACGTTGACCCCATTAAATACAGTCTCTTTTTCGAGCGCTTTTTAAACCCCGAGCGGGTGTCCATGCCCGATATCGACATCGATTTTTGCGTGGAGCGCCGTGGTGAGGTTATTGACTACGTTAACCGCAAATACGGCAGCGACCATGTGGCGCAGATAGTTACCTTCGGAACCATGGCGGCAAGGGCTGCCATCCGTGATGTGGGACGGGTGCTCAACGTAAGCTATGCCGAGTGCGACGCTGTTGCAAAGCAGGTCCCCATGGCGTTGGACATGAAGCTTTCCGAGGCCTTGAAGCTTTCAAAGCCCCTGCGGGATATGTACGAGGGCGACGAGCGCATAAAGGAGCTTATCGACACGGCACAGGCGCTGGAGGGTATGCCTCGCCACGCCTCCACCCACGCCGCAGGGGTCGTCATCTCCGGAAAGCCGGTTTACGAATATGTACCCCTTGCAAAGAACGACGAATCTGTGGTGTGCCAGTTCCCCATGACAACGCTGGAGGAGCTTGGCCTTCTCAAGATGGACTTCTTGGGGCTTCGCAACCTTACGGTTTTGGAGCGGGCAAACCGGCTTGTTCAAAAGCGCATTCCCGGCTTCGATGTGGCAAAGGAGCCGGATGACGATGCCGCCACCTTTGAAATGCTGTCTCAGGGGCGCACCAGCGGCGTCTTTCAGCTTGAAAGTGCGGGCATAACCGGGGTTTGCACAGGACTTAAGCCAAAGTCCATTGAAGACATCACCGCTGTTATCGCCCTTTACCGTCCGGGGCCAATGGAAAGCATTCCCCGCTTTTTGGAGTGCAGTACCGACCCCTCCAAAATCCGCTATAAGCACGAGAGCCTCCGCCCCATTCTGGAGGTTACCTACGGCTGCATAGTTTATCAGGAACAGGTAATTGAAATTTTCCGCCGCCTTGCAGGCTTCTCCCTTGGTCAGGCGGACATGATTCGCCGTGCTATGAGCAAGAAGAAGCACGCTGTTATCGATGCTGAGCGTGTGGCATTTATCCATGGCGACCCCAAGCGCAGCATTCCCGGAGCGCTGGCAAACGGAGTGCCCGAGGATGCGGCAGGCAAAATTTATGATGAAATAGTAGATTTTGCAAACTACGCCTTCAACAAAGCTCACGCCGTAAGCTATGCCATTGTTGCCTACCGCACGGCGTACATGAAGTGCCACTATCCCCGTGAATATATGGCGGCGCTGCTCTCGTCCGTGCTGGACAACAGCGCCAAGGTTTCCGAGTACATTGCCGAGTGCAAGGAAATGGGAATTAAGCTTCTTCCTCCAGACGTGAACGAGTCTGACGCTGATTTTACCGTTGCCGGCGATCATATCCGCTTTGGTCTTGTGGCGATTAAAAATATCGGTCGTGGCTTTATTCAAAATCTTATGGAAAACCGTAGTCTTGAAGGCCCCTTTAAGAGCTTTGACGAATTTTGCCGCCGACTGTACGGCCGTGATTTAAACCGCCGTGCCGTGGAAAACCTTGTGCGTGCCGGCGCTTTTGACAGCATGGGCTATAAAAGAAGCCAGCTTCTTCGGGTGGTGGATCGGGTAATTGAAAGCGTAAACGACGCCGGTCGAAAAAATATCGACGGTCAGCTTGACCTTTTCTCCCTTGGTGCTGATGAGGGGCAGGCCCCTCCGGAGAGCACCTTGGAGCTGCCCGACATCCCGGAATTTTCCTCCCGTGAGCTTATGACCATGGAAAAGGAAACAACGGGGCTTTACCTTTCCGGTCACCCTATGGACGAGTATCGTCAGGCCGTTTTGCGTGCCCAGGCTGTTTCCATGGGCAGCGTCATGGCGGACTTTGCCCAGGAGGACGGCCCAACGGTTTTCAGTGACGGGCAGTTTATCACCGTTGCGGGAGTGATTGAGCACACAAAAACCCGCACCACCAAGAATAACAGCCTTATGGCATATATCCGTCTTGAGGACGCCACAGGCAGCATGGAGCTTATCGCCTTTGCCCGTGTGCTGGACGTTTCCGGCAGCTATATAAAGGAAAATATGCCCGTGGTGGTCAAGGGGCGAATCTCCCTTCGGGACGAAAAAGAACCTCAGCTAATGGTGGAATCCCTTCGCCCGCTGACGGACATGGAGTCTCTTGAGCAGTCTCCTGCCGAAAAGAAGGACAAGACACTTTGGATAAAGCTCCCCTCGGAGAGCGATCCGAGACTTAAGCGTATTGAAAAGCTTCTTGTTATGTTCGAGGGTGATGAGCGAATGGTTATTTATTGTCAGGACACAAAAAAACGCCTTGCTGCAAGCTGCTGGATTCATGACTCTCTTTTAAAGGAGCTTCGGGACATGCTGGGCGGGGAAAATGTTGTGGTGAAATAACAGTAAAGACAGTTTTTAAATTTGATTTAGGCCACTTTTTGCAGGGTCACTATAAGTCCCCGGTAGCGAGAATGCCAATAGCAAAGCCGCCTCCTTATTTTGGAGGCGGCTTTGCTATTTATTTACCGCTGTTTACTCTTTATTGGAACAGCTTTCTGAAATTAGCCGAGGTGCTGTCCGCCTGGGACAGTGTCATTCCGGAAAGAACTATAACGTCGTCAATGTCATACTTTTCCTCAAACTGGCTAAGGCTAAGCCTGCCGGTGGTTCCGGGGTAATAGCGGTAGTCCACGGCATAAACCGTGTGGTAGTGATTTGCAAGATACACTGTAAATGGGTTTCCATAGGAGTCCTTATATATTATGCAGGCGGAATCGTCCTTTATGTCGTTGTTTACAATGGTAGTCAAGGGATAGTCCCCGCCGATGAAAGCGCCGTATTTATAGGCGTTATTGGTATAGTCGTAAACAAGCTTACCGTCAATCGTGCTGCCGTTTTTATTTGTGTGGGTCACCGTAATGTTTCCCCGGGGGATGTAGGCGTCAACACGGTCAGGATTTGCCTTCATAACTGCAGGGTTTCCGCACATGCTGTAAAAAAGTCCCAAATGTCCCGGCATTTCCAGCTTGTCAAATTCTGAAAGGGGAACAGGCTCAAAGCCCGCCGTTTCCGCCCAGGCAACATAGGCGTAATATGCGCCCAGCGCCGTCCAGTGGTGGTCTGTGCGGAAATATACGTATTCGTCGTTATGAGCACGAAGAACCGTGCAGGCGTCCACCGGATAAACAAGCTCGTTTAAGTAGGCATATGTATTTGCAATACCCTCCGCCTCGGTTATGGCCTTACTCACGCTGCGGTAAGCGTCGTTTGAGAGCACGACTCCAAGGCTGTTTGGCCCCACGAGATCAAAAACTCTTGCTTTGCCCTCAAGAAGGGTGGCCGCGGCATTTACTGCCTCCGCCGCTTTTTTTGCGCCGTAATCGTAGTAGCCGTAGTTTTCATATCCCCCGTCACCTATTTGAATCACCGATCCATAGTGGGCGACGTTTAAACCTGTGAGCTCCAAGCCGGAATTAAGCTCCATGCGCAAAAGAGCTTCCTTTACATTGGCTGCTGTTTTCTCCTCCACAGTGCCCTTTTCAATGGCGGCCGAATCGTAAAACAGACCAAACTGCTTTTCAGAAAAGGCGCCGTCCTTTATAAGCGTGTCCCCAAGGGTAGTTTTGGAGTTTTTGAGCTTTGCCTCCAGTGCAGCGTAGGATACAGTCACCACGTCCGCACGGAAAAAACTACTTTGATTCACCGTGTCGGGCAGCACTCCCGCCTTTTTTGCAAGGGTAAAGGGGTTTTTGTATTCAAAATCCTCGCCCTCGCCGTCCTTATAGCCCAGCGCTCGAAGAACAAAGGTGAGATACATTTTCACATCGGCTTTATGACCTGAGCCGAACAGCGTGTCCGTCTCACCCTTTGTGTAGCCCTTTTCATAGGCATAAGCGGCATAGCGCTCCCCCCAGTCGGGCACGTCGATAAAGGGCTGTGGAGCTTTGCTTTGAAGAGCTTCACCCTCCTCGCCCAAAAGGCGGATAAGCATCACCAGCGCCTCCATCCGTGTGGGTGCACGCAAAAGGTCAAAATCCGTCTCGGAAA
>CAZJYY010000027.1:0-27048 GCA_964550315.1 uncultured Oscillospiraceae bacterium | reverse complement strand
TTAATTTGCAGGTGGTGGCCGAAGGCGTTGAAACTGCAAAGCAGGTTCAGACCCTGAAAAGTATGGACTGTAATTTTGCACAGGGATACTACTATGCAAAGCCCATGCCCGGTGAAGATTTCGAAAAAATGCTTAGGACGGGCCACCAGCAAAGACCCGCCAACGAACAGATTACTAAAAAGAAGAAAAATGACAAGGTAAGCATTCAACAAAGCAACTCTGACAGAGTAATGGTGGTAGTGGACGACAGCGAGATTAACCGCGGAACGCTGTCGGCTATTTTCCATGGAATGTACACCATAGTGGAGGCGGAGAACGGCAGGCAGGCGCTTCACTATGTAAAGGAGCACTACAACGAAATAGACATCATTCTTCTTGACTTGGTAATGCCGGTTATGGACGGCTTTCAAATGCTGGAAAAACTGAAGAATTCCGAACAACTAAAAAATATTCCGGTTATTATCACCTCTCAAAGTGGGGACGACAGCGAGGCACGGGCGCTGGGCATGGGTGCCGCCGATTTTATATCCAAGCCCTACAACTTAGAGGTAGCACAGCGGCGTGTCAGCAATGTTATGGCGCAGTCTAAGCTGCACCTTATCGAGCGTGAGCGTGAGCTCGCCCGTGAGGTGGAGGAAATGCGCTACAAGGCGGAGCACGACTGCCTTACAGATTTATATAACCGCACTGCAATGGAAACCTCTGTCAACAGCTTCTTTGCTAACAATAAAATTGCGAACAGCACCTTTATGATGCTGGATATTGACCATTTTAAATCCGTTAACGATGTTATGGGTCACGACAAGGGCGATGAGCTTTTGGTAAAAATAGCAAAGGAACTTTTGGCATCCTTCCGAGATAACGATATTGTTGCCCGACTTGGCGGGGACGAGTTTGCGGTGTTTATACCCACGCTTATACCCTATGACGATTTGGAGAAAAGGGCAAGGGCTCTTTGCGAGCGGCTTTGCATAGATATGGGCGAAATTAAAATTTCCGCAACCATAGGAATTGCCATATCTCCCCTTCACGGCGCTGACTATCAGACCCTTTATAAACGTGCGGATTCGGCTCTTTTGGCGGCGAAGCGGTTGGGCAAAAACCAATTCAAAATTTTTGACACAGAAATGGAAATGCCTACCCCCACTCTTTACAGGAACATGGATTGGCTGCTGGACGAAACAAGCGATGCTATTCTTATTTGCGACATCAACAGCTATGAAGTTTTGTACCTCAACGACGTGGCGGCAAAAATAGCCGGGGAGGAAAAAAGTGTCTGCGCAGGCAGAAAATGCTATGAGACACTTTGGAAGCGAACAAAGCCCTGCGAGCACTGCGTTTCCTATACAAAGCTGTCAAACGAATACTGTGAGCGTGAAGTTGACGACTTGGAAAGTGGACGCCACTATGTGGTTCGTGACAAGCTTATGGAATGGGGCGGAAAAACCGCCCGGATACAATATATACATGACGATACCCCCCGAGACAAAATAAGAAAGGCGCTGGAGCTGACCAACAGAAAATTTTCGGGTATGCTTTCTGCACTTCAGGCGGGGCTTGTAAAATGCCTGTTTGACGAATACTGGACAGTGGTTGGGGCCAACGACAAGTTTTATGAAATGCTTGGCTATACAAAAGAGGAATTTCAGGAAAAGCACAACGGGCATTTAACGGAGGTTATAGAACCAAGCTATCTTTTGTCCAATAAAGAGCAAATGGAAGAGCAGTTGAAATACAGTAATAACGTGGTTATGGACAGTTGCTTTATTGACAGTCGGGGCAATTTGGTACACGTTACTGACCAGACTGTGGTGGTAACCGAACAGGACGGAAAAACCTATTGCTACTGCACCTATGTTGATCGAACCCAGACAGGGGATTAGAAATGCTAAAAACTGCGAAAGAGGGGTAGGCAAAAGATGAGTATTCTTTCCGCAAAGGATACAGTTTCCGCTTTTATTACGGAGTATTTGGTTAATCGGGACGCCCAAAGGGCGGCTTCATGCCTTGCCCGTGATGTGGAATGGTATAGTACTGACAATACCATGGAAGCAGGCGATATAAATGATGCCCAACTGCTGCTGGAGCAGGAGATTGCACATACTGTTGGAAACTGTGAGCTGGCTTTTGACACGCTGGTGGAGAAGCGCAGAAATGATAAAACAGCCACGGTTTTCGGTGAAATAACCATAGTTTACAGCACAAGTGAAGTGTCGGAACGGTTTAGCATTTCTGCAACCTGCGTTGCGGAAGAGGGAGCGTATAAAATATGCTCGCTGCATATGTCGCCGCCAAGGACGAAACAGAGTAATGAGCAGACCGTTCTCAAAGCTTTTTCCCGCAGTCAAATTGCGGATAACAAAAATAACTGGATGAACCGCTTTATCCCCAGCGGCTTTGCCCTTGCCACGAGATATCCGGAGTTTCGCACTGTTTATTTGAACGACATGTTGGTGGAGATGCTGGGATATAACAGCCGTGAGGAGCTTCAGGAGCGGCTGAAGAATTCGGCGTGGAGCTATGTTTATCCTGAAGATTTAGACAGGGTGAAGAAGGAGGCAGTGAGCCGAATAGGAAAGTTTGACGCATATGAAATTTCCTATCGTGCCACAAGAAAGGACGGAAGCTATATATGGGTAAATCAGCGCTCCCAACACATCGTTGACGAGAGTGGGGAAGAGCTGGTTTTAGCTTACTATACTGATATTACGGCGCAAAAGCACTTGGAAGAGAGCCTTGCGGCGGAGGCACAAAAGTATGAAACCCTGGCAAACTCCATTCCCGGAGGAGTGGGGCTTTACAGGATGGATGAAAACTTTACGCCTATCTTTTTTAGCGACCGGGTATGCGAGCTTTGCGGAATGACACGGGACGAATACATAGATGCAATAAAAGAATCGGCGATTTCTGTGTTTTACCCGGAGGATATACCCGGCATGATAAACGAGCTTGAGCTTGCCAGCCGGGACAAAAGGAGGGTCAATTATACCTATAGGCTTTTGCAGAAGCAAGGGGGATATAAATGGACCCACGTTTCCGGCGAATGGTTGACAGAACAGGAAAACGTGCCGATTCTTTGTGCTGTTTTTACCGATGTAAATGACCAAAAAACGGCAGAGCAGGCCCTTATTGAAAGCGAGCTTCATTACGAGGTCGCCGTTAAATCCTCAGGGATCAATATTTGGGAATACGACGTGGCAACCGACACGGTAACGGTGTTCTCAAATTCCATGAGGATGAAAAATGGCTGTCATGTTATACACAATTACATCCAGTCAACTCTTGATAACGGCTATGTGCGCGAGGACAGTATACAAGATTACTTCGCCATTTTTGAGAAAATCAAACGTGGTGAAAGAGAGGCTTCCGCAGACCTTTGGTATAAGACCAATAACGAGCTGGGATTTTGGTGCGAGCGTGTCACCTATACGGCGATTTACAATGATTTAGGGGAGGCAACAAAATATTTCGGCGTTGGTCGTGATGTGACCAAGGAAAAGAATGCGGAAAAGCTGTATCGTGATGAGTTGGCTTATCGTGTTGCTATGCAAAATACCACCATGGCCTCGCTTCATATCAATTTGACTCAAAACACCATAATAGACGGGAAAAGCAGATTTGACGAGATAACGGAAAAAATTCAGCAGGCGGTATCCGCCCAGGATTATTTGGAACTTCTAGGGCGGGAAATAATCAACAAGCAAATAGTGGAGGAATATACCCAAGCCTTTTGTATAGAAAATCTAATTAAATCCTTTACGGACAACAGGCCCGTGGTAACAATGGAGCTGTCCCGGGAGATAGACAAGCAATATTACTGGACAACTCTGACAGCTCATATCATGAAAAACCCAGACAATAACGATATTGTGGCTTTCCTCTATTCCCAGGACATCACCAATGAAAAAATGATGCAGAATGTGATGAACGCAATCGTAAAAAGCGATTACGACTATTTGGTCGTTGTGGACGGGAAGCGGAATTCTGCCATACGGTACAGCGACAATAATCTGGGGATGGACTATAAAATCCATAGCGTCAACTTTGAGGAGGACACCCAAGAGTACGTTAGAAAGACTGTTTGCAGCGAGGATGTTGAGCGTGTACTGCAGGAGTTCAGAATAGCCAATATTATTGAGCAGCTTGATGCCAACGAAAATTACAATATTTACTATTCCATATGTGACCGGGCAAGGGGCAAAACTCTGAAAAAGCAGCTTAGGTTTGGATATATCAATCGCGAATATAAAATATTTTTGATGACACGGACGGATATAACCCAAGCCTTTGAGCAGCAGGAGCAAAAAAACAGGGAGCTTTTGGATGCACTTGCTCTTGCCGAGCGGGCAAACATTGCAAAATCAGAGTTTATGTCCCGAATGAGCCATGAAATCCGCACGCCCATGAATGCCATAATCGGTCTTGCGGAGGTAGCGTCAAAAAGGATCGATGACCACCGCTTCGTTATGGAATGCATTGAAAAGTCCCAATATGCCTCAAAGTACCTTTTATCCCTTATAAACGACATCCTGGACATGTCCAAGATTGAAAGCGGTAAGGTGGGGCTTAAAAAGGAGACCATTGATTTTTGTGGTCTTATTGACAGCGTTAACACCATAATCGGGATGCAGGCAGAAAAAATGGGAGTCAGCTATGAGGTGAGGGGGCTTGAAAATTGCAACCCCTATTACCTTGGAGACAGCGTGAGACTTCAGCAGATTTTGATAAATATTCTTTCAAACGCCGTGAAGTTTACAAAAGCAGGTGGACAGGTTCGCCTTGACATTGAGGAGCTTCAAAATTGTCGGCAGGCGAACATTAAATTTACTATCAGCGATACGGGCGTTGGAATAAGCCCCAATTTTATTCCGGAGCTATTTAAGCCATTTTCACAGGAGCGCACAGAGGCCACGGCAAGCTATGGCGGTACGGGGCTTGGGCTTGCCATTTCCAAAAATCTTGCCACTCTTATGGGAGGTGACATTTCGGTGGAAAGCACCGTGGGACAGGGAACCACCTTTACCGTGCAGGTGGCGCTTACACCGACCCAAGAAAAGGCAGGCGCCGAAAAAAAGGCGGCTTATATTGATGCGGATTTTGACCT
Source organism: uncultured Oscillospiraceae bacterium (assembly GCA_964550315.1). Lineage (GTDB taxonomy): Bacteria > Bacillota > Clostridia > Oscillospirales > Oscillospiraceae > UBA2658. The sequence goes on along the minus strand of CAZJYY010000027.1, from coordinate 21,944 downwards.
TAAGGGAAAAAGGGTATTGCTGGCGGAGGACCACGAGTTGAATATTTTGGTGGCCACCAGATTGCTGGAAAATAAAAATGCCTCCGTTGAGGTGGTTGTAAATGGACAGCTAGCGCTGGAACAGTTTAAAAAGTCCGCTCCCGGGTATTACGATGCAATTTTAATGGATATTCGAATGCCGATTATGAACGGGCTTGACGCTACAAGGGAGATTAGACGGCTGCAGCGAGAGGATGCCGGAAAAATCCCCATTATAGCTATGACCGCAAACGCCTTTGAAGAGGATGTGCAAAAATCACTAAGAGCCGGCATGAATGCGCATTTAGCGAAACCCATTGAGCCAAAGCAGCTATTCCAAACGCTCTTTGATTTTATTTACGGAGAACGGGGAAAGAATCATGAATAGGGTTAGGATAGGCCTTGCTAATATGCTTTGTTTTGCGGGGAAATTTTGTGGATGCTGGGGGATGAGCAATAAAAATCGCACAGTGTCCTGCATGCTGGTCATTCTCTTGGTATTAGCCGTCATCTCGCCTGCGGCTGCCGCAGAGGGGCTTTATCGCAGTGCGGATAAAAGGGTAGTTCGTGTTGTATATCCGGAACAAAAATACTTAACTGAGACTGATGAAAACGGGAACTATTCCGGATATTCCTATGAATATTTGAAGAAGGTCGCAGAATTTGCAAATTGGAAACTGGAGTACATAACCTTTGGAGACATGACTCTAAATGAGCAGCTTTTGAAAGGAATGGAAATGGTCGAGTCCGGAGAAGCAGATTTGGTAGGCGTTATGCTCCGCAACGGGGCGTTGGAGGAAAAGTACAGTTATCCCGAAAAGAATTACGGTGTAGTGTACACTACCTTAGAGACGTTGGACACAAATTTTGCCCTTGATGACATCAATTTTATGCGTGTGGAGAAGCTGCGGGTGGCGGTGCTGCGGACAGCGACTACTCGCAATGAGGAGCTTGCCGAGTTTGCAGAAAAGACGGGAACAAACTGTGAATATGTGTATTGCGACACGGTTGACCAGCAGCTTGAAGCCCTGCACACAGGTGCAGCGGATGCTATGCTAAAGGTTTCGCTTACGTTCCTTCCAAATCTAAAGCAGATTGCAGAATTTGCGCCTCGACCGTTTTATTTTGCCTCCACTCTTGGAAACGAAGAGCTTGTGAAGGAGTTGGATGAGGCTATTTCTAAAATAAATATTACCGATCCTTATTTTGAAAGCAGACTGCGAACAAAGTATTTTCAAAACACAATGGCGGATTTCAGCCTTTCCCCAATAGAGGAGGAGTATGTCCGGAAAAATGGACAAATCAAGGTGCTGATGTTGCCCCAATATGCGCCGTTTGCCTTTGTGGACAAAAATGACCAGATGTGCGGAATATCGGTTTCTGTTTTAGATGATATCTGCGAAAAAACCGGGATTAACATCAGCTATCACGTTTTACAGAGTAATGAAAATTTGTTAGAGCTTCTTTCCACCGGAGAGTACAGTATAGTTATCGGCCCGCCGCAGAGCACGGCCTTTGCGGATGAACATGGGCTTATATTATCCCAGGCGTATCTGGAGACGAGCTTGACGATGTTCACAAATAAGGATGCCATAACAAAGGACAAGGCGGACTGCGTTTTGGCTCTGCTTCGGGATGTGCCGGAGCCAATAGGATATAAGTATAAGGAAATACGCTATTATGACAACATCGAGGATTGTCTGGATGCCGTTAATTCCGGGGAAGCCGATTACGGCTATGCCACCAGATACCTCATGGATTTTTATACCTCACAGGGAAGTCATAAAAATTTATCGTACCTTAACCTGTCTGGAAATAATCGGGAGATAGGGTTCTTTGTGCCTAACACCGAGGACAGCGCACTTTTGTCAATTTTAAATAAATATGTGCGCAGTATGCCTGCCAAGGATGTCCACGGCTATCTTGCCTTGGCACTGGCCCAAAGGGAATACGGGGGAATCGAGGAGTTTGTACAGGAAAACCTGATTTTGGTGGTTGCTCTGTCGGTGGTTTTTCTGTTTTTGATTCTTTTGACTATCGTACTTGGGGTTTATAACCGGGTTAATAAAAAGCGCAACGAAAGGCTGCGGCTGGCATTTTCCGCAAAAAGCGACTTTCTATCCAGAATGAGCCACGATATGCGAACGCCCATGAACGGTATTATCGGACTTACGGGCCTTACCTTGGAAATGGACGGCTTGACCCCGGAAATACACGAAAACCTCAGGAAGATTGACGAGTCCGCCAATTATCTTTTAAGCCTTATTAACGACACGCTGGATATGAATAAAATTGAAAGCAATAAGATTGTCCTGAATAAGGAAGCGGTTAACCTTAATGACTTTTTCGAGCAAATGATCAGCGTGGTAAAGGTAAGCGCAGACCAGAAAAATGTTGAGCTAATCGCGGTGCCAAGCCCGGAGGAACTGCCCCTTGTATACCTTGACAAGGTAAGGGTGCAGCAGATTTTCTTTAACCTTTTGTCCAATGCAATAAAGTTTACCCCGGAAAACGGAACTGTGGAGGTAAAGGGTGAATGTCGTATGCTGAACAGTACGCAGGTCTACACAAAATTAACAATTAAGGATAGCGGTATTGGTATAGGAAGGGAATTTCTTCCCAAAATTTTTGAGCCATTTGAGCAGGAATATAATTCGGCAACCACCAATTACTCCGGCACGGGCTTGGGTCTTGCTATAGTGAAAAACCTTGTGGACATTATGGGAGGCACGATTTCCGCTAGCAGCATAAAGGGTGTTGGCTCGGAATTTTACGTGGAGCTTATATTCAATACTGCGGACGTGCCGCGGGAGTCTGCTGTGCAGCGAGAAATCCCCAAAGAACATTTAACCGGAAAAAGAATTCTTTTGTGCGAGGACCATCCTCTCAATGCGCAAATTGCCACCAAGCTTTTGGAGAAAAACGGCATGGTGGTGGAGCTTGCGAACAATGGACAAGTTGCGGTAAGTATGTTTAGCGAGTCCGACACGGGGTATTATGACGCCATATTGATGGACATTCGCATGCCCATTATAGACGGCCTTGAGGCCACCAAAATTATTCGCGGCATGGAGCGGGGGGATGCGGCAAAAATTCCCATCATCGCAATGACGGCAAACGCCTTTGACGAGGATGTCCAAAAGTCCAAGGCGGCGGGGATGAATGCGCATCTTGCAAAGCCCGTTGAGCCGGAAAAAATGATTCAAACACTGCTTGAACTAATTGAAAGCAGTGTTAATTGGGAGCTTTAATATGTTTTTGGGCACAAACAGACTGCTGAAAACAACAAAGCGTTAATGTGCAAAAACAAAGGACGCATCAAATAAACCGGCAAAAGCAGGAAGGCGTTGTTCCTCCCTGCTTTTGCCATGTTTTGTGGTGGGGAAGGGTTAGAATAGCAAATACGACAGAAGATAGAGGGTGTTTTATGATTAAAAAGGCAGGCTCACCAGGAGCCTGCGCAGGTTTCATCCCATTAGGCGTCGGTTTTTGGGGACGGAGGGGCGTTTTTTTAGCCCTCTTTTACCTCGGTAAAAAGAAGAAAATTAAGGAAAATAGCCTGTGGGGAATATAGCAAAAAACAATTCGCAGCTTTTAGGCACAATTCACGAAAACAAACAAGCACCAATAATATTGTTCTCCTGAGTGTTGACATCTCACAGAAAACTGTGATAATGTGAAACTGTGCTCGAGCACAAGGACGCACAGATAAAATGTTATTGGGCAATTTCTACAAAACAAAACAGGTGGTAATATGACGATAAAAGAAATTGCTGTGCTGGCCGGAACCAGCAGAGGGACAGTAGACAGAGTATTAAACGGACGAGGAAATGTTAACCGGCAGCTTGCCGACAGGATAATAGGCATTGCGCAGGATAACAACTATCAGCCGAATCAGCTTGCACGGGCACTGATTAAATCACGGGAGCAGATGACCGTGGGCATAGTAATAAACTCCCTGGGAAACGAGTTCTTTGACGAGGTTCTTCGGGGAATACACGACAAAGCACAAAAGTATGCAAGCTATGGTCTTCGGGTCATAGTTAAGGAGATAAAAGGATACGACGGCTGCGAGCAGATTGATGCCATCAACAGCGTTCTTGAGCAGGACATTGACGCCCTTGCCATAATGCCTCTGGACGTGCCGGAGGTACGGGAAAAACTGCAATCCCTTCACATTCCCATTGTGATGTTCAACACGGACATAAAAATGGACAAGCTGGCATTTGTGGGCTGTGACTATTTTAACAGCGGAAAGCTTTCCGGTGAGCTTGCAAAGCTTATGATGGGTGCTGCCGGTGGAAAGGTCGGCATTGTTGTCGGTAGCTATGTCATTCAAGGCCATAAGCAGCGCATCGAGGGCTTTACGCAAAGCGTGGCGGCAAACCCGAAAATAAGCATTGCCCAGTGCGTGGAAAATGCCGACGATGACGCACTTTCCTACAAGGTAACAAAAAAGCTTATTGAAGAGCAGCACCCCGAATTGATATATTTCGGTGCCGCAGGCGTTAAGGGCGGTGTTGATGCCGTTTTAGACAGCGGCGAAAACATTCGTATTATAACAGTGGACGAAACAAAATCCACCCGGGAATTCATGGAAAGGGAAATTATATCGGCAACGGTTACTCAGCAGCCCTATGTTCAGGGGGGAATGACAATCAAAATCCTTTATGATTACCTTGCCAACAACAAGCAGCCAAAAGAAAAGTACATATTCACCGAAAATCAAGTTAAACTCAGGAGTTCAAAATAAGACCTTTGAAGATGATGAATAAAACACCCGTTAAAAACATTTAGGAGGAATTTCATTATGGGAAAAAGACCTGTTACACTTTGTACCTGTCAATGGGCGGATCTGCCCTTAGATGAGCTTTGTGCTCTGGCTTCCAAAATGGGCTATGACGGCCTTGAAATTGCCTGCTGGGGCAACAATCTGGATATCGACAGGGCATATGAGGACGATAGCTACGTTCAGTATGTTTTGGACACGCTTAAGAAAAACAATCTTATCTGCCGTGCTCTGGCAACCCATATCATCGGCCAGTGTGTGGGCGATGCACCTGACCCCCGTTTAAATAACTTTGCACCCGCCGCCCTTGCGGACAAGCCCGAGGAAATTCGAGCCTGGGGTATCCAGACAATGAAGAAGGCCGCCGTTGTTGCCAAAAAGCTGGGCGTCCATGTTATTACCGGCTTCACCGGCTCTCCCATTTGGAAGTATCTTTATTCCTTCCCTCAGACCACCGAGCAGATGGTGGAGGATGGCTTTGACGAAATCGTTCGCCTTTGGTCTCCCATACTGGACGAATTCAAGAAAAACGACGTAAGGTTTGCTTTGGAAGTGCATCCCGGCGAAATCGCCTTTGACTACTATTCCACAAAGAAGCTTCTTGAAAAATTTGCAGACCGTCCGGAATTCGGGCTTAACTTTGACCCCAGCCATCTTATTTGGCAGGGAGTTACACCTCACCTTTTCCTCTCTGACTTCCGTGAGCGTGTGTACCACGTCCATATGAAGGATGCAGCCGTTACTCTGGACGGACGCACCGGGCTTTTGGGAAGCCACATCGATTTTGGCAGCCTTAAGCGGGGCTGGAACTTCCGCAGTCTCGGTCACGGCGATGTTAACTTCGAGGAAATTATCCGAGTTTTGAATGACATGCACTATGACGGCCCCCTCTCTGTCGAGTGGGAGGACAGCGGCATGGACCGCATCGATGGCGCAACAGAGGCCGCAGCCTTCGTTAAGAAGACCGATTTTAAGGCATCTGACTTTAAATTTGATGACGCGATTGCAAATTAAGGAGGCGCTACATGGCAAAGCAGGTTCATTACGGAATGGTGGGCGGAAGCCTTAACGCCTTTATAGGCGAGGTACACCGCAAGGCAATAAATTTTGACCCAAGAGCAGAACTGGTGGCAGGCTGCTTCAGCAGAAAGCCGGAGCAAAACAAGGAGACCGCCGAGGCTTATTGCATTGACAGTTCACGTGTCTATGATAATTACAAGGACATGGCGGCAAAGGAAGCTGCCCGTCCGGATGGAATTGACTTCGTATGCGTGTGCACCCCTAACGCAACGCATTATGAGGTGGCAAAGGAATTCCTTTTGAACGGCATCAATGTGGTTTGTGAAAAGCCTCTTTGCTTTACCGTTGAGCAGGGTGAGGAGCTTGTCCGTATTGCCAATGAAAAGGGACTTCTTTTCGGCGTTACATATACTTACACAGGCTACACCATGACCAAGGTTATGAAGGAAATGATTGCCGAGGGCAAAATCGGCAAAATTGCCTCGGTTAACGCTGAGTATGTTCAGGACTGGCTCATTAACGAGCTGGCACCCACAGAAGGAGCGCAGGAGAATCTTTCTGTTTGGAGAAAGGATCCTGTTCAATCCGGTGTTTCCAACTGCGTGGGTGATATCGGCAGCCATATTGAAAACTATGTCCATTATGTTACCGGGCTTAAAATCAAGCGCCTTCTGGCCACCACAAACAGCTATGGACACGCGCTTGACCTTAACTCTAACATAATTGTTGAATACGAAAATGGCGTCAACGGCGCCTACTGGTGCTCACAGATTGCTATGGGGCACCTTAACGGTCTAGTAGTTAGGGTATTTGGCGATAATGGCTCGCTGGAATGGCAGCAGGAGCACCCCGACTATCTTCGCTATACTCCCAAGGGCGGTGCGCCCCAAATTCTCTCTCGCGGCGATGGCTATATAACCGAAAATGCCGGGGCAGGCAGCAGGATTCCCGTGGGGCATCCAGAAGGACTGTATGTGGCTTTTGCCAATATTTACAAGAACTTCATTTCCGCCGTTATTGATAAGAAGAACGGCAAGGATGTCTCTACTGCCGACTTCCCCACTGTTGAAGAGGGACTTTCGGGCGTCCGCTTTATCCACGCCGTTGTGGACAGCGCAAAGAATAACTCCGCATGGGTGGAGCTGTAGAGCTCCGAATATTATCGGATGAAGGCCAAAAGGCTTCATTATAAACACAGGCGAAAAAATTTTTTGGAGGAAAATGTAATGAAAAAACTGCTCACAATTGTCCTTGCACTCGCACTTGTAGTCAGTCTTGCAGCCTGCGGCGCTCCCAAGACCGAGCCTACTCCCGATGCAGGCGGCGAAACCAACACCCCCGTTGAGGGCGCAAAGAACCTTGCAATTCTTGTTCCCAACGCAGACCACGGCTGGACCGGTGCTGTTATGAACTATGCCAAGGAAAAGGCCGATGAAATCACCGCTGCCGGCACCTACAGCGCAAAGGTAATTACCTCTACCGACGCAGCAAACCAGATTTCCCAGGTTGAAGACCTTATCGAAAACAAGACCGCTGATGCAGTTGTTATCCTTCCCCAGGACAACACTCTTGAAGCAACCATGAAGAAGCTTGCCGAAAGCGGCATCCCCTTTGTAATGTTCGACCGCGTTATCGACTCTGTTGCTGCTGATGCAGTTGCAAGCGTTAAGGGCGACAACGAAGGAATCGGCGTTGCCACCGCAGAGCGCTTCATCGCCAACGGCCTGCAGCCCGGCGACAAGATTCTCATCATGCCCGGCGACAACTCCTCTGTTCCCGAAATGAGAAACAACGGTTTCTTCGCAACACTTAAGGAAAATGGCTGGACCGAAGAGCAGATTGCTGCCATCAAGTCCACCGCATACACCGGCTGGAGCCGTAGCGAAGGCAAGAAGCTCTTCACCGAGTGGCTTGAAACCTCCACTGTAGAAGAAATCTCTGAAACCAAGTTTATCTTCACCCATGACGACGAAATCGCAATGGGCATCCTTGAGGCTCTTAAGAGCTCCGACATCGACGAAGCCAAGAAGGCAGCCTTCCTTGATGCAGGCGTTAACCTCGGAACCTCCTCCGGCCTTAATGAGATCTACAGCGTACTTAAGGGCGTACACCAGAAGGATTACACTGCAGAAGTTGCAAAGCTTGCTGATTTGTTCTCCGTTACCTATGACCCCGGCATGATCAAGATTGCTGTTCAGGACATGGTTGACAGCCTTGACGGCAAGACCGTCGCTCAGGATCACGTTGTTCCCGTTGCTGTTGTTGATGCTAAAAACGTAGCTGAATATCAGGGCTTCGGCGACGCAGTTTCCAAGTAAGATAAGCAAAGAATAAACCTATATGCCCGCGGAGCAACCGCCCCGCGGGCATTCTAAAAACCGGCAAGGAGGAGATCCGGCAGTGGAAATGCTCAAAATGACTGACATCTCCAAATCGTTTTTTGGCGTCCCTGTTTTGAAGCATGTTGATTTCAGTGTGGAGCAGGGCGAGATTCATGCGCTCTTAGGAGAAAACGGAGCGGGAAAATCAACGCTGATGAACATTTTGGCAGGCGTATATACAAGAGATTCCGGCAATGTTGTGTTCGAGGGGAAAAAGCTTGAGCACACCACGGTTAAATCGTCGGAAGCGGCAGGTATAGCTTTTGTTCACCAGGAATTGAACCTTTTTAATGACCTTAGGGTCTATGAAAATATCTTTCTTTGTAAAGAAATTACCAAGAAAACCGGAATGCTGGACAAAAAGGCCATGATTAGCAAAGCGAAAGAGCTTTTTGACAGCTTGGGTGTGGAGATAAACCCGTGTTCAATGGTATCCGAGCTTGAAACGGGTAAAAAGCAGCTTCTGGAAATTGCAAAGGCCCTTTATGCAAATGCAAAGCTTTTTATATTGGATGAACCCACCACAGCATTGAACAACGAAGAAATAAAGCATCTTTTCTCCATAGTCATGCGACTTAAGGAGCAGGGCAAATCCTTCGTTTTCATTTCTCATAAGATGACAGAAATATTTGCCTATGCAGACCGATACACGGTTTTAAGAAACGGCGAATTTATAAATACCGGCCTTGTTGCTGATACGACTCCCCAGGAAGTAACAAAGATGATGGTCGGAAGCAAGTACTCCGAACAGGCGGCGTATGAAACCCACATGTGCTCAGAACCGGTGCTCAGCTTAGAAAATCTATCGGGCCACGGTTTTTCCAATGTTGATCTTTGTATAAAAAAGGGTGAGGTTGTGGGCTTTACCGGGCTTGTGGGCTCGGGAGTCAGCGAAATGTTCCAAACGATTTTCGGCGTTCTTCCTGTAACCGGCGGAACCTTGAAAATAAGAGATACTGCCGCCTCACGGCATAGTATTCACAGGGCAATGAAAAACAAGGTATCCATGATTGCCGCCAACAGAAAGGAGAATTCGGTAATCCCCGACTTCTCACTTTTGGAAAACTGCTACATATCTGAGCATACCCTGTCCGGTAAGGTGCAGCATATCTTCCGCAAAAAGGAAATAAAGCGCTTCTCCGATTTGGGTGGCGCACTTAATATCAAGGCAAACTCCCCTGCGGATATGATAACGGCACTTTCTGGTGGAAACCAGCAAAAGGTCATCATAGCCCGTTGGCTGAACACAAAGGCAGAGGTGCTTTTGATGGACAATCCCACCCAGGGAATAGACGTGGGCGCCAAGTCCGAAATCTATAAGCTAATAAATCAGCTTGCAAAGGAAGGCAAGACCATTCTTGTAAACACCCTTGAAATTCCGGAGCTTCAGCAGGTGGCGGACAGGTGTGTGGTATTTTACCATGGCAAGGTGCAAACCGAGCTTAGCCGAGAACAGATGACAGAAGAAAACGTTATGCTTTGGGCGACGAACGCAATCAATTCTTCGGAGGTAGAAAAATAATATGGGAGAAAAGAAATTGAAGCCACGGGAGGAGCATTCCATAACAAAAACCCTTGGCAACTACAGCTTTGTACTTATTTTCCTTGCAATATTTGCGGCATTTTTGATAATTAACAGAGGGGCGACCACCTGGAGCGGAGTAATGAATATTCTTCGCCACAGCGCAATTGTGGGTATTATGGCCTTCGGCATGGGTCTTGTCATAATAACCGGCGGAATAGACCTTTCCGTTGGCTCCATGCTGGCGCTGGTTGGCGGACTGTCTGTTGTGGTATTTAATGCCACCAACAGCCCCATAATCACCCTTGTATTTGCCCTGTGTGCGGGCCTTGTGTGCGGCCTTATCAACGGCGTTTTTGTGGGTATCGTAAAAATGCCCGCATTTATAGTGACGCTTTCAACGATGCTTATTTACCGGTCCATTGCACAGTATTACCTTAGAACTCTTGGGCTTTCCATCTATAATATGGACGGAACCCTTTCAAGCTATGACGCCATCTATGGCTTTGGCCAGGCAAAGGTGCTTACAGTGCCTGTGGTTGGAATCGTTCTTATACTTGTTACAATTATAATGGTCTACGTTTCCACCATGACAAAGTTCGGCAAGACAGTTTATGCCATCGGCTCCAACGAGAAGGCAGCACAGCTTGCCGGTATCAATGTAAAAAAGACCCGCGTTTTGGTTTTTGCCATAACAGGCCTTCTTTGCGGAATCAGCTCGTTTTTGCTGCTGGGTATGAACGGCTCTGTTGACCCGGCAACCATCGGAAAAAGCTACGAAATGTACGCAATTGCTGCGGTGGTCATTGGTGGAATTAGCATGAGCGGCGGCAAGGGACGGCTTTTGGGCATTTTGTTCGGCGCAATGTCTTATACCATAATTGACAAGATAATCGCATCCATTGGCTTCGACGCACTTATCAACGACACAATTAAGGGATCAATTTTACTGATTGCCGTGTTTGTGCAGCTTGTTGTACCGGCAATTCGCGATAGACTTAGAAAACCAACAGTAAATTAAGCAAAAGGAGAGCTGCATATGAAAAAATATCAAGAAATAGAAACCGTACCCTATGAAGGAAAGGACAGCAAAAATCCGTTTTCTTTCAAATATTATAATCCCGACGAGGTGATTTCAGGAAAGCCCATGAAGGAGCATCTTAAGTTTGCTATGAGCTATTGGCATACCATAGACGCAGAGGGTGTGGACATGTTCGGCGGCCCCTCCATGGACAAAAATTTCGGTAAAACCGAGCCCATGGAAATATATAAGGCCAAGGCAGATTTTGCCTTTGAGCTTATGGATAAGCTGCAAATTGAATACTACTGCTTCCACGACACCGACATAGCCCCCGCTGGCGCCACGGTCAAAGAGAGCATAGAAAATTTCAAAACCATGGTGGACTACATATACGAGCTGCAAAAAAAGCACAACAAGAAGCTGCTTTGGGCCACCGCCAACAATTTCGGCGATAAAAAGTTTATGGCCGGTGCGGCAACAAGCTGCAGCGCAGATGTTTTCTCTGTGGCAGCGGCGAAGGTTCGTGCCTGCATTGACGCAACCATAAAGCTCGGCGGCACGGGATATGTTTTCTGGGGCGGCCGAGAAGGCTATGAAACCCTTCTCAACACCGACATGGGGCTGGAGCTTGACAATATGGCACGCTTTCTCACCATGGCAAGGGACTACGGCAGGAAAAACGGCTTCAAGGGCGACTTTTACATTGAACCCAAGCCCAAGGAGCCCACAAAGCATCAGTACGATTTTGACGTTGCAACCTGCATGAACTTCCTGCGCAAGTACAATCTTACCGAGGACTTCAAGATGAACGTGGAAGCAAACCACGCCACTCTTGCGGGGCACACCTTCCAGCACGAGCTTCGCTCTGCCATCGTAAACGACGCATTTGGCTCTATTGACGCCAACCAGGGCGACATGCTTTTGGGCTGGGACACCGACCAATTCCCCACCAACATTTACGACACCTCTCTTTGCATGCTTGAGGTGCTTCGTGCCGGCGGCTTCACCAATGGCGGTCTTAACTTTGACGCAAAAACAAGAAGACCCTCAAACACCCTGGAGGATATTTTGCTTGCCTATGTTGCGGGCATGGATACCTTTGCGATGGGACTGCGCGCTGCCGTGAAAATCTGCGAGGACGGACGGATTGACAAATTTGTTGAAAACCGTTATGCTGGCTTCAAGGATGGCATCGGCAAGAAAATTGTTGATGGCACAACAAGCTTTGAAGAGCTTTCCGACTATGCCATGAAGCTTGAAACCGTTACGGTGGAAAGCGGCAGACAGGAATATCTTGAAGCCATTTTCAACAACGTCCTTTTTAGCTAAAACATAATGACAATAAGACGGCATACATAAAAAGGTGTATGCCGTCTTTCAGATACGGGAGATATGATTATGAATTGTTTGATGGGAATCGACCTGGGTACCTCGGGTACCAAAACCGTTCTTTTTGACGACAGTGGCAAAAGTCTTGCCTCCGCCACGGCGGAGTACCCGCTGTATCAGCCACAAAACGGCTGGGCAGAGCAGGACCCACAGGATTGGTGGGTGGCGGCCGAAAGCACCATTTCTAAGGTGATAAAAGAAAGCGGCGTTGCGCCGGCAGATATAAAGGGCGTTGGCATTTCCGGGCAAATGCACGGCCTTGTTATGCTGGACGAGGGCGGCGAAGTTATCCGCAACAGCATTATCTGGTGCGATGGAAGAACCGCAAAGCAGTGTAGAGAAATAACCGAAAAGGTGGGGGCACAGCGCCTTATTGACATTTCCGCAAACCCTGCACTTACGGGCTTTACCGCCGGTAAAATCCTTTGGGTGCGGGAAAATGAGCCGGAAAATTATGCAAAATGCCGCCATATTCTTCTGCCCAAAGACTATCTGCGCTATAAGCTTACGGGAGAATTTGCAACGGAGGTTTCTGATGCTTCAGGCATGAACCTTCTTGACGTTGCAAACCGCTGCTGGTCGGATGAAATTTTAGAAAAGCTGGAAATCGACAAGGGCCTGCTTGGAAAAATGTATGAGTCTGTGGAGATAACGGGCTATGTTCAAAAGGAGGCTGCTCGACTTACAGGGCTTTTGGAGGGAACTCCTGTGGTGGGAGGTGCCGGGGACAATGCCGCCGCCGCAATTGGCACAGGCGTTGTTCAAAGCGGGCGGGCTTTTACCACCATTGGGACCTCCGGAGTTATCTTTGCCCATTCGGACAAGGTTACCATCGACCCCAAGGGACGGGTGCATAGCTTTTGCAGCGCCGTTCCCGGTGCGTGGACGGTTATGAGCTGCACACTTAGTGCAGGCCTTTCTCTGCGCTGGTTGCGGGATATTTGCTGCGAAAAGGAAGTGGCGGAAGCCGCCCAAAAGGGCGTTGATCCATATGAGATAATGGGTGGACTTGCGGAAAAATCCCCAATCGGGGGCAATAGGCTTCTTTTTATGCCATATCTTATGGGCGAGCGCTCCCCGATTTTGGATGAAAAGGCTCGCGGTGCTTTTGTGGGGCTTTCGGCAATGCACGAAAAGGGAGACCTTATTCGTGCGGTCATGGAAGGCGTTGCATATTCCCAGCGTGAATGTCTTGATGTTTTGCGGGCGATGGGCGTGGTAGCGGAGGATATGATGGCCTGCGGCGGTGGAGCCAGAAGCTCGTTTTGGCGGCAGATGCTGGCGGACGTTTACGCCTGTCCGGTAAAAACTTCAAAGGCGGCGCTGGAGGGACCGGCGCTGGGAGTTGCAATTTTAGCAGGAGTGGGCACCGGCGTTTTCCCAAGCGTTCAGGCAGCTTGCGAAAAAATAATAAGGACAGATTCCTGCCTTGAACCGGACGCACTGCGCACGGAGAAGTACCAGTGGTTTTATAAGCTTTACTGCGGAATTTATCCGGCGCTGAAGGAAAGCTTTGCAGCAATGGAGGCTGCTCCCCAATGAGTACAGGAAAAAATGGGTATAAAAAATGGCTTGTACCCCTTCTTTTTGCCACCTTCCTTATGTATGCGGTATATTTCAACGCTTTTGGGACAAACGCAAGAACGGCAATGGCTTTTTTCAACATTACTGAAGCAAAGCTGGGCATGATATTAACGGTGCAGTCCGTTGGAAGCATTGTAATTTCAATTTATCTTGCGCTTTTTGGCGAGCGGTACAACAAGCTCAACGGCGTGGCGCTGGGGCTTTTACTTATGACCGCGGCAAGCCTTTTAATGGGCACACTTACCCTTTACTGCAAGCCTGGCAGCGGATATGGTCTCATGCTGGCCTTTGCCCTTGTGGCGGGTGTGGGCATTATAATGATCGACCTTTTGATGAACGGCGTTGTTGCGGACATTTACCCCCGTCAAAAGAATAATCTTTTGCCTTTTGTCCATGCGTTTTACGGGACAGGCGCCATGATAGCCCCTGTTTTCGTAACCGCAATAACCGATCCGGGCAGGGCGGAAAGCTTCACCCTGCCGTATCTTGTGGTGGGAATTTTGTCAGCGGCGGTGCTTGTGGGTGTGGGGGCAGTGCGAAGGAAAATACTGCCTGAAACGCCCTATTCGGACATGAAGAGCATACGGGCGAGGGCAAAGGGGAACCCGGCGGAGGTGTTTCACAGCTCCAAGGCTTGGCTTTTTCTTGCCGCAACCGTGTTTTATACCATATTTCAAACCGGTATGTCCTCATGGCTTCCCAGCTTTTGCACCCAGCAGATGAAAATGGACAGCAAATGGGCAGGTGCAATGCTTACCGTGTATTTTGCGGGAATACTTATAATAAGATTTATTTCTCCACTGATATACAAAAAAATGAGCGTTGCAAGCTTTTATGTGCTTTCAAATCTCCTCTCAGTGGGCGTATTTGCCCTGTGTTTTCTGCTTCAGCCGGAAAAACCGCTTATGATAGGCCTAATTGCCCTTGGAGGACTTCTTCAGGGAACGTCGATTCCGGCACTGGTCATTTTGTGTTGTGACGCTTTCCCCAAGCGAACCGCCTCCGCATCAGCTTTGGTGGTAATCGGAATATCAACGGCGTCCTTTATTGCCCCCGCCGGTCTTGGAAAGCTTATTGAGCTTCTGGGATATGCGGCACCCATGCTGATTGCCACCGGCTCAATTGCCGTTTCCGTGATTTTTGTCCTTTGGGCAACAAAAAAGGACAAAGAGCAGTCCTCGGTTTAAGGGGTAATACAGTCGGTAATTTTTTGCCGTAGGATAAAAAAGTAAAGCCGTAGTGCATTTTGCAATACGGCTTTTGGCATTATTTTATTCCATAGGCTCCGGTAACAGAGTCTTGAAAAATAGGGAGCTTTGGCGGCATAACGGTAAAAAAGGCAAAGAGAATAAGGATAAAAACCATGATTATAACTGCCACGGTGCAGTTAATTCCCTTGCCGTGCCTATAATAATGTAGTCCCAAAAGCTGTCCCAGCAAAAGAGCAAAAAATAAAATTGCGATATCAACCCACAGAAGGTGAACGCCGAAGGCGCCTGTGTAAAAATAGTACAACAGAGGGATGCACAGTATGGCGGTGACCATGGCGATAAGAGCAGAGGTAAACCAGGCGTTTGGGCGAAGTGTTTCCTTGCGTACAAGGTAATAAACGCCCCACCACAGGAAGATGGGCAGCGCCACCATTTTTGTGTGCTCAAAAACACTTTCGTTAACAGGCGCAAAAAGACCCACAAAGAAATTTTCCCCGCTTAGCTCATAAATAAAATGGAAAAGAGTACCCACGGCAAAGAGCACCGGAATGCCCAGAAGAATATAACACTGGGGTTTAAAAATTTTTCTCACAAATATACCCTCCTTTGTCGGGTGGAAAAGCAGACGTCCTCCCGCAAACATTTATGCCGACGGGAGCAGAAAAAGAACCCTCGTCAGGCAATATATAAGATTCTCATTTCGGGGAGCAAGGAGGCAAGCTTTGTGCGCAAAAAATCCTCGGCAGCCTTACGCTCATCGCTGCGATAGCAGTATTTTCCCCGACCCCGCCCGGTCATCTTTTCACGGGTAAAAATCGGTGCGGCGGTGGGGAAGGCCTCGGTGTTTATAGCGTCCTGCACGAAGCTGTAGGTCATAAGAATTATTTCAATGAAGCCGCTGCGCTTGACCTTGGGGGAAAGCTCACAGTAAAGTCGGTCGATAAGCTCGCCATACAGTCTTTGCCAGTCGGGCAGAAGGATAACCGGCGCAATAAGAAGCCCCACCGGGTATCCGGCGGCAGCCATTTTGTTTAAAGCCCCGATCCGTGCTCCAAGGGGGGATGTGCCAAGCTCAACACGGCGGATTATCTCCTGGGGATTTACGCTCATGCGAAAGATGGTTTTGCCCCGATGGTCAAGATTAAGAAGCGGATCTACCATATCAAATTTTGTGGGAAAGGTAAGGTGTCCGAAACCTTCTTTTGCAAAGCACTCAATAGTTAGGGGAAGGTTTTCCGTGACTGTGTTTTCCAAAATAAGGTCGCTGTTGCTTCCGATTTCAAAGGTTTGGGGATAGGGCGCATGACGGTCGGCTTTTAAAAGACGGCTGAGCATCTCCTCGCGATTAACAAATAAACGAAGATAGGCGCATTTGTTGTAGTTGCAAACAAGGTAGCAGTAAAGGCACATAGCCCGACAACCCGAGGAGGTGTAGGGCACGAGCCAGTCGGAAACCTTGTGGTTTTCAACGTATTTGTGAGTTTTCCGCACGCCGACTATTAAATGCTGCTTAAGCCTTGGAAAATCACGGTTTTCCGTAGAGCTAAGCTCGGGTATCCTGTTGTGGGAAGCTATTTCTATCCAGGGCAGGTGTGCGTATTTTTCCTTTAAATAATGTCCAAGCTCATAATCAAGAGCCGAAGCTTCATAATATACCGCATCAAAATCCAAATTCATCTTTTGTCCCTCCCGAGATATCTTGCCCCGATAGGGCAAAAAGAATTATTGCGAGCATGCAAGTAAAATGAATTTTACCGACGCTCATGAGTAAGTGGGCAAGAATAGTCGAGAAAAACTACCATCGGCTGGTTTACAATGTCGATGTCAGGAGGTGATAAACAGTGACGGAAAAAATAATAGTGGTCCAGCAAATGCAAACCTATATCCAGACCCATATAAAAGAGGAAATATCCCTTGCACAGCTTGCGGCAGAAGTGCATTTCTCCCCCTGGTATTCCGCACGGATATTCAAGGAGCTGACGGGCCTTTCTCCCGGAGACTATATAAGGCGGTTGAAGCTTTCAAAATCCGCATTAAGGCTTCGGGACGAGGACGCAAAGATTATAGATGTGGCCTTTGAAAGGGGGTTTGCAAGTGTTGACGGATATCAACGGGCGTTTCGTAAGGAGTTTTTGTGCAACCCCAAGGAATACTCCCAAAATCCGATTCCGCTACAACTGTTTATACCCTACGGCGTAAAATTCAGAAAGCTTTGGAAAAAGGAGCGCTCGGCCATGGAAAATGTAAAAAATGTGTTCATACAAGTAATTGAAAAGCCTGCAAGAAAAGTGATAATTAAAAGAGGCACAAAGGCAGACGGCTATTGGGACTACTGCCAGGAGGTGGGCTGTGATGTTTGGGGCGTGCTTACAAGCATGAAATCCCTTTGCGGCGAGCCGGTGTGCCTGTGGCTGCCGAAAAAATATCAGCCCGAAAACACCTCAAAATATGTACAAGGGGTTGAAGTCGCTATGGATTACAACGGTCAAATTCCTGAGGGCTTTGACATAATTGAGCTTCCGGCGGCGAAATACTTAATGTTCCAAGGCGAGCCCTTTGACGAGGAGGATTATTGCTCCGCTATTGAAGTGCTTCAAGGCTCCATGGACAGCTACGACCCCACTGTGATCGGCTATCAGTGGGACGGGGAAAATCCTCGAATTCAGCTTGAGCCCATAGGAGCAAGAGGGTATATTGAGCTTAAAGCCATTAAGCCCTTGAAAAAATAAAGACAAAAATCGGTAGCAGACTTTAGGGTTCCGTCAATAAAGATATTTTTAGGGCATCACCGTTTTCTAAACGGTGATGCCCTAATTTCGTATTATGCTCATAACCTGTGCTAGGCACAGGTTAGTGAAAAGTGAACAATGAATAGTGAAAAGTTATTGCTTACTGGTGTTAAGCGTCGAAATCAGCATCCTTTTCAAACTGTTGCATTTTGCTTTCAAGTGGACATACAATTCTGGCAAATAATCCGTTTTTTCCAAGACGATTAGCCAATATTCAGTTTCTGATGTTTCTTTTAAAGCAATCTGCATTTTTGATATGAAATCTGCTTTGCTGACTGCAAAATTTGCTTCGTGAATGTTTGCACCGATGCTTGTTCCACTTCTTAAAACTTGCTTAGACAATACGAATTCTCGCTTTTCAGTAGATAACCATTTATAATAATTTACAACATCAATTGAAAACGCTATGGATTGTTCCGATAACGGACTACTCATTTTTTACCTCCACGCTTTGGTGCAATAAACACCATTACCGTTCCCGCAATACCCGTCAGCAAAAAAATCATCGACCAACTAATCGACAAGTCAAACACATAATGTACTCCCATACTGTCAAATGCAATGCAAAACAAAATGCTGAGCAGTATAATGCTGATTCCCTGAAGTTGTTTTCTCATGACTTTTCACCTTTCACTTTTCATTTTTCATTATTTTGCGTCCCACGCAAAATATAAATAATCTGTTGTACCGCCATTATAACAGCATCAAATTACTGCTGCAACCACGGCACAAGATACGTCATATATGACAACCATGGTCGGAGGTTTTCCAAACTCTCTAAAACAAAAAAGGCGGCAGCTATGAAAAAGATCATACCTGTCGCCTTTGAAAATATCCGTATCCACAGGGGGACGTTTGCCCTCTGCCGCTTTTTTTCTGAGACGGAAGGTTGTGCACATCAATTAGTTTTACAAAAAAGCATTTGCACAAGCTGGGCTCGTGTTCGGATATTAAGCTTGCGGAAAATGGTGTTAAGGTGCTTTTTCACCGTGTTTTCCGTGATAAAAAGAGTCTCTCCAATCTCTCGATTGGTAAGTCCCTTGAAAATTAAAGATATTATCTCGTTTTCACGTGGAGTGACGTGATATTTTTCAACCATGTCGTCACTGCAATGAAATGCCGGACTTTTCTTTATGCCGTTGGGATATAGACAGGACAGATTTGCGGTGATATGCTCTGTCAGAATTTGTAGGACGAACACATCCTCCTCGGAAAAATCCTCGATTTCGTCACGAAACAGGGTTATAGAGCCGTAAAGTATCCCGTTTTCAAAAAGGGTGCTCCCCATGCTGTAATAAACGCCCATGGGCTTCATCCATTACTTATAGATTACCGTGTTTTTTCGAGCTTCGTCGGTGATGATTTGGGAATCGCGATATATAACGGGAACCTTGGTGGGCAGCATCCAGGCGGTGTAGTCCGTGGCCTGATAATTGTCGTAATATGAGCAAAGTTCCTCTTTGCTCATATTTAGAGAAACGGGGTCAAAAAACACGGCGTTGCCGTCACGAAGGCAGCCTATGTCAAAGAAGGCTTTTTTGTGGGGGATAATATGCTGAAGCTCCTCGAGAAAAATTCTGCGTATTTCCTCGAAGTTGTTGGTTTTGGCCATGCAAAGGGCTAAATAGTTAATTTGAAGCCATTTTTGTTGGGATAATTCATATTCTGCCATTTCCGTTTTTTCACCTTCTATCCTTAAAATATAATACCATGTAATAATGTTTAATACAACTACCCGTCAGACTAACACCCACGCATACCACTAAAGTAGTATGCGTGGGTGAGCTTTTGCTGTTTGTTACCCCGAAGTGTAATGCCCAAAGGTTCACCCCGAGGAGGAATTGTAATACCTGCCCTTCGGACATATATTGGATTAAGAAGACGACGGCAGAAGGCTGCCGCACAATCGAAAGGAGCAGTTTTATCATGAGAACTATTCACAGCACCCCGAAGAAGGACGGCTTCCGTATGCCGGCAGAATGGGAACCCCGCAAGCAGGACTGGCTTATCTGGCCAGAAAGACAGGATACCTGGAGAATGGGCGGAAAGCCTGCACAAAAGGTGCTTGTTGATGTAGCAAAGGAAATAATCCGCTTCAACCCCCTCACAGTGGTTTGCTCTGCCGATCAGTATGAAAATGCCCGTGCACGTCTGCCTGAGGAGGTGCGCATTGTTGAAATGACCACCGACGATTCCTGGGCGCAGGACAAGGGCCCCTTCTTCCTTGTAAACGACAAGGGCGAATCCCGTGGCGTTACCTGGGGCTGGAATGCATACGGCGGCCTTGAGGGCGGCCTTTACTTCCCCTGGAAGAGGGACGCTGAATATGCAACCAAGGTGCTTGATCTTGAAAACATTGACAGATACGACGCCCGTGGAATGGTTTTTGAAGGCGGTGCAATGCAGATAGACGGCGAAGGTACCCTTATCGTTACAGAGAACAGCGTGCTTAACCACAACCGCAATCCCAACCTTACCAAGCAGGAGGTTGAAAATTACTTTAAGGACTATATGAACCTTGATAAGGTCATTTGGCTGAAAGACGGCATGGCGTTTGACGAGACGGACGGACATATTGATGACGTTTGCTTCTTTGTGCGCCCCGGCGTAATCGCCCTTTCCTGGACGGATGACGTTAACAATCCCCAGTATAAGCCCTTGAAGGCCGCCTATGACGTTCTTAGTCAGGAAACCGACGCCAAGGGCAGAAAGTTTGAAATTCACAAGATTCCTATTCCCAAAATTTTCACTATTACCGAGGAAGAAAGTGCCGGCGTTGACATTTGCGAAAGCGCAGCCTCCCGGGAGGGCGGACTTCCTCTTGCTGTTACCTACATTAACTGCTACTTCGTAAACGGCGGACTTCTTCTGCCCCAGTACGGCGACCCCATGGATCAGGTGGCTTACGACATGTATAAGGAACTTATGCCCGAGCGTGAGATAGTGAAGATATATACAAGAGAGTTCTCTCTTTGCGGCGGAAACATCCACTGCATGGCACATCAGCAGCCCTTGGCACAGGTAAAGTAAAAAACTCAACAAAAAGGCGGCCGCAGGGGCAAAAAAGCAGCTGCGGCCGCATTAGAGAGAGGAGCATTTTATGGCAAAGGTGAAGAAATTCCGCCTTTTTGACGCTGTCCTCGCCTCGGTGTGCATAATACTGACCGTTGAATCGGCGGCTCCCGCCGCGGCGGTGGGCAATGCGCAGTACTTCTGGTGGATTTCCATGTTGATTTTGTTTTTTCTGCCATACGGTCTTATTTCCGCAGAGCTGGGAACAACATACATCGGTGAAGGTGGAATCTACGATTGGGTGCGCAACGCCTATGGACATAAATGGGGAAGCAGGGTTGCTTGGAACTATTGGATTAACTTTTCCCTGTGGATAGCATCCCTGGCGGTGCTGTTCAAGGACACCCTTTTACAGATTTTCCCCGTAAATATCGGGGTTTTCGGACAGATTGTAATTCAGCTTGTGTTCGTGTGGGCTATAATCTTTATGAGCATGAAGAAGATAAGCGAGAGCAAGTGGCTCATAAACGTTGCGGCAATATTTAAAGTTATAATCATGCTGCTGGTGGGCGGCTTGGGCGTTTGGTACGCCATAAACCACGGAGCGGCCACCGAGTATACGCCTCGGTCCATGTTCCCGGACCTCAATCTTTACAGCCTTTCCTTCGTGTCAATTATAATCTACAACTTTGTAGGCTTTGAAATAGTTACAACACTGGCATCTGACATGGATAACCCCAAAAAGCAAATTCCCCAGGCTCTGCTTTTGGGCGGAATAATTATTGCCGTGTTCTACATGTTCGCATCCTTTGGTATTGGCGCTGCCATTCCCGTGGATGAGCTGTCCACCTCATCCGGACTTTTGGACAGCATAGCCTACATGATAGGAAACAACTGGGTAATCGTCGCCGTTGGACTAATGATGCTGTTCACCTTCGTTGCAAACCTTGTGTCTTGGGCTTACGGCTCAACCTATGTGGCAAAATACGCTGCGGACCAAAACGATATGCCGGCCATTTTCAGCAAGACAGACAAGGACGGCGTTGCCACCCGCACGCCCATACTCAACGGCATAATTGCAAGCGTGCTTGTTATAGCAGCACCCTTCCTGCCCAATCAGGATGTGTTCTGGGCGTTTTTCGGTGTGGGTGTTGTAACGCTGATGATAGCCTATGTCCCCATGTTCCCAGCGTTTTTGAAGCTGAGAA
>CAZJYY010000026.1:0-27345 GCA_964550315.1 uncultured Oscillospiraceae bacterium | reverse complement strand
ATACATTCCTGCCGTGCCGAAAGGCAAGCGACAGCGGTGGACGCGCTAAGACCGCCTGCGGGAAAACGCCTGCCGGAGCAAATAAAAGACTCCGGTAGGGCGTATCTCGTCAAAACGATTGCATCAAAGGCGCACAGCGGTAACGCCCGACCGGAAAGCGGCTATTGGTAAGCCGTATCGCCATAACAGCGGCAGCAATAATGATACTCCTGCCCAGCCACAGCTATCACGCAATGGGGGCAGCTTGGAGAGATCCTCGGAGGGGTGCAATTCCCGTGATGCGGCGACCATCCGCAGTTTGTGCCGTTGCCCATGCTTCAGGGGAGTAGTGTCAAATATGGAGCAGCAATTTAATGTCAGAAACCACAGCGGCGACCGCCGCACGGCCTTCGCCGCTGTTCTTGTGGCATTAAACACTTCACTACAACTGAAATATGAGGGAGGATCATATCATGGAAAAAGCGGACAACGCCAAAAATAAGGATAGCATGAATATCACCGTAAACGGAGCGCATATTCGGCTCGTTTTCGATAGCAAACACAATCCCAAGCTCCCTGTGTTCATAAAAGAAACGCTGCTTTCTGCCTATCTGATGAAAGCTTCAGTATAAGCCGTATTGTTAGAACTGCGCTGTTTTAGGAACAAATCATCGTTGGTTTTGGCAACTATCTTTCAATAGCTATTCCTTCACTTCTGTGCGATTGTATGTTTGGCAAAACCCTCAAGCCATTGGGGCAACTCGGGTTCAGCCAAAAATGAGATAAGGAGAGCGGCACACATGAATGAAAGAGTAATAAACCTATATCGTGTTTCTACAATGAAGCAGGTAGACTTTAATGCCGAAAACCAAGCAGATATACCCATGCAACGTAAAGCCTGCCGCGAATTTGCAGAAAGCATGGGCTGGACTGTCGTTGATGAACTCCAAGAAAACGGAGTATCGGGCTTCAAGGTTCACGCCGCTGACCGCGACAAGATTCAATATATCAAGGAGGCCGCCAGAGAAGGAAAGTTTGATATCCTTCTGGTTTTTATGTTCGACCGTATCGGACGTATCGCCGCCGAAACGCCATTCATCGTAGAGGAACTTGTGCAGTGTGGTATCCGCGTATGGAGCGTCAAAGAGGGAGAACAGCGCTTTGACTCCCATACAGACTTCCTTACGAATTACATACGCTTCTGGCAGGCAGACGGCGAGAGCAAAAAAACCTCCATCCGAACCAAGACTGCGCTCAGCCAGATGGTGCAGGAAGGTCGCTTCCGCGGCGGCGTAGCTCCCTACGGTTACAGGCTCGAAAAGAGCGGCATCCTCAACAAGCGCAGACATGAGGTGAACAAACTCGTCATCGACGAGAATGAAGCCGCCGTGGTTCATCTTATGTTCAATATGGTCGTAGCCTCCGGCTATGGTCGCTGGCGCCTCGCCATGTTTCTCAACGAAAAAGGAATTCTAACCCGCGACGGGCAAAACTGGCACGACGCCACAGTAGGTCATATCCTGCACAACGTCATGTACAAAGGCATTCTTAGAAGCGGCGAAACCTATTCTGAGCCATTCACCGAGCTTCAAATTATCGACCCCACCATCTTCGACAGAGCACAGGAAATCATGAGCGAGCGTGCAAGGGAACGGGCGCCGACGAGGACAATGCCGCTCCAGACTACCAGCCCGTCGATCCTCACAGGTTACATTTTCTGCGGACACTGCGGTGGAAGAATGCGCGTCACGACTGGCGGTAAGGTTATTCAGTACGCCAACGGGGAGACGAACAAGGCTAAGCGGTATCGCTATGTCTGCTATAATAAGACACGCCGCCGCTTGGAATGCGCCGGTCCCACGGGTTATCAGCTCCATACTATAGACAGTCAGGTGGTCAACCTGCTCCATGAGATTTTTAACCGCATGGCGCAGGTGTCAGACGAGGAACTCATGCAGCACATCCAAGACAGGAATATGATTGAGCTTCAGGGCGACATCAAGCGCGCCAAAACAGACAATGCCAAAGCAAATGCTGAATATGAGGCACTCAAGTCCGAGGTGGTCAAGGCGGTTCAGGGCAAAAGCAAAATGTCCTTGGAAGTCCTCAATGAACTGGTAGACGAAGCCCGAAACCGAGTCATGGATACCAGTGAAAAGCTGACGCAACTACTGGCTCAGAACGAGGAATGTAACAACCGTAAAAAACAACTCCAAACTGAACTTAGCCAAATTCACTCATGGGCAGAGATTTTTGATACCAGCGAAGTCGATGTAAAAAAGATGATTGCCAGCAGCATTATTAAGCGCGTCAATGTGTTCGACGGCGGCAAGCTCGAGATTGAACTCAACATGTGTATCCAGCAATTTGTCGACGGTATGGACAGTATAGCCGTCGAAGCGGATTGCCATATCGATAAAACTGCCGAATCTTAAATCGTATGCGGTACGGGCAGCTACCCTAATAATTTGATACTTCTCTAACCCCTTTCTCCTTTCTTTTCTCTCCTCCCCAGCGCAGAGCACCTGCCGACAGTAGCCGACAGGTGCTCAATTTTTCAACGCTTATTCTCGGGGTCCCATGAATTTGTCGCCGTTAAGATGAATCATATGGTCGGGCATGTCAGCAGTCCATACCTCAGTTTCCCATGTATTATTTCATTGGAGATAAAGGCACTGGTAATACCGCTTATTCTTGTTTTTAGAGAATAACGGGTATCAAATCACACAATCTACGGATTTATCTAATTAATACCCGTAGACAACTAAACCCTTGAGTTGCGTAAAGTGAAACAATAAGGTCAAACAATTTGCTCTTGAACTCTTTCTAATAATATCATAATATGATATTATTAATTCAATATCGGAAATGTAACGCAAGAGTGTTGCGCAAGATGCATTAATCCGAGTATCAAAATGGCAAAGGAGATTCTTGAATGTTTGATTTTGAGATAGCATTCTATCTCTATAAAATATCTCGACTGCTTGAAATATTTGAAGAAAATAAATACAGATCGGAAGCTTACTTCAAAGCGGCTATGGCAGTTGATTCCTATAGCACGTTTATTACCGAGATTTATAGAAATGAAGGGTTAAAGAGCATTGAGGGTATTGGTGATAGCAGTGCACGTATAATTAAAGATATTATCGCAAATGGTAGATGTTCAGAGTTAGAAGAACTTGAAACAGCATATAACGTAAAAGATTACTCTCTTATTTTATCTCACGGACTAGGTACAAAGACGATAAGGAAGTTATTTTATTACGATATAAGAACAGTCTCACAATTGCGTAACGCACTTAGTTCTGATAAAGACACGTTAGATTTAGGGAAATCTGAAAGAGAAAAAATACACCAGTTTTTACGCAATTATGATGAAGCTTATGGCCTTTATTTATACTCCTATGCACACTGCTTACAAAACGAATTATTAGAATTATTAAATAAAGGCAATGATATAAAAATCGCGTCTACAATATCAAATGATTGGCATGATAAAGTCAGCTGCATCACGATTATTTGTAACGTGGCTAGCTTTAGTCGCGTTAAAAAGCTACTTCTAGCATCTCATAGGTATAAGGATTTTTTGTCCTCTGAAAACGAAGAAATAAAATGTGTTACGGCTTTTGGCATTCCGGTAACAATCCATTTTACATATGCTGTTATTGCGGACTCCTCTATACATCCAGTATTAAACGGTGACTTGCATATGCATACAAAGTGGAGTGATGGTAAGCACAGCATAGAGGAAATGTCTGAACAAGCAAAGAAATTGGGAAGAAAATATATTGGCATTTCTGATCATTCATATTCGCTGAAAGTCGCTCGTGGAATATCTGAAGTTGATGCTTTACAGCAAATTGATGAGATCCATGCACTAAAGCTAAAAGGAATAAAAGTGCTTTCTAGTATTGAAGTCGAAATTCTGAAAGATGGTACTTTAGATTTTCCAGATGCAACGCTTTCAAAGTTTGATTATGTAATCGCTGGCATACATACATATTTGCAGCAAAGTGAGTCTGAGATGCAAGCCAGAATTGAGAAGGCTCTCAGCAACCCATACGTTAATATTTTTGCTCATCCTACGGGAAGATTGCTTGGCAGACCGGGCGTACTGTTTTCAGATAGAGAAGCTTGTTCTGTACCGTTTGAGACTATTCTTGAAATCTGCAAAAAAAACAATGTTGTTTTGGAGCTAAACTGCTTTCCTGAACGTTTTGACATTGGAGTAGAGCACTTTGAAGCGGTAATAAAGAGCGGAGCATATGTTTCTGTTGGATCAGATTCTCACTCGGCAGCACATCTAAATTGTTTAGAGTATGCTGAAATAATGCTTGCGAGATATCCACGTCTCAAAAGAAAAGTTATAAATACCTATTCGTATAATAAACTAATAAATTTCTTTGCCGCTCAACGGCAAAACGTTATGTCTGAATCTGATGCCGACCTTTGCCATTGCAGTTCCGAACGGTTCGACTTTAACTATTATTTTGGAAAGCATGCGGGGATAATTACAGGTAAGGATACTGTCGTTGGTATTGATTTAACCGGCAGTGAAGCTAAACCGAGCGGGTGGGCTGTTTTAATCGGGAATTACGCAATTACCAAGGCAATACGCACAGACGAGGAATTAATAAGCGAGAGCTTAAAATACAATCCTAAGGTTATATCAATTGATTCTCCGCTATCATATCCCGCGGGAAGGGATTGTACTGACCCAAATTGCAACTGCAAAAAGTATGGTATTACACGTTACTGTGAAAGACTGCTTTCAAGCTTTGGAATTGGCGTATACCCATGTTTAATTCCCTCAATGGAGAAGTTGACAAATAGGGGAATTGCGCTTGCTAAAAAATTTCGGGATTTGGGTGTAGAAGTAATTGAAAGCTATCCTGGTGTAGCGCAAGATATTCTAAGCATCAGACGAAAGCAGAACGGTTTAGAGCACCTGAAAAACAGCTATAAGAATTTCGGAATTACCGGTGAATACTATTATACAACCGCCAAAATCACCCATGACGAATTAGATGCGATTTCTTCCGCATTAGTTGGATTGTTCTATATAAACGATCAATTTGTTGCACTTGGAAATGAGAAAGAGAATTATCTTATTGTACCAAGCGTCGCGGCTGCTCCCACAAACAGGATTGTTATAGGCCTAACTGGAGAGATCTGCACGGGAAAAACGTCATTATCCGAATATCTACGTTTTAGGCACGGATTCAAATCTCTAAGATATAGCCAAATAATACGAAATCTGTATTCATGTGACGACAGCAGAGCTACCATGCAAGAAATTGGCGTTGAGATCTCAAAGGACCCTCAGAAGCAAAAACAGCTTTCTCTGGAAATCATAAAAGAGATTGATGCCCACCCAGATCAGAATTATGTTGTAGATGGACTAAGACATCAAATTGATTATGATACGCTTTCTGAACACTTTGGCAAAAGTTTTACACTGCTTCAGACTCAGTCAACCTTCAATAATATGTTTCATAGATATAACAAGAGAAGTATAGAGAAAGTAAGCAAAGAGCAGTTTCTAGACATAATCAACAATGATGCCGAAAAAGATATAATGTCGCTATCTATGATTTGCTATACTGATAACAACGTTATAACCAACAACAAAACCTATAAAGGCTTTTTTGAAACCTGTGAATTGAAGTTAAAGGAGCTATTATGTCAGTAACTATTATATTTGGCGGACAGTTCGGTTCTGAGGGTAAAGGTAAAGTAGCCCATTATTTCGCTAAGAAAGAGAAAGCGGACTATTGCATAAGAGTTGGCGGACCTAATTCTGGGCATACCGTTTATCATAATGAAGAAAAGCTTATTTTCAGGATTCTGCCAACGGGCGTAATAGAAAACCATGTGACGGCTGTTTTGCCAGCAGGCTCTTATATTAATCTATCTATCTTGAAAGAGGAAATGAAAATTGCCGGCTTGTCAGATGATAGACTTCTAATTGACGAGAATGCTGTGATTATTTCGGATGATCAAATAGCAGCAGAAATGGCGTCCGGTCTTCGGGAGAGTATTGGGTCTACACAAAGCGGAACGGGCGCTGCCGTTATTGCAAGAATCGCGCGAAAGAAGAATGCAAAACTATTGGCAAAAGACTATCCTGAGTTGAAAACTTGTAATACTAGAAATATCCTGCGTGATGCATGCAATGCCGACAAAAAAATCATTGCAGAGGGTACTCAGGGTTTTGGATTATCGTTACTTCATGCAGAAGATTATCCTTATGTGACGAGCCGCGATACATCTGCAGCTGCAATTCTTTCCGAGTGCGGCCTCAGCCCATTTGATGTTGAGAATATTGTTATGGTAATTCGGGCATTCCCAATACGAGTGTCTGGTGAATCCGGCACCCTGCCAAACGAAATTGATTGGGAAACACTGCGTAAAGATTTGGGGAAAGCTGACGACATGACAGAATACACATCATGTACAAACCGTATTAGGAGAGTTGCCCGCTTTGACGCTGATGTTGTAAAACGAAGCATAATTTGCAATAGGCCTAATATTGTCGTATTGAATCATTTGGATTACGTTGATGATAGTGTTCATGATGAAACTGAAATAACAATGCAATGTAAAGAATTTGTTTTTGCCGTTGAAAATCAAATTGGTCAAAAAATAAATTATATTGGTACCGGTACAGACACGATCTTTTTTCGAGAGGAAACGCTCTTATGAAAGTAAATACTAGCAAACTATCGACGAATGTTTCAAAAAATACTGTAAAAAGTAAAGACAGAAGCGCACAACAATATGAGACATACAAAGACGTAGACCCCTTCCCAGATATTGAACCCGCTCTTTTGAATTATGTTGATGCATATAAATATATTTACACCTGTGGAATTATTGATAAGTTTAAGGAAGAAAAACTAAAAGGGATAACATATGCGTGCTCTTTTTCTGGAAAAGCATTTTTCTGTAACCCTGAAGATAAGACTAAAGAAAAAGATATGCGACTGTTAAGACCTGATGAGGACGGCTATTATATTATTAACCCCAATTCAATAACATATCTCGAAATTGAGGAAACCATCCGAGTTCCAGAGTATATTGCGCTGCGATTTAACCTTTCCGTATCAAACGCCTATAAAGGCCTCCTGCTTGGAACTGGGCCGATTGTAGACCCGGGATTTGTCGGGAAGCTATATATACCGCTACATAATTTAACTTCCAATATATACAAAATAAAAAAGGGAGCGGAATTAATATTAATTGAGTTCACAAAATTGAGTCGAAATGAAAAATGGAAAAGAACGGTGGTGTCCGAAGATGTACCCGTGCCAAATATGGAAACAGTAGAAATCAAACCTTTAAGAGCTTTTAAGGAATATATATCTAAAGCTTTGACGGGTAAAGAAGATTTTCGTAATGTTCATGGTGCTAATTATGTAAGCAGTTCAATTCCAGATGTATTAAAAGAGGCTTCGAATGCTGTAAAAACAGTAGATAGAATGAAGAAAATTGGAATTATTAGCAGCGTGGTTGCAGTAATTGGTGTTGTTATAACGGTTTTTTCTTTATTGATACCAACTTGGCAAGCCTTTGATTCGTTTGAAAAAGAGCGTCAAGAATATCAATGTATAATAAATAAATATGATGAAACCGCTAATAAATTAGAGCAGCGCATAATATCCTTGGAAATCGATGACAAACGAGAACAACTGGATACACTTAAAGATGAATATGCTTCTGTTGAAAACAATAATTCTGTTTTGGCAAAAAGGATAAATGAACAAATTGTGGAATTGGAAAGAAAAATAGCCGTCTTGCAAAGCCAATTATCGTAGAAGTATATTTTCATGTATTAGTTCCTTCTTTGCCAGTGTGAAGTGCTTTCAAGCCATTCAGATACTCCGCGAGAGCGCTTGAATGGCATTCAAGAGGTCAGCGGTTCGATCCCGCTTATCTCCACCATAAAAAAGTCTGTAGTATCAATGACTACAGACTTTTTTGCATCTTATTTGATTGCTCAGTTTTTGCCCTAAAAAGCATTTTTGGACACTATTTGGACACTACTCGGAAGCTACTTGTAAATCATCGCTCTTTTCACTGAGATTGTTTACAATATCATCAACGCGTATTTTAATTTCTGAATAGTCACATGGAACGACATTATGTTTTTGTAGGAACGACAATGAGATTGATTTCTGAGTTGGGATGAGTTCATTGAGCAACGCAGTAGGTACAACATAGAATTCCCACTGATCTAGATTAAGTGCATCAAGTGTTAGCTTGTCTTTATGCTTAAGAAGACAAAAAACATATACATCAGATTGACGCTTACGCTCATCATCATATGTTGCAGTATTTGCTATTGGAGCCACCGTAGGCCTTACAGCAAACCCAATATAAGATTCTCTTTCTTGAGCCCATGATTGCAAATATGAAGAAGACTTAACTTCAATGCCACTACCTCTATATAATATATCAAATTTATCCCATGTCGCGGAGACACCATCAGACGCCCCCAAAGCCGACGCAACGATAAATTCAGCGAGCTTACCTCTATCAACGTTATTAACAAGATCAGAATAGGCCCAAGCCCAGTAGTCTACCAAAAAGTGTTCAACCGAATGCCCATTATATATAAACTGTTCCCCTCCTGTTTTTCGTGTTGCCGCTATAAACTTAGTTTCCATATTACCTTCATTCCTTCCATATAATAGCAGCACAATAACATAATCAGACAAATAATACCAATTATATTTTTTCAAATAACTACTAAGCGCTAGAATGACCCACATTTGTAATTTAGAATTTCATTGTGATTATTCAACATTAAATAAATAACGTTTCTTAGCGTATCCTAGATCGTTTGGACGACATATGTGCATAGAGACAAAACAAGATGAACAAAGAAATGTCTTGACAAAAATTAGGATATGTGATATGATAAACAAAATAATATTGATACTATTCTTGTCGTTTTGACAAGTAAGTGCATCTGTTTACAGAAGGCAAATAACAGCCTGCTGCTATCCGAGATCAAGAGTTCCCTAGTTTAGGGAGTATCTGATTACGGTATAGCAGCAGGCTTTTTTATTTAAAATTTAATTTAAGGGGCGATTGAAAAGTGAAAAGTAAAATTGGAATTGATACGATCAATTTCGTATTAAAAATGGAGGGACTAAAAGATAGGTGCGACATAAACAGATTAGAGTTAATCAGTCCTGTAGGAAATCCATATGGCTCAGCAGTCCTAAAAGGAAACAGTGCTGAAGTTAAGATTTGCTTACCTAAGTACCTCAGGGCAACCAATGTTCAGCCGTTCACGATTGTTGACATGGATATTATTGACCAAATAAGGAACGATGTTTTGAATTCGTTGAACGTTATGGGCGAAGTGCTATGTGAATGCAGATTAACAAAAATAGAAAGTAACATTACTCAAAAAGTAAATGAGCAAAGCGACTGTAGTCAGGTTTTAAGTCTAATTACCGTGAAGTTCTCGGTGCCGCCGAAGGCATGAAAGAGGACAAGGCAAACTGGGTGAACTTCTTCCAATGGCTGCACGGACGCGGCCTGGAAGGCGTCCAGCTCATTGTCAGTGACAAATGCCTTGGCATGCTGGAAGCTGTGGGAGAAGTGTTTCCCGATGCGAAATACCAGCGCTGTGTGGTGCACTTTTACCGCAATGTGTTCTCGGTCGTGCCTCGTTCCAAGGTGAAATTGGTGGCCAAGATGCCCAAGGCTATTCACGCACAGGAAAGCAAACGCGCGTCTTTGGAGGAAGCCAAAGCGGTGGTTGATGCCCTCAAAGAGATGAAACTGAAAGAGGCTGCCAAAAAGATTGAGGACAGTGTGGAGGAAACCTTGACCTACACTGCATTTCCCTTTGAGCATTGGACGCGAATCCGCACCAACAATGTGATAGAACGGCTGAACAAGGAAATCCGTCGCCGGACGCGTGTTGTTGGCAGTTTTCCCGATGGAAATTCTGCGTTGATGCTTGTCTGCGCACGGCTTCGCCATGTTGCCGGCACCCAGTGGGGCAACAAGAAATACATGAATATGAAGCACCTTGGTTTGACCGGCTTTGAGTCGGATTATATCGCTGGCTGACTTCTGCCGGCAATGGGCTGCAAACTAATTTGCGAAACTATCTTGACACTACCCATATCTAATTTTAATATGATGGACGGTGTGACAATTACTGTAGATCAGGCAAGGGGGAATTCGATGAGAGCCAGTATTAATGCCATTCATTCGCGGTCGCAATTTAACTATATGCAAAAAAGCCTTGAAAGCTTGTGTTTTCAAGGCTTTTGCCGTTTTAAAGATATAAAAAAATAGCTTGTTAAAAAACAAGCCAACGAGATACTCCGCTCTTTCGGTTGAGCAATACCCTTAAAAATTAAGCTCATGCCGAAAAGAGATTGCTACAGTGTGATAGCAGAATTATGCGGGATTGCCAATATTTATTGCCTGGTTTTATGGACGTTTTTTATAAACATTACAGCCTGCATTGCGCTAAGTAGGATGAAGGCTGTAATCTGTATGTATATACCAATAAATGCATTTGCAATGGGAATTTCAGCAGAAGCGGAAATGCACTTCCAGTCATCTTTTAGATTTTTTTATGATATGTAGGTTGACCACTTGCCGCAGGAGAGCAGCGTGATGTCGAGGCAAAGCCGTTTAGCTCTGCGTATATTTCGTTACCGGTTTTACCTGCGGCACACATTTTGGCTACCTACGCCTGAAGCTCCTTGAGATTGTGGAGCTTCTTGCAAAGCCTGACATTGCAGCTTTTCATTACTCCTGCATGGGCTAGACCTATCTTGTTATAATAATTTTTATCAATACACCCCAACGCATAGTGAACGTTCACAAGTGCAAAGGTAACACCGAGTAGACGGACTGCAAACGAATTCTGCTAAAAAATTTTTAAATTTGACATTTCTGTTGTATTAAAATATAATTATTGTAAACAATTACTACTCCGAACAGAAGGCTGTCCTGACGTTTGAAGAAATAAAAACACTCTCTCCCAGAGAGCTTTTCATTCGCGAAATTAAGGGTCATATTATAAAAGAAAAATTAGAGGTGGGGGAAAGCTGCCAACAGACCTTCAACTTTGCTAGCAAACCGGAATAAAGCAGGCGTCGGTGCACTCAGCACTGAAGAAGCTTGATTATCTGGGCTTTGTACGTGTTGTGCTGCGCCACAGAGTTTATGTAGCAGACTTGTCGGATGTTAGGAACAGAAACCTGAGCATTAAGGAACTGAGTATTATGACCGCCCGTTTTCACTGATGATGAACTTCTTCGGGCAGCTCTTCACCATAATTTTGGAAAACTGCGCTGCATTTTTGGGTGTGAGGGGTTTATAGAGCAAGACGACATATTATCGGCCTCATTGAACAGGGTGAGGGTTACACCGCACAGAAATACATTGCGGATGTGTTTAAGCAGTTTGTGGCGGCGTTTGTGGAGAACCCGCACCAGTTTGATAATATTAGACAGCAGAACGATCCTATTTTAAGTTGTTCCCTATAAAAATATTACTTTCTAACTAAGGGCAAATTTAAGAAACGGACTGGACGGGCAAGCTTTGCCATGTCCGGAGGTGCAGCCATGAGCGATATACTGGATTTACTAAAAAGAGTGGCGGAGGGAGAGCTTCCGCCGGAGGAAGCCCTTCTCAAGCTTAAGCTTGAGCCATATGAGGAGCTTAACTACGCCAAAATAGATCACCACAGAGCGCTCCGTCAGGGTGCACAGGAGGTGATTTACGGCGCATCAAAAACCACGGAGCAAATTCTTGGCATAGTGGAGGCAATGTCTCAAAGAGGCGGCAAAAACATCCTTATAACAAGGATTTTGCCGGAGAGCGCCCAGACATTGTGCGAAAAATTCCCCACAGAATATTATCCCGAGGCACGAATTGCGGTGGCCTTTCCCGAGCAAATTGAAAAAATCGGCTCCGTTGTTGTGGTCACCGGCGGGACAAGTGATATTCCAGTGGCGGAGGAGGCTGCGATAACCGCAGAAACCATGGGAAGCAAGGTCACCCGCCTTTACGACGTAGGCGTGGCGGGACTTCACCGACTTTTAACAAACCTTGAACCTCTCATGAGTGCAAGAGCCGTAATTGCCGTTGCAGGTATGGAAGGGGCGCTTGCCAGCGTGGTGGGCGGCCTTGTGGACTGCCCTGTGGTGGCGGTGCCCACCAGTGTTGGCTACGGCGCAAGCTTCGGCGGGGTTGCGGCGCTTTTAAGTATGCTGAATTCCTGCGCATCAGGCGTGAGTGTTGTGAACATAGACAACGGTTTTGGAGCGGGATTTCTTGCCGCACGCATAAATAAGATGGACAAAATTTAGTGACTTCCCCCTCGTTTTGATCACATATAATAGCTGAAAAGGTCTGCCCGGCGTCAAAGCCGGGCAGACCTTTTTGCGGGCGGGAGAAGTGCAGGCGGGTAACTTTTACAAACTACCGTAGTGATGATATCGCCTAAAATCGACAAATAATAAGAATATATGTGAGCTATAATCAATATACAGGCAAAAATAATTAAAATATAGAAAAAACTCTTGCAGGGCGGTGTGAACATTTCGTTAACAATTGGCAATTCTATTGACAAAGCGAGGTTGTCAGTTTATGCTTTAGTAGTGGTCATGTATTTTGACACCGGTGAAAGGAAATGGAAAATGCGTACTGAAGAGAAAAATGTCAGACCCATATACGCCCAAATTGCAGAGGATATTGCACGCCGAATAATAGAGGGCGGGATGCCGGAAGGCGCAAAAATATATGGTCGTTCAATGCTGTCCTCAGAGTATGGGGTGTCTCCTGAAACCATAAGAAGGGCGCTGAGACTGCTGGCTGACATGAAGGTAATAGAGGTGAAGCCCCAAAGCGGGGCGACAGTACTTTCACTGGACAGCGCAAAAAGATATATTGACCGAATGGAGCAGCTTGAGGAAAGCCGGGGGCTTCAAAGCAAGCTTACACAGCTTTTGAATGAGCAGGAACGACTTACACGGGAGCTGAGCGAGGTATCCGCAGCCATTGCAAAGAGGCAGGAAATGCTGTTTTCCGCAGTGGACCAGGGCTTTTGCGCAGGCGAGGTTAGAATCGGAGCGAAGGCATGGGTAATAGGGAAAAGTATAGGACAGCTTGCTTTTTGGCAGGCCACGGGAGCGACGATTATTGCCATCCGCAGAGGACAGGGAGTGATAGTATCCCCGGGGCCCTACGCCGAGCTTTACGAAAACGACGAAATAGTCTTTGTTGGCAATCAGGCGGCAATGGACATGATGGAAGGCTTCGTAAATGCAACGAAGAAGCAGCATGAGGGGAGGAATACAAAGGAATGATAAAGTTTGAAAACGTTTCCAAACACTACGGCAGAAAGACAATATTAAACGACCTAAGCTTTGAAATACCCGATGGGCAGTTTGTTGTTCTGATAGGTCCGTCAGGATGCGGGAAAACCACCACGCTGAAAATGATAAACCGCCTTATTGAGCCGGATGAGGGCAAAATCTACATAGGCGATAAGGATGTTGAGGGAGTGGATAAGGTGAAGCTGCGCCGTGAGATTGGATATGTTATCCAGCAAATCGGCCTTTTCCCCAACATGACGGTGGCAGAAAATATCTGCGTTGTGCCTAAGCTTTTAAAATATGACAAGGCGCAGCAGGATAAAATCGTTCGGGACATGCTTGAAATGGTTTCAATGCCCTACGATGAATATGCAGAGAAATATCCCAACGAGATGTCTGGCGGACAGCAGCAGAGAATCGGCGTTTTGCGTGCCTTCGCCGCATCGCCCCCCATCGTGCTTATGGATGAGCCCTTCGGTGCTCTTGACCCAATGACTCGTGAAGTGCTGCAGGACGAAATTAAAAAGCTTCAAAAGAAGCTTAATAAAACCATTGTTTTTGTCACTCACGATATGGGCGAAGCGCTAAAGCTTGCCGACACCATAATCTTTATGGAAAGCGGTAATATCGTTCAGATGGCGCCGCCGGAGGAGATGCTTGAAAATCCCTCAAGCGATCTAATAAGAAAGTTTCTTGGCAAGCACCAAAGCGGGGAGAGCAGCAATATCTCCGTTGAGGACTTTATGCGGAAAAATATTATCACGGTGGATAAGGACAGAGGCCCCAGAGAGTGCACCGAGCGTATGGCACGAAGCGGCGTTGACACGCTTATAGTAGTTGACGACGATGAAAAATACCTTGGCACGGTGTCGATTTGGGACATTAAGCTCCGCGGAAAGAGCGAAAAGACCATAGAGCCGCTTATTGTGAACCATGTGCAGACAGTTAGCCGCAACGGTGACGCAAGAGAGTGCTTTGATTATCTCATGAAAACCGGCGACAACTACATGATTGTACTTAATGACGACAAAACCATAGCCGGCATTATTACCAAAAATAGCATGGCAAAGGCCCTTTCCGATACGCTGTGGGGGGATGCATCATGAGCGCCTTCTTTGATGTTTACGGAGAAATGCTTGTAAAAGCAATACTGGTGCATTTGAAATATGTTGGCATCTCTGTAGCGGCAGGCTTTATTCTGGGCGTTTTATTAGGCGTACTTTTGTCACGGGTACCAAAGCTTTCCTCCGTTATAATGCCTGTGATATCCATATTTCAGACAATACCCGGCATTGTTTTCATCGGCGTTTTGTTCCTGTACTTAGGGATGAAGCCCATAACGGTTATAGTTGCCCTTTCGGTGTATGCCATGTTCCCGGTGCTAAAAAATACATACACGGGAATTTTGGAGGTTTCACCGGGCTTGAAGGAAGCGGCAAAGGGCTGCGGCATGAGTTCCTTCCAATCTCTTTTTAGAGTGGAGCTTCCCCTCGCCATGCCCCATGTTATTGCGGGCCTGCGCCTTGCCACCATTTATACGGTAAGCTGGGCTGTGCTGGCGGCCATGATAGGCCTTGGCGGCCTTGGAGACTTTATCTACCAGGGCGTCAGCTCATATAACAATACACTTATTATTGCCGGAGCAATACCCGCGGCAGCCATTGCGGTTATTTTGGGTGCGCTTATTGATAAGCTTCAGCAAAAGGTTACGCCCCGTGGAATGAGAAAGGGGGCAAGGCGATGACGTTTTCAATCTTCACTGACCACCTTTTTATAGTGGTGGCGGCAATTACGCTGGCAGTTGTGATTGGCATACCCCTTGGAATCTGCTGCTATTTATATCCCAAGGCAAGAAAAGTAATTCTTTGGATTGTGGACGTTTTGCAGACGATTCCTGCGCTGGCACTTCTGGGTATCATAATGGTCTTTGCCGGAGCGGGCAAGCAAACCGTAATAATCGGCATAGCGCTGTACTCCCTTTTGCCCATAGTGCAAAACACCAACTTAGGACTTGTGCAGGTGGACGACGGAGTCAAGGAAGCTGCCCGAGGTATGGGCATGGGCAGGTTTTACAGGCTTTTGCATGTGGAGCTTCCGCTGGCATTTCCGGTACTTTTCACCGGCCTTCGCATAGCCACGGTTAATGCCGTTGGAAGCGCCGTTTTTGCGGCCTTTGTTGGCGGCGGCGGAATTGGCAAGGTCATATATCAGGCTATTCGAGTGGAAAATATGGGACTTCTTTTAAGGGGCACCCTGACACTTATGGTTATAGCGGTGGGTCTTGACCTTATTATGGGTTTTTTAGAGGGCAGGCTGAAAAGCGGTGCCACCGGCAGGGGAAGAACTAAAGCCCAAAAGAGGTTTAGGAAGGAAATGAAACAAGGTTCGTAGAAAGGACGGTTTTAAATGAAAAGAAAAGTTACAGCCTTAGCTTTAAGCCTTATTATGGTTTTGGGGCTGGCTGCCTGTGGCAGCGGCGGCAGTGGGGACAAAACTCTGCAGGCCTATGACGGGGTGTATTCCGAGGAGCAGCTTGTGGTTGAAATGGTAAAGCTGGTGGTGGAGGAGCACACCGATTTAAAGGTGAATATTAAAGAGCAGATGACGGGAGTCAACGCCTTTAAGGAAATGACCTCCGGCAAGCCCAGCGCAGATTTTCTTAACGGTTATGACGGCACGCTTTTGACCACCTATCTTCATCTTGACCCCACCGATGTGCCCGAGGGCACGAGCCTTTATGACTATGCAAATCAGGTGGCAATGGAAAAGCACAAAATAAGGCTTTTGGACAAGCTGGGAACAGACAATACTTACGCCATTGCGGTGCCCAAGGACATTGCCGATAAGTATGATCTTAAAACTGTATCAGACCTTATTCCGGTGGCGGGAGAGCTCGTTTTCGGCGCAGAGCACGAGTTTTTCTCCCTTGAGGGCAGCATGAAATACGGTCCGTTCACTGAATTTTACGGTTTGAATTTCAAGGACAAGGTGTCAGTTGACCTTGCTCTAAAGTATTCGGCTGTGGCAAACGGCAACTTCCAGGTGACGGAGGTTTACGCCACCGACGGACTTAACCGCAAGGCAAATCTTGTTGTTTTGGAGGATGACCTTGGATTTTTCCCGGAATATAACGGCGCAGTCCTGGTAAGGGATGGAATATTCGAGGAGTATAAGGACGTTGCCCCGAACCTTGAAGAGGTTATAAACATGCTGGGCGGAAAGTTCACCAATGAAATAATGACAGACCTTACCTACGCCGTGGACGTTGAGGGACGCAGTGTTAAGGACGTTGCAAAGGATTTTTTAAAGGAGCAGGGACTAATTGCCGGATAAGCCGGAGTTACCCCGTGTTCTAAAGCTAAAAGCCGCCGCATTTAAAATGCGGCGGCTTTTAGCTTGTTTTTTAATATTAAGCTGCTTGGTTATCTTAATTCGGGAAGGCTTGCTGCAGCAACGGACTGACCCACGCGGCGGGACTTTTCGTCGGGCAGGGTGGGGTTGATTTTCCCTGCAATTTCGGGATACTCGTCAGAAAGAACCTTCTTGCAGACGTCCAAAACAATGTCCCCGCCCTTGCCGCTCATAACACGGCCAAGGAGCAAAATATGCTTGAAACCATAGAAACTATAGTAGTACGCAAGGGAGTGGCCAAGATAAACGCCAATACTTCTATAGATTCCGGAGGCTGCAGGGTCGTCTTTTTCCATAAGTGCCTGAACAACCTTAAGCTTCTCTGCGGGGGAAAGCTTTTCGTCAAGCTCGATGCCTGCGGCAGGGGCAAGCTTTATAACGGCGTCCTGAGAAAAGTACTTACAGCCCACGCCTACGTCGCCGCTCCACTCGTCAACCATTGCGGCGTCATTTGCGTCCACAGGCATGAAAGCAAGCTCGTTGAGCCAGCCGGTAACATTTCCGTCAGCGTCTACAAAGCCCACAGCCTCGCTTGTGCCCATGGCAATGCCAAGAACATTATTTTCCTCAAGACTCATTGCGCCGGCAAGGGCGGAAACGTCACCGTCGTTGCAAACCACCAGAGGAACGTCGCCGATTTCCTTTGCGGCACGTATGTATATATCCTTCACCTTTTTATTAAAGTCGTCCTCGGAAACCTTAAGAAAAAGTGAGGCGACCATGGTGCGGTTTTCAATGTAGATTCCTGCGGAGGAAACGCCGATGGCATCCACACGGGGCATCTTTTCAGCGGCAGATTTAAGTGCCGCAACAATGCCCTCAAAGTGATAGTCGGGATCGGCGGTGGTCTTTGGGAACCAAACTACCTCCTCACTGAAAACAGGCTCGCCGTCAATAACTGCGCTTACCTTGCGGTCGCTTCCGCCGGCATCAAAGCCGATTCGGCAGCCACCCATATGGCGGCCCACAGCCTCGGAGGCGCTTTTTTCCGCAGGAAGCGTGTCACAGTAAGCCACCTCAAAGGGCTTTTCATAGACCTTTGCCATAAAGTTGAAATCGAAGGCACGCTTACCGTCGGCAGAGTAGATTTTCTTGATTTCCTCATAAAGCTCCCTGTCGCCGGAGATGTAAACCTTGAAGCCGCCCTTGAGCCATAAAAGGGACTTTATAAGCCGCTCCGCATAAAAGAGGTCGGCGCTGTGCATTTCCTCTGTGCCGTGGATGAAGGTGTTATACACAGCAGTTTGTCCGCCGGCACGCTCCACAGCGATGCCAATGGGCTTTTTCGCCCCCTTTAAAAATGCCTCGTTCCACTTGTTGAGAGGAATAAAATTTTGATCATATTCCGGAATGTTTTTTAAAGAAACTTCAATGCCCAAGTGAGTCATATTGCGGTCCTCCTATCTTTATTTTGCTGTATGAAAAAGAAGAGCAGGGCTCTTTTAACTTGTTATTATCATAATAACATCCTTTTGAGTGCTTGTCATCCTGCAAAATATTGCGCTTTTTCATTAGAGTTTATTAGAACATGCGCCCTTTGATGTTTTCAGGAAGGGGATGTGGATAGCTACCCCTTGCAGAGCATGAAAATAGTGTTATAATAATCAAAACAAGTCGTTTTTCGCCGCATCCCCCAGGGCAGATAATGGGGGCGGTGGTTTTAGTGCAAACACCTGCCAAAAAATCTTTAAATGAGACAAATATTATTTTACGAAGGTGAAAGATATGAGAATATACGAAGCTAAAGACTACAGCGGCATGAGCCGCAAGGCGGCGGACATTATTGCCGCCCAAATTATTTTAAAACCCGACTGCGTGTTGGGGCTTGCCACAGGCTCTACCCCGGTGGGTGCGTATGAAAGACTTATACAGCGCTACAAGGCGGGTGAGCTTAGCTTTTCGGAGGTTAAGTCCGTCAATCTTGATGAATACATCGGCCTTGCTCCAGAGCAT
Organism: uncultured Oscillospiraceae bacterium; assembly: GCA_964550315.1. Classification (GTDB taxonomy): domain Bacteria; phylum Bacillota; class Clostridia; order Oscillospirales; family Oscillospiraceae; genus UBA2658. The sequence goes on along the minus strand of CAZJYY010000026.1, from coordinate 8,641 downwards.
GACCAAAGCTACCGCTTTTTCATGAGAACAAAACTTTTTGACAGTGTGGACATTAAGCTTGAAAACACCAACGTTCCAAACGGCCTTGCGGAGAATCCGGCGGCAGAGGGACAGCGTTACGATGAAATTATCCGCTCCATGGGCGGAGTTGATCTCCAGCTTTTAGGCCTTGGCCATAACGGTCACATTGGATTTAATGAGCCCTGCGATGAGTTTCCCAAGGGAACTCACGAGGTTGACCTAACAGAGAGCACCATTGAGGCAAACAAACGGTTTTTCGCCAGTGCCGACGATGTGCCCAGAAAAGCAATTACCATGGGCATCGGAAGCATAATGCAGGCAAAGAAAATCCTTGTGGTGGTCAGCGGTAAGGACAAGGCGGAGATCATAAAGCGTGTAGTTACCGGCCCTGTTACACCGGAGGTTCCTGCTTCCATATTGCAACTCCATCCGGACGTTACCATCTGCGGCGATGCGGAGGCGCTAAGCGAGCTTAGAAAGGCGGGCGTTGCCATATGCGGTTAAGCGGCGGTCTTGTTTTTGATGAAAAGCTGGGCTTCGTCCCCGGCGAGCTTTGCACTGACGGCGAGATTATTGCGGAGAAAACCGGAGACGAGACGGTACTGAATGTTTCCGACTGCTACCTTATCCCCGGTCTTACAGACCTTCACTTTCACGGCTGCATGGGGGAGGATTTCTCTGACGGCAGCAAGGAGGGGCTGCACAAAATGGCGAGCTATGAGCTTTCCCGGGGAGTTACCCAAATTTGTCCCGCAGGAATGACGCTTTTGCCGGAGCAGCTTAAAAAAATATGTGAGGTTGCCGCTGAATTTAAGGCAGCAGCCTATGATGACGGTGCCGAGCTTGTGGGTATTAACCTTGAAGGCCCTTTCCTTTCGGAAAAGAAAAAGGGCGCACAGAAGGGCGAATGGCTGCAAAAGCCAAATCTTCCCCTCCTTCACGAGTTAATGGAAAAATCAAAGGGGCTTGCAAAGCTTATAACTGTTGCGCCGGAGGTTGAAGGGGCACTGGACTTTATTGCGGAGGCATCCAGGGAGCTTGTGGTTTCCCTTGGTCATACCGCTGCGGACTATGACACTGCCAAAGCCGCAATTGGTGCAGGAGCAAGGCAGCTTACCCATACCTTTAACGCAATGCCGCCCTTTGCCCACCGTGACCCCGGCGTTATCGGCGCAGGAGCGGAGGATGAGCGGGTGATGGCGGAATTCATCTGCGACGGCGTGCACCTTCATCCCAGCGTTGTGCGGGCGGCCTTTCGACTTTTCGGGGCGAACAGGGTCATCCTTATAAGTGACACCATGCGTGCCGCCGGAATGTGCGACGGGGAGTATACCTTGGGCGGGCAGGCTGTTAGCGTGCGTGGACCGAAGGCAGTTCTTGCCGACGGCACTATTGCAGGCTCCGCAACAGATCTTATGAAGTGCATGAAAACCGCAATAAGCTTTGGCATTGCGCCGGAAAATGCGGTGAGAGCCGCTGCGGTAAACCCCGCAAAGGTGCTTGGTATTTATGATAAATACGGATCCTTGGAGATAGGAAAGACTGCAAATATAGCGGTTTTGGATAAGGACTTCAATCTGAAACAGGTTATTTTTAAGGGCAATCTACTTTAAAAAATTGGCAGGAGACGGAAAATATGTCTGCACTGCCCATCAATCAACGCCAACCTGATATTGTATAAAATCTCGCAAATATAAATAGAAAACGAGCTGCCGCAGCAGCTCGTTTTTTTTGATAAAATTATATTTTAAAATGGCAAATTACGGAAATCCGTTTATTAAAAGCGGCCTTCAAGCTCCAAAAGCCACCGCTTCATGTCAAGCCCCGTGGCGTAGCCAACCAAAGAGCCGTCCGCCCCCACCACACGGTGGCATGGAACCACAATGGCAATGGGGTTTTTATTGTTTGCCATACCCACAGCACGAAAGCCCTTTGGACAGCCGACAGCCTGGGCAATGTCCTTATAGCTTCGGGTTTCGCCATAGGGAATCGCCAAAAGCGCCCGCCAAACCCGCATTTGAAAGTCTGTCCCGTGAAGCTCCAAGGGCAGCTCAAAGCATTTGCGCCTGCCTTCAAAATACTCACAAAGCTGGCTATAAGCCAAATCGGACAAGGCGCTTGGCACGCCGCCGCCTTCGGCGGCCTCTATCCGCTTTACTTGGGTGATTCCGGTGTCGGTATAAGAAATTTTCAGCACTCCAACGGGACTGCTATAAGTGGCAAAGCCGTTCATAAGCCTGTCTCCCTTCCGTGTATGGATATATCCCCAGCACTCAAACTAAAATGCCGTCCCAATTGCTGCGGGGAAAAATGCCCTTTGCACACTTAGTTTAGCATAAGTTTCGGCATAGGGCAACAGCAGCAAAAAAGCAGTCCACGATTGCGTTTGACGCCGGATAATGATACAATATGCAAAAGTACAGGTAAGAGATAAGGAAAAGACACCTATAATGTGTTGACGGCAGGGGGACACCGATGGGCAGGCTTAGTTCACAGGATTATGACAAGCTGATAGATTTTTACACCGAAATAAACCGGGATTACGCCCATTTCAAAGAAAATGTGCTCTCCGCCCTTGCGGAGCTTTTCGACATACGGCTTACGGCATATGCGGTTTACAAAAGTGTTGGCGGCAAGCTTATCATGACGGATGTATACAGCGAAACCTTCCACAGCGATCTTTTGCTGCGCTATCGTGAAACGGCGGCAAAGGATGACCCGCTTATCCTTAACTACCAAAGGCTGTGCTATGAAAATCCGGAGCTGACATACTTAACCGATAAGCTTTTGAAGGACATTGAAGGCAGCGAAGAATCCGCCCATAAAAAGGAAATGGACAGATTTTTTATCAGCCAATATGCCGTTATAGGCGTAAATAGCTCCACAAGAAACTTAATGCACCTTATCCATGTGTTCCGTCAGCAGCAGTTCGGGGAATTCAGTGAAAAGGACTTGGAGCTTTTCGGGTATATCGGGAAGCTTTTCAATAAGAGCAAGGCACTTTACACGGCGCATATGCAGCAGACAAGGCTTCTTGAAAGTACTGTGGCATATACCGACACGGCGGACTTTGGCTTTGCAATTTTGGATTATAAGGGCAGAATCATAAACCAAAACAGCGTGTTTAAAAAATACAGCGCAAGACTCAGCCCCAGCCTTACAGACGCCGAGGTTATCAGCGACATTCTCGGACTTGTGGCGGGGGACAAGGAGATTTACTCCTCACCCAACTTTGCAAAAATAGTGCAAGTGTCGGGCTTTGAGATAATCGTACGAAAAAAGAGGGTGCAATTTTCCTATACCTCAGGTGCGCTTATTTTTATCACCATTTCCAGTATTGGCAGCCGCAAAGCGCTTTCGATGGACAGCACGGAGCTTCGGGCACGCTACGGCTTTTCCAAGCGGGAGTCCGAGGTAGCGGAGCTGATGCTTCAGGGCTTTGATAACCAGTCCATTGCGGAGCGGCTTTATATAAGCCTTGCCACAGTCAAGACCCATATCAGCCATATTTTCCGCAAGACGGATGTTAACTCAAGAACGGAGCTTATTCAAAAGCTGCGCTTCCCGGGTTGATAAAAGGTTTAAGATGAAATGAGCGGTCATCGGTTGAATTGAATAAAACCAACATAATAAATTGTGCAATACAGCTTATAATAGGCGTATTGCACATTTTTTGAGACTCCACATCATACTTATCTCATACTCAAACAATGCGGTAGGTGTGTTTTAATAATATCCATATTCACCTATTATTCTAACTGGGGATTGAGATATTAAGAAGAATGGAGAGTTCAAAATGTACGATAGCGAGACATTACATAATTTAATGCGGCAAAGAGTACGGTTTTCCGGCAAGCACGAGGCAATTTGTGACTACGACACTGGCAGGCACTACACTTATACCGATATGGACCAGCGCAGTGACAGGCTTGCCCATTTCCTTGTTAATGTCCTTGGAATGAAAAAGGGAGACCGTATCGGCTTTTGTGCGGTTAACCATATTTCCATGTTCGACGCATTTTTTACCACCTTTAAAACAGGAATTATCATCACCACCTACAACTGCCTTTTGAAGGAGACTGAGCTTTTAGCCCTTATTCAAAATGAGGCGCCCAAGGTGATTTTCTATACAAGAGAGGTTGCTGCCGGCGCAGAAATGATGAAGATGCTTGGCTTTGAGCAGGAATTCATCTGCGTTGACGACGATGTTGAAACCAGTGACAACTACCGCTACAGCGATATAATGAGTCTTACGGACTACACCGTGCCGGAGCCTCCCGAGATGGACTATGAGGACATTCAAATGCTTATTCACACGGGAGGAACCACGGGCACGCCAAAGGCTGCAAAGCTTTCCTTCCGCTCGCTTTTCTATAATCAGCTTGTCGAGCACCTTTATTTGCAGGTTACGGAGAATGACACGGCTCTTCAAATGCTTCCGCTTTTCCACACTGCGGGCTGGAACGTTGTTTGCTTGCCGACCTTAGCGGCAGGCGGGCGGCTTATATTAACACGCTCCTTTGCTCCCGACAATCTTTTGGAGATTATAAGCAAGGAGCGCCCCACCATCGGCATCTCCGTGGAGACTATATTAAAGGCTATGGCCTATCACGAAAAATTTGAGGAGACGGATTTCTCCTGCTACCGCTTTTTGCTTGTGGGCGCAGCGCCCACCGGTAAGGAGCTTTTGGAAAGATACTGGGGCAAGGGCGTTAAAATTGTCAATTCCTATGGAATGACGGAAATAGGCCCCAACAACATGTCCCATCCCATCGGCATGATGTCCATAGACGATGTGCGTGAAAAGTGGAATTCCTGCGGTAAGCCTGCCCCCTTTAACGAGGTGCGTCTGGTGGATGACGAGGGAAAGGATGTGGCTCCCGGCGAGAAGGGCGAGCTTATTTTCCGCGGAAAGCTTCTTTTCTCCGGATATTGGAACAACCCCGAAGCCACAGAAAAAATGTTTGACAACGGCTGGGTGCATTCCGGCGATATGGCGTATCTTGATGAGGACGGATTTTGCTATATAAGCGGACGCAAGAAAAACATGTATATTTCCGGTGGCGAGAACATTTTTCCCCAGGAAATTGAGGATGTTATCCACCTTTTAGAGGGCATACAGGACGTGTGCATTGTGGGCGTTCCAGACCCCAAATGGGGAGAGGTTGGCCGTGCGTTGGTGGTAAGAAGTGACGACAGCCCCGTAACGCCGGAAATGATAAAGAAAAAGGTAAAGGCAGAGCTTTCCTCCATAAAGGTTCCAAAATATATAACATTCGTGGAGGAAATACCCAAAAACGCCATTGGAAAGCGCAACCTTAATCTGATTAAGGAAGTGTACGGCAAAGCCGAAGATTAAAAATGAAAAGGGATGAAGCTTGAAGCTTCGTCCCTTTTTTATCTATGTTAAGAAATATAGAACCCTCTTTTCCAATAGAAAAAATGTGCTATAATAATTGCGCAGTAATTATTATAAATTTAAACCGGCTGTGCCGTCAAAGACGGCACATGACCATATTATAGCATGATCAAATCATGCTATAATGATCGAGCAGCAGTTACTACATATTTAAGGAGGGCGATTAACAATGCAAAACATAATTTCCTATGTTCAGGAGCGCGGCGGAATGAGCTTTGATGAGCGTCCTTTTGGCGAGGTTGACAGCCTTGTGCTTGCTCAGCTTGCATATTTTAAATACTCCGGCTTTGGCGTTTCAGGAGATGACTTTTCCCAGAGCCTTTCGGAGCTTGCCGCAAGGGGCGATAGTGACCGCCTTTATGAGGACACAAGAAGCGGGCTTGAAAATAGTGAGCTCCTTCGTGCGGTGGCTGGGAGCAGACGCTTCGGGGACATTCGGCTGGGTTTTTACGAAAACATTTTTGACGAGGAGCGAGAGGTGCAGTTTTCAGCTATCACATTCATGCTGGAACGAAACCTTTACTACTTAGCGTTTCGGGGAACGGACGCCACCCTTGTGGGGTGGAAGGAGGACCTGAACATGGCCTTCATGACAGCGGTACCATCCCAGCTTAAGGCGATAGAGTACACTCGCAGGGTACATAAGAAGCTTGAGGGGGCGCAAATCATACTTGGCGGTCATTCCAAGGGAGGAAATCTTGCGGAATATGCCGCAGTAAACGCTCACGAAGATGTTCAGCGCAATATAACGGCGGTATATAACCACGACGGCCCGGGATTTAAGGATGATGCCCTTAATGAAAAGGGGCTGTTGAGAATGCGGGAGCGCATACACAAAACTGTGCCCCAATCCTCTGTGGTGGGGATGCTGCTTCAGCAGCAGGGGGAATTTGAAACCATAAAAAGCAATGCCATAAGCATTTTAGCTCATGACCCCTATACCTGGGAGGTGGAGGGAGACAGCTTTGTTAACTCGGAGGGGCTTACGGGCTTTTCAGTGTATACCAATCGAACCATAAACGACTGGCTTTGCCGGGTGGACATGGAGCGAAGGGAGATTTTTGTGGATACCCTTTATGACATAATATCCTCCAGCGAGGAGGCCGGGGAATTTAAAACCGGCCGCTTTGCAAGGTCAAAGGCTCTCATAAGTGCAGCCGCGGCCGTGGATCCTGAGGTGAGACGGGTGGTTTTTGACACCCTTGCGGCGCTTATGCAGGCCGCGGGGCGGGAGATACACAACACTGTCAGCTCCATTATTCGTCGGGAAAGAGACGGTGGCGAGGAGAACAGAGAATAAAAGAAAACTTTAAGCACCCAAGAACGAGCTTTACGTTCATGGGTGCTTTTATAATTTGACTGCAGATGGAGTGCAGAATTTCTAAAGCTTACCGTCATCTCGGGGTGCAGTTGTGTTTTCATAAGAACACAGGATAAGGGCATGGTTTCCGGCCTTCATTAGTAGCACGCACTGAAGGGTTGAAGCCCATTCCCGATGGGAGTCTGCAAAATCCTTTAGGCGAATGCGGATTTCGCATTCACCGCCATTTTCGGAGATACCAATAAGGGCGGCTGCAAACCTATCCCTGTCTGCCTGAGCCACACCGTTTAGCATGCTGTCCGGATGGGAGGGAAGAAGCTGGGGGTCAAAGCCGAAGGTTTGAATAAAGCGCCTGTTTCCCCTGATGAAGGACACCTTGCCGTGGGCAACCTCCAGCACAGATAAAACAGCCACACGGCTGTTGAAAATAACATTAAACTGGGAAAGAGGATCCCAAATTTGGTCTATGGTGACGTCATTTATCATCTGGGTGAAGGCATCGTCATTTATGGGGCAAACGGCTGCGTTAGCCATGGCCTCAAACTCGTCTAACGGCACTGGCATGGAGAAGAAATAGCCCTGACCCAGTTCACAGTTCAGACTGTGCAGGAAAAGCGCCTCATCCCGTGTCTCCACTCCCTCGGCCACAACGGAGAAGCCCATGACCTTTGCAAGATTTATTACGAAGCTTATGATAAGCCGCTTGTCATCGTCAGCGCCACGCCCCCGCAAGAACCGCATGTCAAGTTTCAGCGTGTCAATGGGAAGCTCGCTTAGCATATTCAGCGACGAGTAGCCCGAGCCGAAATCGTCCATTTCAATTGCAAAACCCATGGAACGAAGTTTGTTAACCACTGTTATGATTTGGTCGGGATTGTTAGTATAGGAGCTTTCCGTTATTTCAAGATGTATGTACTTTTGGCTTATGCCGTATCTGGCTATGGTGCTAAGAAGCCTTTCCGGAAGAGTGGGGGAATATAAGTCAACTCTTGAAAGATTAACGGAAATGGGCACAACCTTTTTCCCCTGGTCAATCCATGTGCGAAGGTTTTTGCAAACCTCGTCCAAAATGTAAAGGTCAAGCTCGGTTATAAAGCCGTTGTGCTCAAAAATAGGGATGAAATCATCGGGAGGCAGAAAGCCCTTTACCGGATGCATCCAGCGTGCAAGCGCCTCAGCACCTACGATTTCACCAGTGCTTAGTCTGCATTTTGGCTGGTAGTATACCACAAATTCCTTGTTTTCAAGAGAATCCTCCATTGTGGCGGAAATCTCCTGAATGAAAAGAAGCTTCATTCGCAGAACATCATCGTAATAGGCTATCTTGTGATCGTAAAGCCCCTTTATTCTGTCAGCAGCAAGCTTTGCACGGTCGTACATGATGTTAACGGGTACGCTGCGGTCGTCCACAGGGTAAAGCCCGCAGCAAAAGTCAAAGTTTATGCTGGGGAACAGGTGCTTCATGGAAGTACAAAATTCATTCTCCCAAAGCCGCTCAAAATTACAGTTCCGTGGGATGAGACATGCAAAATTGTCCGCAGCTATTCTTGAGCACAGACCGCCAACGGAGTAAACAATATCGCTTAAGCTGTCGGCCATTCCCACAAGAACCCTGTCACCGAAGCTTTCACCGAAAAGGTCGTTTATAAGTTTAAAGCCAACGATATTTGTGAACGCAACATAGTAGTCTGAAACGGTATCTGTTTTAATTATGTCGGAGGCACGCTTATAAAAAATTTCCTTGTTAAGAAGCTTTGTAAGGGAGTCCTTCTCGGTTATATTCAGCATTGCCGCCGTTTCCCGAAGCCTTATGATGCTGGCGATACGGTGGCGGATAACATCGGGATTGTAGGGCTTTGTAACAAAGTCCGCAGCGCCGC
>CAZJYY010000025.1:0-28493 GCA_964550315.1 uncultured Oscillospiraceae bacterium | reverse complement strand
ATCTTCAGTCCCAGCTTAGCGGCATGACCCCGCCAAGCTTTGATGAATCCAACAGTGCTGCCATAACTGCAAAGCAAAATGAAAAAAAGGCAAAGGAAAACGAAAGAGCATCTGCACTTTTAACCCATAATAAAAAGGATCTTGCCCTGGAAAACGGCGGCGAAAAAATTGGCGCATACGATCTTTTTGTACGCTATGCTACCAACTGGAAAAAGGTTTATGAGGCGGCCAACACAGGGACAAAGCGTGATCTTAAGGTCTATTTAGACGCACTGTATGATGATTTTTCGACCCAATTAGGGGGAACAAACCCACCGGAATCCCTTACACTGCCATTTACGGCTGACGATACAAAGCTTAAGCAAAGCCCGACCAAGGCGGACGCAACAAAAATGGTGAATGCCTATAAGGCTATTTCCACAATTGATGATCAAATTGCCGCAATTGATGAAGCTATACGCCAGCTTCAAAGCAGCGGTGGCAGCAGCGGCGACTACAACTACTATACAGTTAAAAATAAGCTGGATACCGAAAGAAAAACCCTTTCCGGCATAAATACTAACAAGGCATCTGCTGAGCTTACCTACACCACGCTTAAGGAGAAAAAGGAAGCCTATGATGCCGCAACTGAGGCGGTTTACACCGGACAGGACGCTCTTGAAACGGCGCTTACAGCTCTTGAGCAGGCACAGAAGGCCGACCAAAAGTTCGCACTTAACATTGAGAAACTGAAGGATGCCGTAAGCGACGCCACAAAGACACTCTCCGACTTAAAGGCGGGCGGTACGGGAGCAACGGTTGTTAGCCAGGTTAACGGCATCGTTTCCCAGATTAGCGCCACAGCAGGCAACAATACCAACGCCGGAGATACGCTGATGACAGTGGAGGTTCCCGACAGGGGATACAGCGTCAGCCTTTCAGTTACGCTGGAGCAGAGTAAAAAGGTGCAGGTGGGCGACAGCGCAGAGATTATGTACAACTACTGGGGAAGCAATATACAGGCAACCCTTGCAAATATAAAATCTGACCCCCAGAGCCAGGGTAAGAATAAGCTTCTTGTATTCGACATCAAGGGTGACGCCGAAAGCGGTGCGCAGCTCAGCTTGTCCATTGGAGAGCGTGGCGGAAACTACGACACCATTGTTCCCAACAGCGCCATAAGAAGTGATAATAACGGAAACTTTGTGCTTGCCGTTATTGCAAAAAGCGGGCCGCTTGGAAATAGATACATAGCACAGCGTATCGACGTTAAAGTTCTTGCCAAGGACGATGTTAACACTGCCGTTTCCGGCGCACTTACCAACAGCGAATTCGTCATCACCAATTCAACCAAGCCCATTGAGCCGGGAATGCAGGTTCGCCTGCCCGATTGATAAGCCAAAGCATAGCGCAAGAAAGGCGGGGAGATATTGAAGAAGCTTTTAAATAACAAAATAATTGTCCTCGCCGCCGTTAATCTTGTGCTGGTGGCACTGGTAATAACCTGCATCGTAGGCTGCGGGAACATTTCAAAGACCCTTTTGAGCCAGCAGGCGGCAGACATATGGCGGGGACAAAGCGAGGATCGCTTTTCTCAGGTGTCCGTATTTTTCCCGGTGGACGCTCAGGGGGACAAAAACAGCATTGAGAGCTTTCGCAGCCAAATCGATAAGAAGATTGCCGAAGCCATAACCTCGGTTGAGGACAACAAGGGCTCGCAGAAGCCGTCCTCAAACAACTCCGCAGAGGGCGAGGATGTGGAAAACGAAAGACAGCTTTGGACGGACGCATACTACACCACAGGTACGGTAAGTGCCGAGGGTGACAGGGGTTCCTTTCAGGCACAGGCCGTGGGAGTTGAGGGGGATTTCTTCCTTTTCCATCCATATGAGCTTTTATCCGGCAGCTATATCTATGATACGGATATAATGAAGGACAGGGTCGTTTTGGACTACGACCTTGCGTGGAAGCTTTTCGGCAGCGCCTCTCTGGAGGGAATGACCGTTAAGATAAACAACCATCCCTACTATATTGCCGGTGTTGTGCGTCGGGAAACGGATGAATATTCCCAAAAGTGCTTCACCGGAGAGCCAATGGTTTTCATGTTCCACTCCGCCTTAGAGCAGGAGACAGGTGGCGAGGAAGGTCTCGCTGTAAGCGGATATGAAATCGTTATGGCTGACCCCATTACGGGCTTTGTAAAGAACTTTGTTACCGAGAGTCTTGGAACGGGCGCACTTGTGGTGGAAAACACCACAAGATACGATTTTTCCAGTATCTTCTCCATATTTAAAAACTTCGGTACACGCTCACTGAAAACGGACGCCGTTGTATGCCCCTATTGGGAAAATGCGGCAAGAATGTCTGAGGTGTATATTGCACGGCTTTGGGTAGTTGCGGCAATTTTAAGTGTAGTACCATTCATAAGCCTTGTGTGGCTTAGTGTCCTTCTTATCCGTCTGCTTGTAAGAAAGCTAAAGCAGGGCAAGAAGGCGGCCTATGAAGCTTGGGACGACCGTTACGGCCGCATGGAAAAGTTTAGAAATCGCCGTGCAGAAAGAAAAAATAGGCAAAAGTCAGCGGAGGGCGACACCCCCAAACGAAAAAAGTGGGGTAAAAGAGCGCCTGCGGAGGAGGAAAAAGGCGAGGAGTCGCTGGAAACCTTCTGGACGCAAAAAGAAGAAAAAAAGCAAAAGCCTCCAAAGACAAAAAAATCCTCTAAACGGACAGTGAAGTCAAAGGAGCCTCAGCCAACGTCGGACGACGAAGCCGCATCACTCGTGGGGGAGTACTTCAATGAAAAAGAAGTTTCCGAGGATGTGGAGCGAATTGTTCGGGAGTTTATGGAAGAAAAAGACTCCAGATTCTAAAAATTAAACAGAAAATAAGGTCTTGCCTAGGAGGTAAGACCTTATTTTTTGCATATTTTTGCAAATTATTAGTATAAGAATATGGATTTACTCCGATTTTACATTGCATTGATTTTGAATTTTACATTTGCAGTGTAAATTATTTATCAGGACAGGGGAAAAATAACCCTGTATATACATCAAAGGCCATTAAAAAGGAGAAAACGAAATGAGAAAGACCATTTCAGTAATTTTAAGTACAATACTCGCGTGCAGCCTTTTAGCTGCCTGCAGCAGCAACTCCGACCCCAAAACCTCGGAGAATCCCGAAACCTCCGACACACCGGAATCCAGCGCACCCGCAGCTTTAACCGGAAGCATTTCCACCGACGGCTCCACCTCCATGGAGAAGGTGATCATGTCCCTTGGCGAAGCATTCAAAATCGCAAATCCAGATGTAAACTTCACCTATAACCCCACAGGCTCCGGTGCCGGTATTACCGCCGTGACCGAGGGAAGATGCGATATCGGACTTTCCAGCCGCAGCTTGAAGGACGATGAGAAAACCGCAGGACTTACAGAAACAATTCTCGCCTATGACGGCATTGCACTTATAGTAAACAATGAAAACCCCGTGGCCGATCTCAGCCTTGACGATATCGCAAAGATATACACCGGAGAGATTACCAACTGGAAGGAACTGGGCGGAAATGATGCGACTATTGTTGTAATCGGCCGTGAAGCAAGCTCCGGTACCCGTGACGGCTTTGAGGGCATTACTGACACAAAGGACAAATGTGTGTACCGTCAGGAGCTTACCTCCACAGGAGATGTTATCACAACCGTATCACAGAACCCTGACGCTATAGGCTATGCCTCCCTTGCTTCCGTTAAGGACAGCGTTAAGGCAATAAAGGTTGACGGTATCACCCCCAGCGAGGAAACAGTAAAGGATGGAAGCTATGTTGTGCAGCGCCCCTTCGTTCTTGCCACCCGCACCGGTGACACCCTTTCTGACGCAGCCAAGGCCTTCTTTGAATATATAACCTCCCCCGAAGCCGCCGAGATAATCTCAAAGGCCGGCGCAGTATCCGCAAACTAAAAAGCAGTTTGAAGCTCATGGCGGTCTGAAAAAGGACCGCCATGGGCCAAAACAATAGTATCGGCATATAAGGTAAGCGAGATATAGGACGCTTAGCCTTGTTTAGAAAGGTGTATTGAGCAAGTGGAGAGAAAAGGCGCAAAGCATGTACTTGAAAAAATAATGCACGGACTTTTCCTTGTGCTGGGACTGGTTTCCGTTGGTTTTGTGCTTCTGATAACCATATATTTGGTGGTGTCCGGCATTCCGGCCATAAAGGAAATCGGACTTATAGATTTTCTTTTCGGTAAGCAATGGAATTCCGCAGGAGCAGAGCCGAAATTTGGAATACTTCCCTTTATTTTGACATCAATTTACGGCACGGCGGGAGCAATTGTAATCGGTGTGCCAATTGGATTTTTTACCGCGGTATTCCTTGCTAAAGTGGCATCCCCAAGGGTTAGAAATGTGGTTCGCCCTGCCGTAAGCCTTCTTGCAGGAATCCCCTCTGTTGTTTACGGCTTCGTGGGTATGCTGGTGCTGGTGCCCTTTATCCGCAGCGCCTTTAATATTCCCGACGGCTCGGGGCTTCTTGCCTCCATAATAGTTTTGTCGATTATGATACTGCCCTCCATAATAAATGTATCGGAAACAGCCCTGGAAAGCGTTCCAAAGGAATATGAGGAGGCATCTCTTGCCTTGGGTGCAACACAGGTTGAAACATATTTTCGGGTGTCGGTTAAGGCTGCAAAAAGCGGCATTGCCGCCTCAGTGGTGCTTGGAGTAGGGCGTGCTATCGGCGAGGCAATGGCGGTTATGATGGTGGCGGGAAATGTCCCGAATATGCCGTCTCTATTCCAAAGCGTAAGGTTTCTTACAACGGCGGTTGCCAGCGAAATGGCTTATGCTTCGGGGCTTCAGCGCCAAGCGCTGTTCTCAATTGCCCTTGTGCTGTTTCTTTTTATAATGCTTATAAATATAACGCTGAACTTTTTGCTTAAGAAAGATAAGGAGAAATAAACCATGGAGCTAAAGCCGCTTTCAGGCAAAAGAAAGGCCTATGAAATATCAATGCGGGCGCTGCTTTATTTAGCGGTGGGAATCACCTGCGCACTGCTTGTGCTAATCATAGGCTATGTTCTTATAAAAGGTGTGCCGAACATCTCATGGAATCTTATTTCCACCGCCCCCAGCTATCTTGATGAGAATATCGGCATACTGCCTGACCTGCTAAATACCATATACATCGTGATCGCAACACTGGTAATCGTTATTCCCCTTGGAGTTGGGGCTGCAATCTACCTTACCGAATATGCCTCCAACCGCAGAATCGTCTCCGCCATCGAATTTGCAACGGAGACCTTAAGCGGAATCCCCTCCATAATTTACGGCCTTGTGGGTATGCTTTTCTTTTGCCAGTTCATGAAGCTTCAAACCTCCCTTATTGCCGGCGCACTGACCTTGGTTATAATGAATCTGCCAACGATAATCAGAACCACCCAGGAAAGCCTTAAAACGGTGCCCCAAAGCTATAGAGAAGGGGCGTTCGGGCTGGGAGCCGGAAAGTGGCATGTTATAAGAACGGTGGTTTTGCCAAACTCCGTGGACGGTATTATTACCGGCTGCATTCTTTCCATCGGAAGAATAGTGGGAGAGTCGGCGGCTCTTTTATATACGGCGGGCTTTGCCCATGCGCTCAACGGCTTTTTCGATGGACTAAAAAGTTCGGGAGCCACCCTTACTGTGGCGCTTTATGTATATGCAAAGGAATGGGGCGAGTTTGAAGTCGCCTTTGCCATTGCCGCAATACTGATGATTATGACTTTCCTTATAAATCTTTCAGCTTCCCTTGTGGGCAAACGGCTGAAGCGGAGGTAAAAATGAACAAGGTGTTTGAAATAAAGGACTTGTGCCTGTATTATAGCGGCGTTCAGGCGCTTAAAGCTGTAAACATGGACATTCCCCAAAATAAGATAACCGCTCTCATCGGCCCCTCGGGCTGCGGTAAATCCACTTTCCTTAAGACTCTTAACCGGATGAACGATCTTATTCCGGGGGTCACCGTCAGCGGGAATGTGGCTTACCACGGGCAGGACATATTTTCAAAAGATGTGGATGTGACCAGCCTTCGCCGGGAAATCGGTATGGTGTTTCAAAAGCCCAACCCCTTCCCCATGAGCATATATGACAACATAGCCTATGGCCCCCGTACCCACGGGGTAAGAAATAAAGTAAAGCTTGACGATTTGGTGGAGCGCTCCCTGAGAGATGCCGCCATATGGGACGAGGTAAAGGACAGGCTTAAAAAGCCCGCCCTGGGTCTTTCCGGCGGGCAGCAGCAAAGACTTTGCATTGCCCGGGCGTTGGCGGTGGAGCCGCAGGTGCTGCTGATGGATGAGCCAACCAGCGCACTTGACCCCATCTCAACGGCAAAAATCGAAGAGCTTGCAATGGAGCTTAAGACAAAGTATACTATCGTCATAGTGACTCACAACATGCAGCAGGCTCTGCGAATTTCGGATAAAACCGCATTTTTCCTTTTAGGCGAGGTAATCGAATTCGACGACACGCAAAAGCTGTTTTCCATGCCTAGCGACAAGAGAACAGAGGACTATATCACCGGAAGATTCGGTTGATTCATAAGGGGGACTTTATTGTGCGCAATAGATTTGACGAGCAGCTTTCAGAGCTGAAGCAGGAGCTTACTATAATGGGTGCCCTGTGTGAAAACTCCATTTCCATGGCAGTTAAAGCCTTTGTTGATGGCAACAAGGAGTTTGCTGCAAAGGCCATCGGTCTTGACAGCGAGGTGGACACCAAGGAAAAGGAAATCGAAACCATGTGCCTGCGGCTTTTGCTTCAGCAGCAGCCGGTGGCAAAGGATCTTCGCGTAATCTCCTCCGCACTTAAAATGATAACCGACGTGGAGCGCATTGGTGACCAGGCGTCGGACATTGCTGAAATTGCACAGTACACCAAGGTGGACGACATGCCCAACACCCAACACATCACAAAAATGGCCAGGGAAGCCGTGAAAATGGTCACAGATTCCATTGAAGCTTTTGTGCGAAACGATTTGGCCCTTGCAAACAGCGTAATAGAATACGATGATGTGGTGGACGGGCTTTTCAGCGAGGTAAAAGAGGATATTGTGGAAATGCTTAAGGGCAATAAATATAAGGCCGAGGCGGTAATTGACCTTCTTATGATAGCAAAGTACCTTGAGCGTATCGGCGACCATGCCACAAATATTGCCGAGTGGGTGGTTTTTTCCATTACAGGCGTCCATGACGGCCACGAGGAGGTATAGCAGGTGATAGCAATTATAGAGGATGACAGCAGCATTAGAGAGCTTGTTTGCTACACGCTTAAAAACTCCGGCTTTGATGCCAAGGGCTTTGAGTACGGAAGGCCGTTTTTTGAATTTCTTGAGGAGGACATCCCCCAACTAGTCCTTTTAGACATAATGCTGCCGGAGGAGGACGGTCTTTCCATACTAAGAAAACTGCGCATGGAGGAAAGAACAAAGAACATCCCCGTAATAATGCTTACCGCCAAGGATACAGAGTTTGACAAGGTTATCGGACTTGACATGGGGGCTGATGATTATATCACAAAGCCCTTTGGCATGATGGAGCTTGTGTCCCGTGTAAAGGCGGTAATGCGTCGGTTCAATGTGGATTCCGGCGAGGGACTTTTAAGCTGCGGCGGTATTTGTGTGGATAATGACGCCCACAGGGTTACCGTAAACGGACGGGAAACGGAGCTTACCTTAAAGGAATACGAGCTTTTGTGCAGTCTTCTTCGCAGCAGGGATAAGGTGCTTACAAGAGATGCCCTTTTGCAGCAGATATGGGGCTATGACTTTGACGGGGAAACAAGAACCGTTGACGTTCATGTAGGCAGCCTTCGCTCCAAGCTTGGCGATGCAGGTGAGCTTATCGAAACGGTAAGAGGCGTTGGATATAGGATAAGGGGCGGCGCATGGTAAAAAGATTCAGCAGAACTATAATATTTGTCTCAATAGCAGTTTTGGTGGTTACCACCATGCTGATTTTAGGCGTGCTGTATGAGCACTTTACCGCAAATTTTCTTATAAATCAGCGCTCGGAGCTTGAAATCGTGGCTCAGGGCATAGAGCGCTATGGCGAGGATTATCTCCAAGGGCTTGATGCCGGAAGCTACAGGCTTACACTGATTGACGCCACGGGAGATGTGCGCTTTGACAGCCGCAAGGACGCACAGACCATGGAAAACCACAGTGACCGTGAGGAGTTTAAAAAGGCGGTAGCGCAGGGCTATGGGGAGAGCACAAGATACTCCAGCACCCTGGCAGAGAAGCTTATCTACTGCGCAAAGGGGCTTTCTGACGGTTCGGTAATAAGGGTTGCGTCCTCACAACTGAGCACCTGGGCGCTGCTTTTCGGTATGCTTCAGCCAATTGCCCTTATCCTTGTGGCGGCAATTGTGTTGTCCTTGGTGCTTGCAAAAAGGGTAGCGAAAAGGGCGGTTGAGCCAATTAACGGCATTGACCTTGAAAACCCCTTGGACAACGAGGTTTATGGTGAGCTTTCCCCACTGCTTATCCGTATTGACAGGCAAAACGCAAAGATACGCTCCCAGATGAACGCCCTTGCGGAAAAAAATCGGGAGATAAGCTACATAAACGAGAACGTCAGCGACGGAATTATAATCCTTGATAACAGCGGAAGGCTTATATCTGCAAATAAGAGGGCGAAGGAGCTGTTCCATTGCCGTGAGGAGGACTATTTCCTTAATTTCTGCCGGGATATGGAGTATGAGCGCACTGTGGAGGTGGCTAGGCGGGGTGAAAGCTCATCCTGCGTCTTGGAGCTTGGCAATGTGACCTATCGCCTTTATGCCAGCGGAATTGAGCTTGACGAGGGAGGCTATGCGGTCTATATGTTCATAAAGGACGTAAGTGACGAGGAGCGCTCCCAGGTAATGCGCAGGGAGTTTTCCGCCAACGTGTCCCACGAGCTTAAAACACCCCTAACCGCCATTATGGGAAGTGCCGAGATAATAGAGAACGGTATTGCAAAGCCCGAGGACGTACCCCACTTTGCCGGCAAAATACATGAGGAAGCCGCAAGACTTCTGGAGCTTGTGAAGGATATAATAAAGCTATCCAGATTGGACGAGGGCATTTCCGGTGCAGATTTTACGGAGGTGGAGCTTTCCGGCCTTTGTCGAAACGTGGCTTCGGAGCTGTCTCAGAAAATCGAGAAGAACGGCATAAGCTTTAATGTTTTTGCCGAAAAGACAAATATCAACGGGTTTGAGCCGGTTTTGCACGAGATGATTTTCAACCTGTGCGATAACGCCGTAACATATAACCGTCCCGGCGGAAGCGTTACACTTAGCGTTTCTCAGGAGAACGGCCGACCATTGATTAGCGTTGAGGACACAGGCATCGGTATTGCGCCGGAGCATCAGGAACGAATTTTTGAACGCTTTTACCGGGTGGATAAAAGCCATTCCAAGGAAACCGGCGGAACAGGTCTCGGACTTTCTATTGTGAAGCACGGCGCTCAGTTACATCGGGCAGAGCTTAAGCTTGAAAGTCAGCCGGATAAGGGAACAAAAATAACCCTGCTGTTTCCTCAGCAGAAGTGAGCTTGAGGGAATTTTTAGTGAGATACATTACAAAATCCGCCGAAGACCGCCGCAAAACAAGCGGCGGTCTTTACTATTTTCTTTTTTCAGTGTAGAATATAAATAGACTTGCGGCTACTTCCAGTGAGGCGGCAAGGAATATTAGCGGAGGTAGACGATGATATACTGCTTTGGCGACAGCCTCACACAGGGGGTTCCCGGAACGGCATATTCAAAATTTTTGACAAAATCCCAAAAGCACCTTAACTTGGGACTTGGGGGGGACACCATAATCGGTGTGACTGCCGGAATCCAGAAGCGCTGGCTTTCAAGGATAAAGCCCGAGGACACCGTGATTTTAGGAGTCGGCACAAATGATTTTCTCATGCCGTATTATCTTGAGCTGCCCAAGCAGTGGCACATGGCATACGAGGTGGCGATAAAGGCAGGGATGATACCCTGCAGCAGTGAGCAGGATTATTTTGACAGGTTTTATCAGCTCTTGGAGCTGCTATATGAAAAAACAAAAAGTATCATCGTATTCGGCCTTCCCTTTGTTGAGTGCAGTGAAAACGACTTTAACGAAAGATTCGGGCAGTATAACATAAAGCTTTCGGAAATATGCGACCAGTTTGGCCTTCCCTTTGTTGACATTCGCAGCCAACAGGCGAAAATCAGAGCAAATTCCACGGCGAAGGGCTCGCATTTCAACATAACTGCGGATAAGTCGGAAAAGGATGTTGTTCGTGATGCCGCAATGACACGCTTTGCCATGCTTGAAAAGGTAATGTGCAAAAGGCGAGACTTGGCAGTAACAGTGGATGGACTTCATTTTAACCGCCTTTCGGCCATGACTCTGGCGGGGTTGTTCAACGATATTTTGTGCGCAAAGAAGGGCACAGCGGCACTTAAATAGCCCACACGGACGGACATAACAAGAAATTTAAAAAAATTATGGGTCAAAAAGCCAAAACCGGAACGGTTTTGGCTTTTTGTGCTGATTGATGTAATTGACAGCATTTAAATCCGGGGCTTATAATAACATTGTACAAGTATATGAATCCATATCCGAGGACTGCCGCCTTTGCAGCACAAAGCGGCCCCCGGAAAACTAAATTAGAGAGGTAAAACTTATGCGCGAAAAAATTGTAGAGTTAGTAAACCTTATCCGTAGCATGCCTGATGAACCTCTGAAGGAAACTGCCCCCGAGTATTATGGACTGGAATGCGTCGTTACCGATGATATGGCAGATGTCGCCCTTGGTATGGATTTAAGACGGTACATGGGTGTTGAGGAAATTTCCCAAAGGTGCGGAAAGCCCCTTGAGGAAACCCACAAGCTGCTTTTGGCACTTGAGGATATCGGCGTAATTGAATCCAAAGTTGAGAATGGCGTTGAGGAATTTATTCTTTTGATCTTTGTTCCCGGCGTTTTTGAGCTTATGGTTGCCGACCTTCCTCAGGTTGAGGCACATCCGGAAATAGCAAGAGCCTTTGAGGAGTATACCCGCATAAGAATGGGACGTATGGTGCCAAACGTGCCCAGAGGTCACGGCCCCATGCGTGTTATCCCCGTGCAGACTGCCGTTGCCGGCGGGACAAGAACCGCAAGCTTTGAGGAAATTACATATTGGCTTGATAAATATGATCCCAGCATTGCCGTTGGCGACTGCGAGTGCCGCATTTCCCGCCGGCTTATGGGCGAGGGCTGCGGACACCTTGAAAAGGACATGTGCGTTATTGTGGGTCATACCGCCGAATCCACCATCCGCACCGGTAAAACAAGAAGAATAACCAAGCAGGAAGCTTTGGACATATTCAAAAAGGCTGAGGAAAACGGCCTTATGCATCAGGTCACCAACATTGACGGCCCGGACAAAATTTTTGCAATCTGCAACTGCTGCCGCTGCTCCTGCTTTGCACTGCGCACCTCCCAGTATTTTAATACGCCAAATCTTTCCAACTGCAACTATGTGGCAAAGATTGACGAGGGCAAGTGCGTTGCCTGCGGTCAGTGTGTTGAAACCTGCCCCGGAGACGCACTTCAGCTTGGTCAGAAGATTTGCACAAAAACACCCATAGTTGTTCCGGAAACTATTACGCCGGACGACCATGAATGGGGCCGTGATAAGTGGAATCCGGAGTATCGTGACAACAGAGTTATGGTGGCTCCCACCGGAACCGCACCCTGCAAAACCACCTGTCCCGCCCACATTGCCGTTCAGGGCTATATCCGCCTTGCCGTTCAGGGTAAGTACATGGAAGCTCTGGAGCTTATAAAGAAGGAAAATCCCCTGCCAGCAGTCTGCGGCCGCATCTGCCCCCACAACTGCGAGAACGAATGCACCAGAGGTGACTTTGACCAGGCCGTCGCCATAGATGATATCAAACGGTTTATCGCCGATCAGGAGTTGAAGGCAGACAAGCGCTTTGTGCCTGAAAGACTGCGGGATTTCAGGGACAAGAAGATTGCCGTTATCGGCTCCGGTCCTGCAGGACTTTCCTGCGCTTATTACCTTGCTCTTACCGGCTATTCCGTGACGGTATTTGAAAAAGAAAACAGGCTCGGCGGTATGCTTACTCTTGGCATTCCCTCCTTCCGTCTTGAAAAGGACATTGTGGAAGCTGAAATCGATGTTCTTCGCCAGATGGGGGTGGAGTTTAAAACCGGTGTTGAGATAGGCAAGGACGTTACAATAAAGAAGCTTCGCTATGAAGGCTTCAGTGCCTTCTATGTGGCAATCGGCGCACAGGCGGGACGCACGCTAGGGCTTGAGGGCGAGAATGCTCAGGGCGTTATTGCAGGCGTTGACTTTTTGAAGGGTGTAAACCTGGGTCAGGGTCAAAAGCTCTCCGGAAATGTTGTGGTAATCGGCGGCGGCAACGTTGCAATCGACGTTGCCCGCACGGCTGTACGCCAGGGCGCAGGCACTGTGAACATGTACTGTCTTGAAACCGAGGCGGAGATGCCCGCACTTCCCGATGAGCTTGAGGAAGCAAGAGCTGAGAGCATTGCAATAAACAATAGCTGGGGTCCCAAGCGCATCATCGTTGAAAATGGCAAGATTACAGGCGTTGAGTTCAAAAAGTGCGTAAGCGTATTTGACGGCGAGGGTAAGTTCTGTCCCAAGTACGATGAGGGCGAAACCACAATCGTCCCTGCTGACTTTGTTCTTATGTCCGTGGGCCAGTCCATCGACTGGGGCGAGCTTCGCAGATATGCCGAGTTTGAGCTGGGACGGGGCAACACTGCCGTTGCAGATCCCCTTACCTATCAGACCACCGTGGCAGATGTTTTTGTGGGTGGTGATGTTTACACCGGACCCAAGTTTGCCATTGACGCCATTGCAGCCGGAAAGCAGGCGGCCATATCACTGCACCGCTTTGTACAGCGTGGTCAAAGTCTTACAATCGGCCGTGACAGAAGAGAGTACACCGCCATCGATAAGGATAATATTGACAAGGAAGCGGCCTTTGTGGGCTATGACAACACTCCCCGGCAGAAGCCCGCTGTCAATGCCGCAAAGCACAAAAGCTTCAGCGACGCCCGGGAAACCTTTACCAAGGAGCAGCTTGAGAAGGAAGCCTCCCGCTGCCTGGGCTGCGGCGTCACCAAGGTCAACGAAACAAAGTGCTTAGGCTGCGGACTTTGCACCACCAAGTGCAAATTTGACGCCATCCACCTTGAAAAAATTGCGGAAGTTCCTCTTGCACTTTACGAAGAAGCTCCCATGATTTACGCAACCAGATACGTGGAGCGTGAGGATGCCATTGCAGCAAGAGAGGCAAAGGAAGCACAGCAGGCAAACTAAAAACTGACATATAAATTAAGCCGTATGCTGCATATCATGTGCAGCATACGGCGAGGATACAGTATCAAATCACGGAGGAAACCATGCACGAATTAAGTGTTCTTGTGGAAGTTGTGAGAATAGTGGACGAAATGGCTGACGAACAGGGAATAAACCAAGTCAAGGCCATCGTACTTCAGATAGGCGAGCTAAGCTCGGTGGTGCCCCAATTTATGGTGGAATATTTCCCGATAGTCACAGACCAAAAACCGCGCTATAAAGATGCCAGTCTTGAAATAGAAACTCTGCCCGGTCTGGCAAGATGTCAGGGCTGCGGCACGGTGTTCAACGTGGTGGAAAATGAGGGCTGGTGTCCAAAATGCAAAAGCTTTGACAAGGACATTGTATGCGGACAGGAATTTTTCATCAAAGAGGTGTTGGTGCCTCAAGAGTGATGTGCCGGCAGCCATTTTCTCAGCAAAATTTACCCCTTGTGACATAATATGACGTAACATTACGTTATATTACTAATTTAAATTTTAGGCGCAGAAGCATTGCTTCTGCGCCTAAAATTTAACAAAAATAGCAAATAAGCACAAAAAACCTCTTGATATTTTCGCGAATTATATTATAATTTATAAGGTTTGGGGCGAGAAAGTCGTGATGCAATTTTTAGATACCTTGCGACAGAGGTATAAACTGCATTACAAATAGTAGTAAAAATTGGGAGTAAAGGTTTTGAGGATTTGGAGAAAAAATGGACATACAAAAAGGAGAGAACTGGGATAATATACCTTTCCACGCCATGAAGCAGTCGGTTTTAATAACAAAGCTTCTGGGAAAGCCTTGGGGAACGCTTCGGGAGGTAATAGAGCTTCTTGAAAAAATTGTGCGTACCATGCCCGTGGGCTTTGGTATATACGAGTACAGGGAGAGACTGATTCCCCTTTACATCAGCGACCGCACATGCGAGATGTTCGGCTTTACAAGAGAGGAATACAGCGAAAGAATTAAAAATGGCGAGCCCATAAACTTCACGCCGGATTTAGGTCAGGTAAATGAGGGAGACGTTAAATTTTATGATGATGGGGAATTTGAATTCACTGCACCCGTTAAGAAAAAGACCGGAGAAGAATTTTGGATGTGGGTAACCGGTGTGGAAACCAACGAGGATGGCGACATACCCATTTTTTACTGCGCCTTTTTAGATGTTACGGAAAGACGCACAAAGACTGCGGATGAAAGGGAAAAATTTGAGGAAGTGATGCTTCTTCAGGAGCTTTCAAAGGCCGATTATGATGCAACGGTACTTATAAATCTATCGCAAAACAGGGTCGAAAATTTTACCGGCGAGGGCATTCCCAAGTCAATACGCCCTGGAATGGAGGCGGAGAGGTTTTTTGAGCTGTTCCTTCGGAGAATAGCGGAGCAGGAAAATAAAAATGAATGTCGAAATGTATTTAACAGACAGAGGCTTTTAAGGGATTATCGAGAGGGAAAACGGAACTACTCCATGGATTTGCAATTTTATCCTAATTCACAAGGACACAGATGGGGAAATGTTGCACTTTCTCTCGCCCGAAATCCCCAAAGCCGAGACATTCTTGCGTTTTTGCGTGGGAAGAACATAACAAAACAAAAAATGACGGAAATCACCTTAAGTGATGTTATCCGCTATGCATACGATTTTGTGCTTTGGATAGACATGTCCACCGACCGCTATGAGGTGGTCAGCGCCAATCCCAGCGGATACCTTATGCCCAAGAATTCGGGCCGATTTTCAAGAGACCATTTGGAATTTGTCCGGCAATATGTTCCCGAAAATGAGCGTGCAGAGGTATTTCTTAAGTTCGATTTTAACACCATTGCTGACGCATTGGATGAAAACCCAATTTACCAATTTACATATAATCTTGTGGATGAGTCCGGAAAGCAGTATGTGAAAAGAACGGTGATATCCTACGTTGATCCAGCAGCAAAGGTTATTTTGGTTTCCAGGGAGGACATAAGTGAGGCGGTTTGGGACGAAAAGGAAAAGAACATCCTTCTTGCTCAGGCCCTTGACGAGGAAGCACATTCCAAAAGAAGGCAGGAAGACTTTTTCTCCCGTTTTAGCCATGATTTAAGAACGCCCCTCAATAGTCTTTTAGGTATTTCGAGAATTGCAGTTGAGGAATTGGACTCCGCTGAAGCCACCAGAAAGTATTTGGAGGATATCAATAACTGTGGGGAGTTCATGCTGGAACTGGTGAACGATATTTTGGATCTGTCCAAAATCGAAAGCGGAAGCATGGCGCTTAATTTGCATCCCTTTCGCCATTCCGAGCTTATTGTGGATATTAGAGCGGTTTTCGGCCCATTAGCAGCAAAAAAGAAGATAGAGCTTATAATTGATAACGGCGAAGGTGATATTCCGGTATTGGCGGATAAGCTGCGGCTAAAGCAAATTGCCTTTAACCTTCTTTCCAATGCCCTTAAGTTCACGCCGGAGGGCGGACGTGTGGAGTATAAGGTGGTTCGAAGAACCACGTCCAAGGGTAAGGTATATACCACTATTGGGGTAAGCGACAACGGAATCGGAATGAGCGAGGAATTCCAAAGGTGTATGTTTGAGCCATTTAGTCAAGAAAATTCCTATGTAAATTCAGGTGAACAGGGCACCGGACTGGGCCTTGCCATAGCAAAGCATATGGTGGAGCTTATGGGAGGAAAAATTAGCGGCGTAAGCGGAATAGGCAAGGGCACAACCTTTACAGTTACAATTCCCTTCATCCACTATGATGGAACGCCGGAAATTGAGCAGCGTGCAAGGACGCTTCAAAAGGATTACAGGGTGCTTATGGGCAGGCGTGTTCTCATTTGTGAGGATCACCCATTAAACTCCATGGTGGTAACAAAAATGCTTGAAAAGAAAGACGTCCTTTCAGAGTCCGCCGAGAACGGCAAAATGGGCATAGACATGTTTATGAAATCCCCGCCGGGCTATTATGACGCCATTCTCATGGACGTTAGAATGCCGCAGATGAGCGGACTTGAGGTAACAAAGACCATCCGAATGTCTGAGCGGGAGGATGCAAAGACCATACCCATAATTGCAATGACGGCAAATGCCTTTGTGTCGGATAAGCGGCAAAGCCTTGATGCGGGCATGAGCGAATATCTGTGCAAACCCATTCAGCAGGAGGAGTTATACGACGTTTTGGTAAGGCAGATTTTCCCGGAAAAGGGTGTGGGGCGATAGAGGCGGGTCTTGACTTGGGTGATACAACTGTTATACTTATCTAAAAAGCACAATATAAAAAACGCTATTGTGTCAGGTGAGTAATGCCCAAGAGCGACAAGACGGAGGAACGCCATTGAAAACCCTGTATTTTGAATGTAAAATGGGCGCAGCCGGCGATATGCTGGCTGCTGCTTTATACGAGCTTTTGCCGGATAAAACCGAATTTTTAAATGCCCTAAACGCCATGCGGCTACCGGGAGTAAGCTTTAGTGCCCTGCCGGACAAAACCTGCGGCATTTGCGGCACCCACTTTAAGGTTTGCGTTGACGGCGAAACCGAGGAGGACGGACATGAAGGCACTGTTTCCATGGAAGGTCACCATCATGGTCGTACCCTGGGGAGCATAATGAATATTATTTCCGCGCTGTCTCTGCCGGAAACGGTGAAAAAGGACGTGGCTGGGGTGTACGAGCTTCTCGCCGGGGCAGAGTCTAAGGCCCACGGGACAAAGGTAGAGCTGGTGCATTTCCATGAGCTGGGAGCCTTGGATGCCGTGGGGGACATTGCGGCGGTGTGTCTGGCCGTTTCCCTTTTAAAGCCGGACGCAATAAAAAGCTCGCCCATAAACCTGGGAGGCGGCTTTGTGCGCTGTGCCCACGGCCTTCTGCCGGTGCCAGCACCCGCCACGGCGGAGCTTATTAAAGGAACGCAAAGCTACTGCAGCGATATTGATATGGAGCTTTGCACCCCCACGGGGGCGGCGCTTATAAGCTATTTTACCGGTGGTTTTTGTCCAATGCCTGAAATGAGGGTGCAGGGGATAGGAATCGGCGTGGGCACAAGGAAAATTGAGGGCAGAGCAAGCTGCGTGCGAGCTTTTTTCGGGGAGGAAGCCCAGGGCGCGAACGGGGAAATTGTGGAGCTTTGCTGCCACATTGACGATATGACCAGTGAGGCGCTTTCCTTTGCAGCACAAAGGCTCATGGAGCTTGGTGCATTGGACGTGTCCACAGCGGCAATAATCATGAAAAAGGGCCGTTTGGGCTTTGCCTTTACCGTGCTTTGCGAGGTTAAAGATGAGGAGCGGCTGGCAAAGGAGATAATTAAAAATACCACCACGGCGGGGGTTCGCACAAGGCACTGCAGAAAGTATTTCTTGAAGCCGTCCGTCGGTAGTGTGACCACCTCCTTCGGCGAGGTGCAGACAAAAAACTATGAGGGTTTCGGCATATGCCGAAAAAAGCCGGAGTATGCGTCTGTTTCGGCGCTGGCAAAGGAAAAGGGTGTGCCCTTTGCCCAAGTGTGGAACGAAGCGAATAGATGAAAATTGTGCTATAAGTAAATGGACTAAGGAGGTATCGTTAAAAAAACGATACCTCCTTAGTTTTATGAAAGTTATACTTTGTGAAGTGTCCGCCGTTGGCCGTATAATTTCCGAACGGGCGATGCTAAGTCTGCATTATTCTAATAAGCATGACATTGGGCATGAACCCTTAAGGCTTTAGGAAATACCGGACAAAAACAATCCCGACCACCAGTAAGACAGCAAGATAGAAATAAATTAAATTCAGCTCGGCACTGCCGACACCGGGACACCTACCCTCTGCCGGATCAGGCACTGTTTGCCGCAGCGCAGAAGGATCTAGTTCATTTCCTTCCGCATCATAGTAATGAACGAATTGGTTTCCCACATAGTTTTCCGGAGCCTTTGTCTGAATGATTTTCATGAATGGCGCAGCTTCTGCATTTCCCTGATAAATCGGCTGCTGGGAGGTGTCATCTGAGGGATATACCGCATAAGATGCCACTTCGGGCAAGGAATTGATTCCATACAGCAGCATGCAGGTTTTTCCCAGGCGGGAGCTATCCACAAAGGAATAGCAATATAATTTGCTGTTCCTCAAACCTGCGCTTATGAAGCGATATTTTCCGAAAATTCCCCTTTCCAAAATGGCCGTTCCAAAGTGACCGTTGTAACCTGTTCTATCAAAAAAGACGACCAGATTTTTGCCCACACTTTGGCTTTCAAGAATATCTGCATCTACATCCTCGGTGAAGAAATATTCATCAATAGCTGCTTCAAGAGTAACCGTGTTTGTAACATCCACGGAAAATTCCATGCTATAAAGCCAATACATGCACAGGAGCGCTGCAGCCGCAGAGATTACCGCACCGATAATTTGCTTGCGCCTTAGCTTTTTAAGAAAATTCATCTGAGGTTTGGGCGCCTTTTCCAGTGAAAGCTCAGATGATAAAATATCCATAGTTTGCCGACAATGCTCACATTGTTCAAGATGAGCATTAATTTCATCATTGGTTTCGTTGCTAGTTAAGAGCTCTAGAAACGATGGCATTAAATCCTCTACCACATTGCATGACAGCATCACGTGTCACCTCCGTCCTTTAAGTTTTGCTTGGCACGATAAAACATTACTCGTGCCCATATTTCACTCTCGCCGACTATCTCACCAATCTCACGAAACGACAGCTCACCTGTAAGGCGCAAATAAACAACCTCACGCATTTTTTCGGGTAACAAATGGATTCGCTTGAACAATTGCCCTTTTGAGGCTGAAGCAAGAGCATCCGCTTCAGCAGTATCTTGTGCAGTAGTATTTTCAACCTCTTCAATTGAAAACTGGGGCTGCTTTGACCGGCGAAGCCATTCTTTTTTTAGGAGATTTTTCGCTATTCCGCAAAGATATGTGGACATTGCGGCATCGCCACGATATTTATCGGCGGAATGGATTGCTTCGCAAAATGTTTGCTGAGTCAATTCTTCTGCCAAATCAGCGTCACGAGAGAGCGAAAACAAATATCTGCATACAATCTCCGCATTTTCACGATATAATCTGTCGAAATCATGCATGCATATCGCCCCTCCCTCTCTCTGTAAAAGTATGTGACATATAAATGCTGTTTCGTTACAAAATTTGGAAAATAATTTAAATTACCTGCACTGGTTTAATAATAGCATACAGGTAATTTGCAGGCAACTACAGCATAAAAAAGTGACATCCGCCAATTGGCGAATGCCACTTTTTTATAGTATCCTTACGATATGAAAATGTATTCTTTCTGCTTTTTGGATGGGAAGAATTTAGCTGTGCTCTGCAAGGAAAAGTCCAATACGTTCGTCTATAATTTTTGCGCACTCTTGGGCGCTGCATTCTCCGCCATAAAAACGCCCAACCTCCTCAAGCAATATAGTCGTAACTGCTCCTCCGGTTTTTGAATAGTATCCCCCACGGTTCAAAACCTTCCGTGTTAAATCGATGTCCTCCTGAGAAAGCTTCACGATTTGCCCGTAAAAGGTTTCAAACTTGCCCTTTAAGGCTTGCTCTGCCTGTCTGTCAAAGGCCAAATTGCTTACAGGAAGTCCATCCAAAAGTGCCTGCCCCCGGTTGGAAAGGGCGAATTTCAAAAACTCCCATGCTCCGTCGGAGTTTTCGGCTTTTGAAGATATTGAAATCATATTTAATGGGAAAAGAAGCCCCGTCCCCCCACCGTCGGGAAAACCCACAACGCTTAAGCTTTTCTTGTTTTGCTGCATAAGCGAGTCTATTGACTGCACTGCAACAAGACTTAAGAGTCCTTCGGGTCTGGGAGCGGCTTCAGTGGTTCCTTCGGGAATGGGAAGAATATGAGTTTTGCAAAGCTCCAAAAGCTCAATAAACTCATCACAGTTAAAGCTGCAGGTGCCGTTTTCTTTGTCGATATATTTCACCTCGGCAAAGCGCCCGACCCAACTCCAGACAATGTCACGATCCATCCAGCCGGGGAAAACCAGGGTGTCGGGACCAAGTCTTTTTGCAAGCTCCTGCGCTTCGGCCATGGTAAGGGCAGCTTTTTCACCCACAAGCTCATATGGGGCGCTGAAGCTGTAGTATTGATATGAGAGGGGGAGTTCATAAATTGCACCCTTGGTTTTGACGCCCTTTACAATAGCTTCGTTCAAGTCAGCAATGGAAATCCCGCTTTTTTCGTCGAATAGCGGCAGCAAATCTAAAAAGTACACCGACTTGTCAACACCCTCCAGTTCCTGCCATGAAAAGGCAAAAATATCGGGTATTTTTCCCGCTAAAATCTCTGTGCGAAGAAGATCCATGGACTTTTCGCCACTGCCGTAATCGGTCATTTTAATTAGATAATCAGTGCTGGTTTTGTTAAACTCTGAAACAAGCTGTCCGATCACCAAACCGGCGCTGTCCGTTGCAAGGGTAATTTCACGGCGGGCAACGGCGCTGAACTCAAAGGAAAATTCCGTTATCTCCGTGCCGTTGCTGCCCAGAATATAACCGCTTTCCAGCTCGTGAATAAAGTCAAAATAGGGTGCACTAAGTCCCGCATCAATATAGCTTATAAGCCTGCTGTCCTCACCACTTTCAAGGTTTATGGAGCTTAGCTCATTTTCGTCGCTTAAAAGAAGCTCGCCGGACTTTCCAACGCCCATACCACTGATAATAACATCCTCAAGAGACAAAAGGGAGGTCAGGCTCTTTTCCGCCGAGTCAAAACGCAAAATGGCAGAGCTGGGCTTTGGAGAGCCGAATCTGTTGCTTTGTGCTACCAAAATGTCGCCATTATAATTGAGGATGGAGGTGAACATTGTGGCACCGTCCTCCCGGTCGACCTTGGCGGTAAGTGCGCCGCTGTCGTCAAGATAAAGGACAAAGGGACTGCCGATTAAGAAGTAGCCCTCCTCGCTTTTTGCCATGCCGTTAATGGAGGGGGTGCGGCCGTTTTCACCACTTACAGGCTCAACAGGCAGCTCCCGCAGAAGAGAGCCGGAGAAGTTAAAGTCGAATATGTAAAGCTCGCTGGGGGAAGCTCCTTCGCAAAAGCTTCCGTTTACGTCGGTGTAGCCCTGGGGATAGTCACCGGCAAGGATGCTTATGCCGTCCTTGGTTTGACACATGGCGTGTATGTACTCACAGTCCCTTGGAAGGGAGATAAGCTCAGCGCCGCTGCCGTCAAAATCGGATTTTCCGAAAACCGCAAGGCTGTTTTCGTCCATACCCCCAAGGAAAAGCTTGTCCTCTGCGGCGCAAAGCCGTGTGTATACAGCCATGCCTTCAGGCAGGGAATAGCGCTTCTCCTTTAGTCGCCATTCCCCGTTTGTGGAGTTGGAATCGGGAGCTTTGTCAACCTCCGGCTTTGCTGCGCAGGCGCACAGAGCCAGCAGCAGTGAAAGAACCACAGCGCTTGATATTAGCTTTTTCATAGCTTACCTCCGTTTAATTTTGGTGCCCGGCCTTGGGGAATTTGCAGACGAGGTTTAATCTTCTGCCTTCAAATCAAGGACGTCCTGCTGCCATTTTTCCTGTAGCTCGTGGGGAACTTCGTCATCTAAAAATACGTTGCCTGTGCCATGCTGCCATACATGCCAGTAGCCCTCGGCATCCATATCCATGCGCACGAAGCGAAAATAGCGCAGCCAACCGTCGCCAACCTCGCTTTCCACGGTGTTGCCCGCCCAAAATACCGAAGTGTCGTCTGTCTTTGGCCTAAAATGAAATTCGAAGGAGAGTGCAAGGCTTTTAGCATCCGCGGAAACCGCGTCCACATTTATTTTGGAGGCTGAAAGGTCATAAGCCTCAAGCCCATATGCATTCCCGGGGGAAAGAGAATCGAAGCAGCCGGCGTATTTTTTCATAAATATTTTGGCAATTTCATCCGGATTGCTGCTGTCGGCTTTAAAGCAAATGTTCTCAGAGCCAAGCTCGTAGCCGTCTATCTCTCGCCGAATGCTGTAAAAAATCCTTGCGTTTTCGTCGGAATATTCAAGACTCATATCGGGACTGAACTTTTGCCAGCTTTCGGAACTCCCGTTGCAGGAAAGCACATAGTTGCAGTTGTCGTAAAGACGGACAAAGCTTCGTGGGGACGACTTGCCGAAGAGTTCGAGGACGTATTTTGCATTGGCGATTGCGTTCTTGGCCTCGTTCTCGTCTGCGTCCTCCCTGATAAAGTTTTCTGTAATAACCTCAAATCGACCCAAAAACCACTCATCCACAGAAAAAGCCTTGTGCTCATCACCGTCAGATGTAATTTTTACCATAAACTTGGAGTCATTTACAAAGGACTTAATAAGCAGCGCTTCCGGGGATTTTAGCTCCGGAGCAAGATCCGTGGGTGAGGGTACGCTGCCCTTGGAGCTTTGGGGCATGCAGCTCAAAAGGGGAAAAAGCATAAGTGCACACAGAACAGAAGAAAGTAATTTGCGCATAATCAATCCTCCTTTTGCGGCGGAATTCCTTATATGTAAAAAAGCGGCCGCATGAGCAGCCGCTTTTTTGATATCTCTGCGCAGTCCAAAGCAGCATTTTCAAAAATAATGCTATTATGGGTTTGGACGGGTGCATTATAATAAGGTTCCTGAAAGTTTCAAATTTTCAAATAATTTGTGGCAAATTCCCAATACATGCCCTAATAATAGGAAGAAATGACTAAGCTTAATTCTGGGGCAGCGGGCTTTCAATGGTGGGTTTTAAAGCATCGGGGACAAAAACGCCCGGGAGCATTAGCGACTCTGGCATGGGGTAGCTATACATATCCGAAGCATTCCACACCCCAACCACGCCTTCTATGTAGTTGAAAACCACCGTGTGCCGTGGGGCACCATCGGAAGCGCTTTGGGAAATCGTCATCGTGTATAGCGTACCATCAACAAAATAAAGCTCCACATCCTCCCCAAGCTCCGTGGTGTAGCTAAGCGTATAGCTGTCCATAAGAATTCCGAAGTGTCGTATTAAAAGGCTAATGGGCTCGTCACCGAACACCTCCGCAGGCTCGCCGATTTTAGGAGCGGGGGCGGGGTAAAGAAGATTTTCAATTTCATATGTGTTTTTGAACCAAAAATAGTTGTTGGCATCTTCAACGACGTCAAGTACTCTTTCCTCCACAAAATCCGGCTCGTTATTTTCTGTCCAATCCACAATTAAATTCCACATTTTTGTTGCATTTCTGCCGCCGAATTTAAGCTTCATGCCATAGTCCTTATAGAGGCTTTCAATTTCGGCAAGAGCAAATTCATCGGCAAGGCTTCGGTCTTCCACGGTGAGCACCCACCAATTATTTTCGCCGTGGCTAAGCTTTAAAACATATTCACGGGTGACCCAGTTTAGCTGGTTGGGATAAGTCCCGATATTGCCGATTTTGCAGCGAATTGGTACTTGAATTGTATAGTCCTTTTCATTCGGTGAGCTGTAGGTGATTTTAATGTCCGAGGAATCGAAAATAAAGTCGCTGCCGCCATAGGCGCTTTCGGGGGAGAGCCTACCCAGCCTTTCGCACAGGCGCTCCACACCTAAGTTTGCGGTGTCGGAAAAGTCCTCATACTCGGATACGAAGCGGATGCGGGTTGAGTAAAGCTCCGCTTGGTCATATTCAAGGCGCAGGGTGCGGTACAGGCTGATTTTCTCGGAATATTCGTCGGGCTCCTCCGAGGAGGGGGCGTAGGTGGTTTTATACCAGGTGTCTGCCTTGTTTTCCCTTATGCACACAAGGTCACTGTCGCTGAAGAAAAATATGCGGTCGGTGTTTCGGCCCACGTCGTCGTCATACTGAATGCTGAGAACATAGTCGGAAGTTTCCTCTAATTGGGCGGGGACTTCGTCTGAAGGAAGCTCCTGCCAGTCGTACTGGGAGAAAATACTTTGGTAATGTGCGCCCATATTGCCCTCATTCCGGTCATAAAGCCCGACCTGCTCGCCGTCCATACTCAGTTCGAAGGTGATGAGATGCTCCGGCATGGGGAAGGGCACCTTTGGCTTTAAAACCTCCTTGCTTCCTGTGAAGGTGCAGCCCACGGCAACGGCGGTGACCAGCACCACAAAAATCACAGCAAGGGCAAGGTTTTTGCGCCTTTGGGCAATTGCGGAAATGCGGGCTTTTATGCTCTTTTTCCCGCCGGTCATGGTGGTGGCGGTGCATATTAGGTTGCCGGGGTGGGCTTTAAGGGCAATCATATCTACCAGTGTTTTGCCGTAGGAAAGGCGGTTTTGCTCGCCAAGGCGCTTTATTACCGCCTCGTCGCAGGCAAGCTCGCCGTCATGCTTTGAAAGGATTGCCGCCACCCAAACAAGGGGGTTCCACCAGTACAGCGCAAGGCAAAGGCAGCGCAGTACTGCCCAAAAATTGTCCCCGTGGAGAAAGTGGCAGTATTCGTGAAGAAGAACGTGCTTAACATTTTCGCAGTTTGCCGCCTTGGGTGTAAGATAAATTTTTGGAGAGAAAACTCCGAATAGGCAAGGGGAGGAAATGCCCTCCGAAACAAAAACAGGAAGCCTAAAGTCTGCTCCAAAGGGGCGGCGGCTTTTCCTTAGTTTTGTGGAAAAGGATAAGTTGCTTATTAAAAACCACAGTCCCAAGGCAATGCTTCCCAAGCGCCACAGGGGCACAAGAATATCCCTTGCACTGAGGGTGCGTGTTAAGCGGGCAAAGTCCTCGGGGCTTGCACTGCCCACGATTTTGGTGGGAAAGTCTCGCATATAATCGGCTTTATAGTAGCCCTCCACAGCGCCGCTTTCGCTAAGCTCAATTTGGTCAAGGCCATGGAGCATTTGAACATTTGCATAGGGTCGGGTTTCCTCCACAACGTTCATAAGGCTTGCGCTGCTTTCAAAAAGAGAGAAGGGGAAAATAAGCCGCAGAAGAACAAGCCCCCAAAGAGCATACTGCAAACGAGAGCTAATTTTTCCATGGGCTATAAAGCGTACAAGGAGGATTATAAGCACTAAGACGCTTCCGGTAATGGCTGCTTCAAGCATTACTTCGCCTCCTCCTCCGCTTTTTTAAGAATATCATAAAGCTGGTCAATGTCCTGTTGGGAAAGTGCATTTTGGGATACAAGAGAGTTTACTAAAAGCCCCACGCTGCCGCCATAGACCTTGTGAAGGAAGCTTCTTGTTTCCGCAAGGGCAACACCGTCACGCTCCACTGCGGGAAAATAGCTTTTGCTGCGTCCGGTCTGCTCAATTCTCACGGCACCTTTTTTTTCCATACGCCGCAGCATTACAAGAACCGTGGCATTGTCCCAGCCGGTGTCCTTGGAAAGAGCGAGGGTCATGGCTGAAACACTCAGGGGAGAGTCTTGCCACAAAAGGTTCATAAGCTTCCATTCCCCGTCGGAAAGACTTAATTGAGCTGTCATATTTCCACCTCCATACAAAAGGTTGACACTTGTCATCTAAGTGCAGTGTAACATGTAGGTTGACGTTTGTCAACCAACATTTGGGAGAGAGCGGGCAACTTAATGCGTGCAGGCGGCAAAATATGGAGAAGCAACGAAATACATGGTAATATAGGCAAAAGGACACACAAAGGATACTAATAATCGTTATCCTATGCTCAAGGAGGTGCAAATATGGAAAAAAGAGTTTTGCTTGTTGAGGATGAGCTGCGGCTTTGCGAGATAATCTCCGATTATTTCAGGGAAAAGAGCAGCGGGAAAATCGAAATTGTTCCTGTTACAAACGGAGGGGACGCCCTTTTATATGCGCTTGGAGAGGAATTTGACCTTGTGCTTTTGGACGTGATGCTGCCCGAGGTGGATGGTT
The DNA here is from genome assembly GCA_964550315.1 of uncultured Oscillospiraceae bacterium. Taxonomy (GTDB): domain Bacteria; phylum Bacillota; class Clostridia; order Oscillospirales; family Oscillospiraceae; genus UBA2658. Next base: position 2,394 of record CAZJYY010000025.1, on the reverse strand, counting down.
TTACAATTTGCCGTGAGCTTAGAAAAAGGAAGGATACTCCCATAATTTTTCTAACCGCCCGAGGAGAGGAAGCCGACAGACTGAGCGCCTATCGTTTAGGCGGTGACGACTATATGGTAAAGCCCTTTTCCGTGGCGGAGCTGTACCAAAAGGTGAACTCCTGGCTGCGCCGCTGCCGTGGCGAGAGCGGGGGAAAAATCACCGTAGGCGAAATTGAGCTTGATACCCACTGCCTTGCCTGCAAGGTCTGCGGAAGGGCAGTGGCGCTTCCGCCGAAGGAGTTTGCAATTTTGCGGCTGCTTATGGAAAACGCCGGACGCTTGGTCACCCGGGAAAGCCTTCTCGTGCGGCTTTGGGGCGTGGATTTTGAGGGCAGCGACAGGGTGGTGGACAACCACATTAAAAAGCTTCGTGCCGCCCTCGGAACGGCGGGAGCGCAGGTCAAAACCGTGGTAAAGCAGGGTTACAGATTGGAGGCTTAGCATGAAAGCGGGCAAAACATATTTCCGAACCTTCGGGGTGTTCTTGGCGGTATATTTTCTTTTAATGGCAGTTTTTACGCTGTGCTACGGCAGTCAGGTGAAAAAACAGCAGATTAACGATTTTGGCGAAAATTCCACCCAATTGTGGAGCAGCCTTTCCAATTTCTTTGGGGATTGGGAAAGGTACGGCGAACCCCGGGGGGCGCAGTATCAAAATGCCGTCAGCCTTGCGAGACAAAAGGGAATTTCCATTGGGGTGCACACCGATAAGTTTAGCGGGCTTTTTGAGCCAAACACGAAATGGTACTGCCAGTACACACCTGCTTTAACATATCAACAATACAAACCCGCATTTTCGTATCACGATTTGGAGAAGGACTCGGATGGGGAAACAAAGGTTTACCAAAGAGATAATGAAGTGGGATACCTTGATTTTAGCCAATGGTTTTCAAAGGAGGACTGCAAAAAAATTGAGGAATACGCCCAGTTTTCAAATCCGGATGCAGAATTATATGAGATTAGCTACTACGCAATTCACGCAGAGGGAATGTGGGTTTCGGGAATGGAGGTAATTCCGAAGAAAATCGTGGTGGAGGCAATGGGGGTAGTAAAAAGAGATGAGCGCGGGGAAACTTCGGCTTTGGTGACGCAATCCATTGGACGCCACGTTTTCTCGTCAAATGCCAACGAGGAGGACACGGTGGATTTAAGCTACTACTCTTCCATATACTGGGTTTTAAAAAACGGGGATGGCGGGCGTAATTTGCCATTATACGAAAAGGTGAATGACCCCAGAATCGCAAAACGGCTTGCAGAAAGTAAGCTTTCGTCATGGGAAGTGGAAAATTCCGGCCTTGGAAAGCTTAGTATCCTTAGCTTCTTGCCCGGCGGCGCAAAGACCCCGGACATGGAGGTGAGCGGTTATTTAATGGGGAAGGAAATTGATTTGTGGGCGCTGTCAAAGGAGACTATCATACCCGTGTGGATCGCAAGCCTTGGAATAGTTCTTCTTGCGGCACTTTTCACCTCGGTTTCCACGGTGAGGAGTGAAAGGGCAAGGCTTGCCCTTGAAAATGCCCGAAGGGACATGACCAACGGCATTGCCCACGACCTTAAAACGCCCTTGGCGGTCATATCGGGATACGGGGAAATGCTTGCGGAAAACCTTCACGCCGACAAGCGGGAGCACTATGCCAAAAGCATTGTTGAAACCACGAAAAGCATGGACGAAATGGTTTGCCAAATGCTTGAGGTTTCAAAGCTGGAGCGCCCGAAGCTGCAATTAAATAAGGAAAAACTGAGTCTTGGAGCCTTGGTAAACGAGGTTATTTTGGAATATGAACCTAATCTATCAAACATTGAATGTACAGTGGAAGGGGACGCAGAGCTACTTGCCGATAGGGCACTAATGAAAAGGGTAATTGAGAATTTTTTAAGTAACGCTGTGAAGCATCGGAGCGAGGGCGGGAAAATTAAAATTGATATTTCAGACCGTCGTTTTAGCATTTTCAACAGCGGCGCACCCATTTTGGAGAAAGACCTTCCCAATTTATGGAATGCCTATACCAAGACAGAGTCGCAGCGGGGCGGTGGCAGTGGACTTGGTCTTTATCTTGCGGCGCAGATACTAAAAAAACACGGCTTTACCTATGGCGCAGAGAATAAAGACGGCGGCGCAGAGTTTTGGGTTAATTTTTAAATCATGGTTGACAACTCCGGTCGAAGGCGTTAGACTGTAAGTGGTCTAAGACCTTAGACCGGAGGATTTTTATGGAACAAAAACTCAGTAACGCAGATTTTCGAATGCTTTCCATCGTTTGGGACAACGAACCCCTGTCCTCACCGGAGCTTTGCAGATTGTGCCTTGAAGAGCTGGGCTGGAAAAAATCAACCACCTATACGGTTTTGAAGC
>CAZJYY010000024.1:2535-28558 GCA_964550315.1 uncultured Oscillospiraceae bacterium | reverse complement strand
TAGGGTGCTGCATGAAAGTCGATATTGTTCTGCTTTGCAGCCATACGCTCCAAAACATTTGCGAACAATGTGATGGTGTGGAAGGTCTTTTTGTACTTTGGATCCATCATAATCTTGGTAGGTGCCAAATACATGTTGGCCATCAGTGTTACGTTTTCCAGTTCCTCGTAACGCTCTGCCAACGCATCCATAAATGCTGCCGGAACACATAGGGTACTGCCCATGAATATGGTGTCACCGGATTTGATTGCCTTTGCTGCATCTACCAGATTCACCAAGTGCTCTTCGTAGTACTTTTTCCAATCTGCCATTTTACTGCTCTCCTTGAATGTCATATTTTTCTTGACTGTCATACTCCAAGAATATATAATCTATAGGGTATGAATTGCAGGGTTGCATAGTTCTTATGTGCTTATTCTACAAACCAAACATCTTCATGTAAAATACTTTGTTTTTCATTACCGAATACCTGAACTTAGTATTAAATTATACAAAAGCTATATATAGATACATATATTACAAGGTATGGATAAGGAGATTTTTTATGGAACTTAAAGATTTACGCTACTTCTGTACAACCGCCGAGCTTGAGCATGTAACCAAGGCGGCAGAGAAGCTAAACATAGCCCAGCCTTACCTTACAAGGGTTATCCACCAAATTGAGGACGACGTTGGCGGCGAGCTTTTCAGCAAAGTGGGCCGCAGAATAAAGCTAAATCCCAACGGTGAGGTGTTCTACAAATGCGCCAAAAAGGTCCTTGCAGATATGGACATTCTGAACAACGAGATGGACTATATTTTTGACCGCAAGGAGCAGACAATCACCCTTGTCTCCAACACCGAGTCCTTTTCAACTCATTTAATTCTTGCCTTTAACCGCAAATCTCCGGACTATTCTCTTTCAATATTGCAGGTTAAAACTAACGATATGATTGATTCCCTTGTAAATGGCAATGCTCAATTTGCACTTAGCAGCCCCCCTCTGCCCACAGAAGGAGTATCCGATGTTATCGAAACCATAAATATTTTCGAGGCTGTCGGCTGTGTTTTGCTGCCGCCTGATCACCGCTTGCTAAGCAAACAGGCTGTTAGCATAGATGACATTCGCGATGAAAAGCTTGTTACCATGCCAAAGGGTAGCGGAATGCGCAACAGACTTCAGCCCATATTTGACGAATACCATTATTATCCCAAGATAGTGTGCGAGTCTGATAACCTGAACGTTATTACTCAAGCGGTCAAAAGCGGCGTTGGCTATGCCTTTGTTACCGAGGTCATAATGACGGATTATCCCGAGCTTTGGGACAATGTAAGAAAAATTGATATTCCCGATGTTGTGGGACACTACGGGCTTAGCTATAATAAGCATTTGGTCAACGGACGAAATGCGGCGCATTTTAAAAGCTTTATTGTTAATTTCTTTGATGAGCTTATGGAAAAAACAGTGAATACCCGTCCCCAATTTCTGGAATAAAAGCTGCCGTAACCATATTTTAGGCGTAAAAAAGCCGAGGAATCAGGGTTTTCCCTGTTCCTCGGCTTTACTATTACTATATTTAATATTATGCTGCGTCCGTCTTATCTATTGTCTATACATATTTTTCGCTGCCAGCTTCTTCATGGTTTTGTAGGAGCACAGGCACACGATCAAAGTCAAAATATCCGCAATGGGCTGGGAAGCATAAATTCCCCATATGTCCCACAGCTTTGGCAACAGCAAAATGCAGGGGATATAAAATATACCTTGGCGTATTGTGGACAAAAACAGACCGAATTTTGATGCGCCAATGGTTTGGAAGGTAATGGTCATCATGTAGCAAAGACCAAACGCCGGGTAAAGCGCCACCTGTGAAATGAGCAGTCGTGAACCGTATTCCACAACAGAAGGGTTGCGGTTAAAAAGCATAATCAGCGGGCTGGATAAAAGTATGTACACCAGCGCCACAATCAGTGAAAGAAGAAGTGTGGCCTTCAAAGAGAACCTTGCTGCGTCATGGAAACGCTCCTCGTTTTTACCCCCGAAGGCATACGATGCCACCGGTTGATAGCCCTGCATAAAGCCCATAATCACATAACAGCCCACGAGAATAAGCCGCTGCACTATGCCGTATGCCGCAATTATAAGATCACTGTCCGGCAGCGCTGCTGCGGCAACATTTGTAAGGGAGGTGGCAACGGCAAGGCAAATTTGAATTACCGCTGTGGGAATGCCAATTAAAATAACATCCTTGAACAGCTTTAGTGTGGGCTTTATGTACTTTAGCCCCACCTTTATAATGGAGCGTCCGCTCAAATAAAACCACCCGAGGATGGCAAAGGTGACCACCTGGGAAATGGTAGTTGCCAGGGATGCCCCCTCCACGCCCATTCCGAAGCCCCAGTCAAACATGAAAATCGGGTCTAAAATAACGTTAAGAAAAGCTCCGGTTATTACGGCAATGGAGGATATTTTCACAGAGGACTCTGCCCGGGCGGCACAGTTAAGGCTTTGTGCCGGCAAATTTGCCAGTGCCGCAATAAACATCCAAAAGGCATAGTCCTTGGCAAGGGGCATTACCGTCTCGGACGCTCCGAAGGCCCGAAGCAGCGGTTCCATAAAGATGATGCCGCCAATGCAAAGGGCAGCACCGATCAGTGCTGACGCCGACACGATGGTGGAAACCGTTATGTTGGCGTTAACCTTTTCTCCTGCACCAAGCTGACGTCCGGCTAAAACGGCAGCACCCGCCGCAAAAATATTTTCAATAGACACAAATATCAGTAGCAGCGGCAGCGTTACACCCACGGCAGCCAGCGCAATTTCGCTGTCCAAAAGGCCGATGTATGCGGTGTCTACTATATTATAAACCGCCTTTGCCAGCAGGGCAATTGTGGCAGGCACTGCCAGCTTTACTATAGCCTTTGACGGCTTCACCTCGCCAAGAATGGACTGTTTTCCAATTTGCTTTTCACTGCTCATGGCTCGCTTCTCCTCTTTCCACAACACCATACAACAAAATATTAAGAGTCCTTCGGCAGGTTTGCTCATGCTGCTCCACATCAATTTGATATGGCGAGTCCATCTGCCTGCGTGCATTTACAAAGTCCTGATAAAGCCGAAAGGTTTCCACCGCAGCCGCCACGCTAAGCCCCGGTCTCAGCTTCACACTCTGCAGCATTTTTGTAAGCACGCTTATATTAAGGGCATCAAAGTCCTTCTTTATCTCGTTAATCTCCTGGACAAGCTGCTTCGGCGGGGTGATAACCACATCGCAAAAAAGCTGGTGGTATAAGGGCCTTTCGTTGAAAAAACTCATCCTTGCATTAAAGTATTGCTCAAGCTGCGTCTCCATTTCGCCACCTTCCTCCTCCAGCTCCACAGAAAGGCTGCGGGTCAAATCGTCAAATAGCTCCCTTACACAGGCAAGATACAGCTCATCCTTGTCTTTAAAATAATGGTACAGGATGCCCTTGGAAATGTCTCCCTGAGTGCAAATCGTGTTCACGGAGCTAAGACCGTAGCCCTGCTGAGCAAATTCTTTGAGAGCACTGTTGATAATTTTTGTCCTGCTGATTAAATTTCTTTCGTCTCGTTTCATATGACGCCCTCCAAAAATAGACTTACTGGTCTATTTTCATCACAATAGCACAGATAAATCGGTAAGTCAATTATTTTGCTGTTTATAAAAGTATAATTTTCTATTAAAGAAGAACAAAAAAGCTCATTGCTTTCGCAATGAGCTTTTTTGTGAACTGCGGTCAAAATAGATGCCGTACACCCGCCCCAAAAACAAACTGCGAGCCCGGCGCAGTGGGCTGCGGTTTGAAAAGGAGGAGCAACGAAGCGGACAAGACAAAAACCAGTCCGAAGACTGGTTTTTGTTGCGGGAGCGCAGTTTGCTCCGACGTGGTGCCGGTGACCGGGATCGAACCGGTACGAGGGTCGCCCCTCACGGGATTTTAAGTCCCGGGCGTCTGCCTGTTCCGCCACACCGGCATCTATTGTGCCTTCGTATGTTAGCACGTCAAGCCTTTATCTGTCAAGCAATGACGCGCTAATTAACTACACTTTTCTTTACCTTGCCGCCGCCTTTGTCTTTTCAAAGCTGTGTACCCAATCGCTTTTCAGCATATATATGGTAAATATTATTCCGCTTAATGCCCAAGTCAGTGGATACGCCCAGTAAACGACCTCAATTTTCGGTATAAACTGGGTAACCACGGTGATATATGTCACCCTTATCACGCACCAGCATATAAGCATTACCAGCATGGGTACGACGGCCTTTCCCGCCCCGCGCATGATTCCCGCCGCACAGTGGGAAATAGCCAAAAGGAAGAAGAAAAACGCAATTATATGGGCGTGCTTTGTCCCCAGCGCAACCACCTCCGGCTCGCTGTTGAAAAGCGCCACCAGATACGGAGCGGTAAAATAATATATTACTCCCACAAGTTGGGCTATTATGCAGCAGGTAATGATTCCAAATGCCGCCCCACGCTTTGCACGCTTATATTTTTTTGCACCTAAATTCTGACTTATAAAGGTTGTCATAGCCATGGCGAAGCTTGTAATCGGGATGAATACAAAGCCCTCCACCTTGCTTGAGGCCCCATATCCGGCCATAGCTGCGGCGTCAAAGGCGTTAATATTCGACTGCACCACAACATTAGCCAGTGAAATAACGCTGTTTTGCACACCTGCGGGCATGCCCGTGCGCAGTATTTCCCGCAGAAGCTCGCCGTCGAAACGAAGGCGCTTTATACACACCCTGTAAATCTCCTTCGTGGTGCAAAGGCGGATAAACGCCAAGAAAACGCCCACACCCTGAGAAATAACTGTGGCTATCGCCGCCCCCGCCACTCCCATATCCATTACGGCTACAAACAGCAAATCCAACACGATATTAGTTACTGAGGAAATGACAAGGTAGTAAAGCGGATGCCGACTGTCCCCCACCGCCTGAAAAATTCCGCTGGCGGTGTTAAAAAGAGCCATAAAAAGAGCGCCGTAAAAATAAATGCGAAGATAATCTATAGCCTGGGGAAGAACACCTGCCGGCGTCCCCATCCACTGCAAAAACTGCCCTGTAAAAATGGTGCCTATAACCGTAAGAATCGCCCCGGCAGTAATGCCGAACAAAACGGCGGTATGCACGGCACGGCTGACCCTGTCCTTATCCTCGGCACCGAAGTACTTGGATATCACAACGCCCGCACCCATAAAGCAGCCCACGAAAAAGCCCACCAAAAGCTGCACAAGACTGCCCGATGAGCTTACGGCAGCCAGAGCATCCATACCCACAAAGCGACCCACCACAATGGAGTCCACCATGTTGTACATCTGCTGAAAAAGCTGTCCCCAAAAAATTGGAAGCGCAAAGGACAATATTTGCTTGTATATGGGTCCCTTAGTCATCAGACTTACATCGCTTTTCACCTTTGTCCCTCCAATCTCATTGTGTAACTTATGAAATGTACCACTTTACCGTTGTTCTGTCAACAAAGCCTGCCCTACTTCTTTGGGGAAACCCTATATCCTTTTGAAGCATTTTGCGCCATATATCTACATATACGGACACGAAACCCCTGTTTTTGTTTTCCCGCTATTGCCCGTCATGTCTTTTTCTGTTATAATTAAATGATAAAACGCACTTTTACTGGAGGCTTAGATGGAACATGAACACCTCAAAATACCGCTTTTCGGGGACAAGCCACAGCTTGAGCTTGTAAATGCGGGATATTCGCCGCTGCTCTCTGCGGTTCTTCAGGCACGAGGTGTTTCTACCCCGGAGGCTGCAAAAACCTATCTATCAAGAAGTTCGGAGCTTTTATATGACCCCCTTCTTTTAGACGGGATGGAAGCTGCCGTCGCCCGCTTAAAGCTTGCCTTTGAGCGAAGGGAAAATATCGCCGTTTACGGCGACTACGATGTGGACGGTATCAGCTCCTCCTGCCTTCTTTGCGATTACTTCCGCTCCCGTGGAACGGACTGCATAATCTACATACCCGACAGAATTGACGAGGGCTACGGCGTGAGCGCCGACGCTTTGCGTCAGCTTGCGGAGGATGGAATCAGGCTTGTTGTCACTGTGGACTGCGGCATTACCGCCCTTTCCGAGGTGGAGTATGCAAAAAGTCTGGGTATGGACATAATAATCACTGACCACCATGAGTGCCCCGGCACGCTGCCCAATGCTACCGCCGTTATAGACCCCAAGCGCCCCGGCTCCTCCTATCCCTTTGACGGGCTTGCGGGTGTGGGCGTGGCTTTCAAGCTTGCCTGCGCATTGGCAGGCAGCCATAAGCCTATTTTGGAAAAATACTCCGACCTTGCGGCCCTCGGTACCATTGCCGACGTTATGCCCCTTACTTCTGAAAATCGGGCACTTGTTTATCAAGGACTTGAAAAGCTTAAGTCCTGTCCCCGCCCCGGGCTTGCTGCCCTTATGGAAAAATCGGGCGCCTCGGGTCGTCCTCTTTCTGCCTCCACAGTAAGCTTTATGCTGGCCCCGCGGATAAATGCCGCAGGCAGGCTTTGCCAAACAGAAACCTCCATCAATCTGCTGCTTGCCGAAAATATGGACATCGCCGCTCCCTACGCCGATAAGCTTTGCGAGCTGAACCGGCAGCGTCAGGAACTCGAAACCTCCGTTTGGGAGGAGGCCTCCTCGGTCTTTGCAAAAACTCCGCCCTCCTCGCCCATTGTTCTTGCCGGTGACGGCTGGCATCCGGGTGTTGTGGGCATAGCTGCGTCAAGACTTTCTGAGGAATACCGCCAGCCAACCATTATGATTTGTCTGGACGGCGAGATGGGCAAGGGCTCCTGCAGAAGCTATGGCGATTTTAATCTTTTTGAAGCTCTTAGTGCCTGCTCTGAGCATCTTGAAGGCTTTGGCGGTCACGCTTTTGCCGCCGGTCTTAACATTCGGCGGGATAAAATTGATGCTTTCCGCAGTGCTTTAGCACTGTATTACGCTGAAAATCCCCCGAAATCCCTCCCCTGCCTTGAACCGGAGCTGCTGCTTGAGGATTTTAAGCTTTTGGACATCGACGGCGTTTTGTCTCTGGACGAGCTGGAGCCCTGCGGTTCGGACAATCCTCGCCCGCTTATGTTTGCCTGCGGCCTTAATTTGGACAGCATAAGTGAAATAGGCGGTGGTAAACACCTTCGACTTCGTGTTTTATCCGGTGAGCGTCATTTTGACTGCGTTTACTTCGGACACTGCCTTTCAGATGTGGATATTTCTCCCGGCAGCTTGGTTGATTTATGCTTTTACCCGCAAATAAATGATTTTCGGGGAAATCGCAGTGTGCAGCTTTTGGTTTCCGATATCCGCCCCTCCGAAATTTCCCGTTACTGCCTAAAATCCCTTGACCCCGACTTTCTCGATGCTTTTGCGGCCTTCCGCCCCGACCGCTGCGACCTTGCCCTTGTTTGGCGCAGCATAAAAAATTGCGGTGGAAGTATGACGCTTGACCTTCAGCACCCGAATAAAAGTGCTTTGCCCGGCATGAGCGCCTTAAGGCTTTGTCTCTGCCTTCACATATTTAAAGACTTGGGTCTTTTAACCGTAAGCTCCGGCGATAGCTTCATCTCCGCCAAAATTACGGACAACTCCAAGAAAAATGCTCTTGAAAACTCCCCCATATTCCGCAGACTGTGGAATTTGCAATAGGAAAGAAAGGATCTCACATGCAGGAAGATACGGCAAAAAAGCCCCTCACTGCCGGGGAGCTTTATACGCAGCTTGAAAAAAGTGTTTTGGAGCTCAATCCCACAGCGGATATGGGCAGAATTCATGCTGCCTATGAATGCGCCGTGGTCGCTCACAGCGGCCAAAAGCGAAAGGACGGCTCTGATTACGTTACCCATACCATTGCCGCAGCCCAAATCTGTGTGGAAATGGGCCTTGACGAGGAGTCTATTATTGCAGCGCTTCTTCACGACTGCATAGAGGACACTCCCCTTACACATGACGATATTGCCAAGCAATTCGGCACCACCGTTGCCGATATTGTGGAGGGTGTTACTAAGCTGACCCGTGTGCAGTACACCAGCAAAGAGGATGAGCAGATGGAAAACATGCGCAAAATGCTTATTGCCATGTCCCACGACATCCGTGTTATCCTCATCAAAATCGCTGACCGTCTCCATAACATGCGCACAATGGAATATCAAACCCCGGAAAAGCAGCTTTCTAAGTCCTTGGAGACCATGGAAATATATGCCCCAATCGCCCACCGTCTGGGAATGCAGCGTGTTAAGTGGGAGCTGGAGGACTTGTCTCTTTTATACCTTGACCCCGTGGGTTACAAGGAAATTACAGATGCCCTTGAGCAGCGGATGGACACTCTTGAGGGCTTCATGGCAAAGGTGGAGAGCGACATTGGCTCACGCATGGAGGAATGGGGCGTCAAATGCACCATTGCCAGCAGAATTAAGCACATTTACAGCATCTATCGCAAAATGTACGCCCAAAAAAAGGAAATAAACGAAATTTTTGACCTTTGTGCCTTCCGTGTAATAGTAGACAACATTGCGGACTGCTACAATGTTTTAGGTCACATACACGATATGTACAAGCCCATCCCCGGGCGTTTCAAAGACTATATTTCCACCCCCAAGCCCAACTTGTATCAAAGCATACACACCACGGTGATCGGCTCTGAAGGCATCCCCTTTGAGGTGCAGATACGCACCTTTGAAATGCACCTTACCGCCGAATACGGTGTTGCCGCCCACTGGAAGTACAAATCCGGCGAGCAGGGTATCAAAATGGGTGACGAGGAAAAGTTTGCATGGATACGCCGCCTTTTGGAGGCCCAGCAGGACAGCGACGCTCAGGACTTTTTCCACGACCTTAAAATTGACATGTTCTCCGATGAGGTTTTCGTTTTTACCCCTCAGGGGGACGTTATAAACCTGCCGGCGGGCGCAACACCTATTGACTTTGCCTATGGCATACATTCCGCCGTTGGCAACCGCATGATTGGTGCAAAAGTCAACGGGCGTATCGTATCCTTCGATAGAATTCTCCAAAACGGAGATATTGTGGAGGTAATGACCTCCAAATCCGCTCCCGGTCCCAGCCGTGACTGGATGAAGCTGGCAAAAAGCGGCGCCGCACGCAACAAGATAAAGCAGTGGTTCAAAAAGGAAAAGCGGGAGGACAACATTATCCACGGCAAATCCGCCTTTGAATCGGAGCTTAAGCAAGCAGGACTTACCATGGCTATGGTCACTGACGAGGACTTTTTACCCATCATCCTCAAAAAGCTGGCTGTCGCCAATTTGGACGACGTTTTTGCCTCAATCGGCTACGGCGGAATGACCGCCACAAGGGCGGTCAACCGTGTTAAGGACGAAATTGTCAAAAGCCATAAGCTTACGCCAAAAACAAATGTGGACAAAATCAACGAACGTGCTGAGATTTTGAAGGCGCAGCAGTCTCACCGCCAAAATGCCGTTCACGGAATCTTGGTGGAGGGGCTTGACAACTGTCTCGTAAAGTTTTCACGCTGCTGCACCCCCGTCCCAGGTGACGACGTTGTTGGCTTCATCACTCGGGGCTACGGCGTAAGCGTCCACCGCAAGGACTGCAAAAACTACCTTGCCGGACGTGACGACCCCCAGGATGGCGGGCGCTGGATCAGCGTAAGCTGGGCGGACTCACCCTCTGAAAGCTATATGACCACCATCCGTATAATTGCCAAGGAGCGCAGCGGCCTTGTAATGGACATTGCAACGGTTCTAAACGCCCTTTCCGCAAAGGTGCTCAGTTTGAATGCCCGTGACTTGGATGGTAAAAAATCCACCGTTATCCTGACACTTCAGGTGAAAAACTTATCCGATTTGGATAATATAATCGCACGGCTGCGTACCGTTGCCGGTGTTTCGGATATCTCGCGCTCCGGCGATTAGGCTTTGCCGACCATTTGAAAGGAGCTTTTCATGCGAGCCGTAGTAACACGAGTTAAGAGTGCCTCCGTCACAATTGACGGCGAAATAAAATCTAAAATAGGCCCGGGCTTTCTTGTTCTTTTAGGTATCCATGTGGACGACACCCCTGCCCAGGCGGATAAGATTGCCGACCGCATCTGCGGTGTTAGAGTTTTCGAGGATGAAAACGGCAAAATGAATCTTTCCCCCGACAAGGTGGGCGCTCAGCTTCTTATTGTATCCCAGTTCACCCTGTATGCCGACTGCAGCTCTAGAAGACCCGGCTTTACAAAGGCTGCCCGTCCGGAAACCGCCGTTCCCCTTTATGAGCAGGTCATTTCCCTCTGCCGTGACCGTGGCTTCAAAGTGGAAACCGGTGTTTTCGGTGCAGATATGTTAGTAGAATCCGCAAACGACGGTCCCGTTACCCTAATTTTTGACACTCAGGAGCTATAAACTTAGAATATCAAAAACAATAAATAGGAGGAACTGCAATGATAATTCGGACCCTTCAGGTAGGCGAAGCAATGACCAACTGCTATGTTGTCGTTGACGCCGAAACCATGGACTGCGTAGTGATTGATCCCGGTGATGAGGCTGAGCTTATAAACGACTATCTAGACCAGGAAAAGCTGAGCTGCAAATACATCATCGCAACCCACGGGCACAGCGACCATGTGGGTGCTCTGGGCGCTGTTGCCAACCACACCGGCGCAACCTTCTGCATGAATCTTCGTCCCCTTTCCCAGCGCATGGCTGAAAGAGGCGAAACCCTCCAGCTCAGCATACCCAGTATTGACCTTCACGAAGGCGATAAGCTCACCTGCGGCAGCATGGTTTTCTCCGTGCTTGAAACCCCCGGCCACACAGATGACGGCATTTGCCTTATCTGCGAGGACGCCATCTTCACCGGTGACACTCTTCTTCGGGGGAATTGCGGAGCAGCTCCCAATATCCCCGGCACAGACTATAATGTAATTAAAAAATCCCTTCTCAAGCTATACGAGCTTCCCGGCGAATATGATGTTTTCCCCGGTCACATGGTTCCCACAAAGCTTGAATATGAGCGCCGCACCAACGTGTACATGCGTGATGCGTACTCCTTGAGGGTCATGGAGGATCTCAAAAAATGATTATTAAGGGCATGGCTCTTGGCAACATTCAGGCAAACTGCTATATCGTCAGCGACGAGAACACCCGCGAGTGCTTCATAATCGACCCCGGTGACGAGTCAAACGCAATAATGAAATATTTGGAGGACAACAAGCTCTCCTGTAAGTACATCCTGCTTACCCACGGTCACTTTGACCACACGGGAGCGGTGAATGCCGTTCACGAGCAGACCGGAGCGCAGGTTTGCCTTCACAAGCATGAGGTTCGTGAAAACATGCTTCAAATGGGGCTCCGTTTTGCCCCACCCAAGGACTCAAGGTTCATTAAGGAGGGCGACGAGCTTTCCATAAACAGCCTCACCATGAAGGTTATTGAAACCCCCGGCCATTCTCCGGGCGGACTGTGCTTTATATGTGAAAATTCCATCTTCACCGGTGACACCCTTTTCAAAGACTCCTGCGGCCGCACGGATTTTCCCGGCTGTGACGGAAGCGCAATGATGCGCTCTTTAAAGCGCCTTGCCGAGCTTGACGGTGATTTTGAGGTGTACCCCGGACATATGGAAGCCACCACCCTTGAGCGGGAACGCCGTTTCAACTACTACGTGCAAAGCGCACTTTCCGAATAAGCACATTTATAAAACAAAAAGGCTGGGTATATCCTATTTGGATATACCCAGCCTTTTTATTATCCTATTTTATAATCCCAACGCCTTTTTATACTCGTCCACTGTTTCCGTCCGACCCAAGGCAGACAGAGACAGCCGGGAAAAATCAAAGCGCTGCCGTGCAAGGCGAAGGATATCCTCACAGGTAACTGCATCATAAAGCGCAATAACCTCGTCCGTTGTCCGGCATTTTCCGTGTATCAGCATGGAGTTGCCAAGCTTCAGCATCCTTGCCGAGGTTGATTCCATACCCATGACCACTGAGGATTTTGCCTGTTCCCTTGCCCTGTCAAGCTCCTCCTGACCAACACCCTCATCCACAAAGCGGCGAATCTCGTCCGCAATTAGGGAAAGTGAGCGCAGCTCCGTATCCTTGTTCACGCCCGTGGCAATTGCCAGCATTCCGGTGTCGGCAAAGCAGGATTGGAAGGAATAAATGGTGTAGCAAAGTCCGTGCTTTTCACGGATGTTTTGGAACAGTCTTGAGGAAACGCCCCCACCGAAGGCGGTGTTCATAAGGTCCATTGCATAGCGCTCCTCGCTGCTTACTGGAACCGAGGGGAAACCAATGCAAAACTGATTTTGCTCTGTCCTTTTGCGTTTAACCGTAGAAAAAGGAGTATAATCTGCTTTATGGATATTTGATCGCTTTTTCTTATCCATAACGGAGAATTTTTCCCTAAGCAACTCAATATGGCTGTCGTCAAAATTTCCACAAAGGGAGATAACGATGTTGCCTGCTGTATAGTGCTTTTCCTTGTACTCACGCAGGCTTGCCCCTGTCATTCCTGACAGGGTTTTTACCGTTCCCAGCACAGGACGGCCCAAGGCACCCTTGAAGCAGCCCGCCATCATTCGCTCATAGCAGTCGTCCTCCGGCGTATCGGCGTACATCCCGATTTCTTCGATTATGACCCCCCGCTCGCTCTGGGTCTCCTGCTCGTCGAAGGAGCATTCAAAAAACATCTCGCATAAAAGCTCAATCGCCGTCTTAAGGTGGGTATCCAAAACCTTTGCATAAAAGCAGGTTTGCTCTCGTGTTGTATATGCGTTTATCTGGCCGCCAATGCCATCGGTTATATAGGCAAGCTCCTCAGCACTGTGTCTTTGGGTGCTTTTAAACAGCATGTGCTCAATAAAATGAGCGCTGCCGTTTTCTGAAGCCTTCTCATAGCGTGAACCAACGCCTACAAAAACGCCCACCGAGGCGCTGCGCATATATGGCATTTTTTCATAGACAATGCGCACGCCGTTTGGTAAATTCAGGTATTCGTGCATAAAGCTCCTCTTTTCAGATAGAATATGAGGTATTTTCTCCGCAATAGTAAGAAAAATCGGGGCGGTGCGCTGCACCGCCCCGATGTGTTTTTAGGGGATTAGTCGGTAAGTCCCTGAGCCTCACGCTCCTTAAGAGCGTCCTTGCGGGAAAGATTTACACGGCCTCTGTCGTCGATTTCTACAACCTTGACCCAGGTCATGTCACCGATGTTTAGAACATCCTCAACCTTTTCGGTGCGCTTGAACTCAAGATCCTTGATGTGGCACATGCCGTCCTTGCCGGGAGCCAGCTCGATGAATGCGCCGATGGGGATTATGCGGACACACTTACCATAGTAAAGCTTTCCGACCTCGGGGACAAACACGATGGCTTCGATAATTTTCTGTGCTGCACGGCAGGCGTCCATGTCCTCGTGGGCAATATAGATGCTGCCGTCGTCGTCAATGTCAATTTTGCAGCCAGTGTCTGCACAAATCTTCTGAATTACCTTGCCGCCTGAGCCGATGACTTCACGAATCTTGTCGGGATCAATGTGCATGGTGACCATCTTGGGTGCTGTTGCCGCAAGCTCCGTGCGTGGCTCGGAAATGCAGGGCAGCATGATCTCGTCAAGTATCTGATAACGAGCTTCCTTGGTTATTTCAAGGGCATTCTTAATTATCTCATGGGAAAGGCCGTCGTTTTTAAGATCCATCTGAATGGCGGTAATGCCCTTCTTTGTTCCGGCAACCTTAAAGTCCATCTCGCCGTGGAAGTCCTCAACGCCCTGAATGTCGATAAAGGTGGTGAAGCCGCCGTTATCGTCCTGAATAAGTCCGCAGGAGATACCTGCAACAGGAGCCTTAATGGGAACACCGGCGTCCATAAGCGCAAGGGTAGAGCCGCAGATACTGCCCTGTGAGGTGGAGCCGTTGGAGGACAGAACCTCGGAAACAAGGCGGATTGCATAGGGGAAATCCTCTACTGCGGGGATAACCGGCTCAAGAGCCTTTTCTGCCAGGGCACCGTGACCAAACTCACGACGGTTGGTTGAGCGGGAGGGCTTTGCCTCGCCCACGGAGTAGGAGGGGAAGTTATAATGGTGCATAAAGCGCTTTTCTTCTTCTTCCCAGATGGTGTCCAGCTTCTGGGCGGCTGCAAGGGTGTTAAGAGTTGCAATGGTCATAACCTGGGTCTGACCACGGGTGAAAAGGCCGCTTCCGTGAACACGGGGAATAAGACCAACCTCGGCAGCCAAGGGACGGATTTCGTTCATGGCACGTCCGTCAACACGCTTGCCGGCCAAAAGCCACTTTTTAACGACCTTCTTTTGAATCTTGTAGATTATCTCGTCGTAATAGGTCTGCATCTCGGGGAACTGCTCAAGATATTTTTCAAGGCAATTGTCCCACCACTCGATAACTCTTGCTTCACGGACGTTTTTATCGTCGGTGTCCATGCAGTACTCCATGCCTTCCATTTCGTTGGTGCAAAGGGTGCTGAAAAGCTCATCGTCAAAGGCGGCATGCTCATAGCTGAACTTGGGTTTACCGATTTCGGCAACCATAGTGTCAATAAGGTTCAAAACGGTCTGAATTTCGTTGTGTGCAGCAACGATGCCGTCGTACATAACGTCATCAGGAATCTGGTCGCCGCCGGCTTCGATCATAACCACCTTTTCGTGGGTAGCAGCCACAGTAACGTTCATCTTGCTGGTTTCTCTTTCAGCCTGAGTGGGGTTGAAGAGGAAGTTTTCGCCGTCCCAGCCAAGGGCGATGCCGGCGATAGGCCCGTTAAAGGGAACGTCGGAAATAGCGACAGCAGCGCCGGCGCCTATCATAGCGGTAATTTCCGGTGCACAGTCACGGTCAACGGACAGAACAGTGCAGGAAATAACAACATCGTTGCGAAGGTCATAGGGGAAAAGGGGACGCATGGGACGGTCAATCATGCGGGAAGCCAGAACAGCGGGAAGGCTGGGTCTGGATTCCCGGCGCATAAAGCTGCCGGGAATGCGGCCGACTGCATAAAGCTTTTCTTCAAAGTCCACTGCAAGAGGGAAAAAGTCAATGCCGTCACGGGGCTTTGCGCTGGCGGTAACGGTTACAAGAACGGTGGTCTCGCCGTACTTTGTGACAACTGAGGCGTTGCACAGCTCGGCAACCTTGCCGGTTTCAAAAACCAGCGGACGGCCTGCCAGCATGGTTTCGTAGCGGTGAACATTTGTGAATTCTTTCTTTTTGATTATCATTCGATTGCTCCTTTCGGGTAAAAACCCTGTTGCGAAGCCTTTCCTTTTAGCACTTGAAAACACACTCATACCCAGTATGAGCCCATTTTCAACTGCTAAAGGGTTTCTTCGCATTTCTTACTTCATTTCATATATTATAGCCAAAAAGGCCCATAATATCATGTCTTTGCGTAGGTTGCTGGTTCTATTGTACAAAGGGGCTGCTTCGGCAAAAAGCGAAACAGCCCCATTGAATAATAGTTACTTTCTGATGCCAAGCTTTGCAATGATAGCACGATAGCGCTCGATGTCCTTGTCCATAAGATAGTCAAGGAGACGGCGGCGCTTACCAACCATCTTCAAAAGGCCAAGACGGCTATGATTGTCCTGCTTGTGAATCTTCAGGTGAGCGTTAAGCTGGTTGATACGCTCGGTGAGGATAGCAATTTGAACCTCGGGTGAGCCGGTATCGCTCTCGTGAGTGCGATTTTCTTCAATAACTGCTGTTTTCTGGTCTTTAGTGATCATAATTTTGATCTCCCTTCTTAATTACCATACCTTGTGGCTGAGTATTGGGCCGAAAGGCACCGTTTCTCGGTTGCTTCCCAAAACTAAGCTCACAGGCGAAAGCTATAGAATTTTATCATACATTATTACATTTGTAAAGTATAATCTATTTTATTGTATAAAAACGGAAGCGTTACTTGGTTTTATATCCGTTTACCTCCGCTGTGGCAACTGTTTTGCCGCTGCTATCCGTTAAAACAACGTTGTAGAAGCAGATTTTTCTGCCATCCTTGGTGCAGGTTGCCTCGCAAAAAAGCTTTGGGCCCTTGGTGCTTGTAACATAGTTTATGGCAGCCGAAAGAGTTATTGTATTATTCTCCTCCGCATTGGACGCCACACCAAAGGTGTAGTCAATCAGGGTGCAAATGACCCCGCCCATAACATAGTCGTTAATATTCAGGTGCTTATCCTCGATTTCAAGGGTACAGCGTGCGTAATTTTTCCGTGCTTCTTCAAGATATATTCCCGTAAGATCGGTTCCGTACCTGTCTTTACCAAAAAGCTCCCTGGCACGTTTTGTATAATCAGTGTTTTCGGACATCCCTTTTCCTCCACAAGTTATATGTCATATCGCTATAGTATATACTCTTTGCCACCGTTTCTCAAGGGTAATTTGGGTATAAACTGCTGAATTTTGGGGCTTGCTGTCTTTACAGTACTTATTTTTAATGTTATTATATTGTCATGTGCAATTCTCTACTGGAGGTGTTCCGGTTTGCTTAAAAAACCATGTAAAACCAAAAACGGCGGCTTCACCCTTGTGGAGCTGATTGTTGTTATAGCGATTTTGGGCGTTCTTATGGCAGTGCTCGTCCCTCAATATATACAGTATATCGGCAAGGCAAGGGCTGGGGTCTGCAGCGCAAACTGCGCAAACTATCAACGAGAGCTTAATATTCGGCGCATTCTTGACGATGATTTTGACGCCGAAACCATTGCGCTGCAAAATCCCAACCCCTGTCCTGAGGATGGCCGTGTAAGCGCCGTATTTAGAGACGGCTTCTACTTTGTCACCTGCGAGATACACGGGGGAACAAAAATATCTGTTTCAGATACTGTTTTGAAAGATTTTGTCTCCATAGTAGATGATTTTAAAAGTCTTTCTAAGGAAGAACGAAAAAACAAGTATGGATTTGATTACCTAAACAATTCTAAGCTTCGCGAATATTATTATAAGCAAAATGGAAACAGTATGGACTCCATACAAATAAACGGATTAGACTTATACATCCAGCCTTATCTTAATGAAGCAAACGGGGATATTTTGCTTTTTGCTCACTCCAACGGTACCAACAGCAGCGGCTTTTATACCAATTATATCTACAACATAGAGGATGGAAATTGGTACACCGGAAAGGCAGGAATATCCGTTGCTAACAACTCCTGGAGCGAGGTTTGGCAGGAAATGAAGAATAAGGGCTGGACACCTGTTGATGTCACATATAACTAACCAAAAAGTCCCCGAAGCTTAATTCGGGGACTTTTTTGCACCTTTTTCCCATTTTTCTCATATAATGCAGCAGCAGAAATGTTATCTCTTGGAGCTTGAAGTACAAATTCAAGTTAGAACTATGGTTTGCCGAGACTGCCACCGTCTATACTTATTATGGTCTTGAAAACGTTTCATATGACGGTTTTTCAGGTCTACACAGCTCTTCTTCTCCATACAGTTTTTAAATTTGCCGTTACTCATCTTTATTTTGACAAATACGTCTTAAAAACAGTAATTCTCTTGACGGTTTACATAAATTATCATATAATACCATATGACATATTTTGACTAAATAATCCCACCAACGCAAATATTTCCTAAAAAGAAGGGTAGCAGATGAACAGAAAGCAGTTCCTTGCGGAATTAAATCAATATCTGACCTTTGCCACTGGGGAGGAACGTCAGTCAATTATCAGCTACTATGACTCCATATTCAGCGGTACGGCACCGGAGGACGAAGCAAAGCTTATTTTGGAGCTTGACACCCCCATGAAGGCAGCCATAAGTCTTAGGCGCCGCAAGGATTCTGGGGAGGATTTGAGGCTTCTTAATCAGCCCGCCCCCGTGGAGGAGAATCCTGCGGAGGCGATTTCCATGGAAGAAACCTCAGTGGTAGAAGCACCTGCGGTTGAAGCCCCTGTAATCGAAATTTCTGGGGAGAGTATCTCAATAGTAGAATCACTCGAGTCAGAATCTCCTGTAGATAAAATTTCCGCTGCTGAAGTCCCTGCGACTGAAACGCACGAAGAAGGGCCTTCCGTGCCGGAGACCTCCGTGATAGATATCCCCGTAGTAGAAACTTCCGAGGCAGAAGCTTCTATCGAGGAAGTTCCTGTTGAGGAGCCCCCTGCCATTGAGATGCCCGTTGAAGAAATTCCCGTGGTGGAGATGCCAGTTGAGGATATCCCCGGTGTCGACGTTTCCTACGAGGAGCTGAATTACGACGACATTGACGATGAAATGGGCAAAGCCTATGAGCCAGAAAACCGTCCTGCTGTTACAGCAGCTTACGTTTTCAAGGTCATTGGCGTTACCCTCCTTGGCATTATAATTGCCGCCGCCTGCCTTCCAATTGCTGCTGTGGGCGTTTTCCTTCTTGCTTCAATGGGAAACCTCATTATTGCAGGTTTATCTTCCCTTTACTATACCACTGACGCCCTTCTTCTTTTCGGCGGCGGGCTGATGCTGGGCACTCCCGGCATCATTGTGGTGTGGCTGGCTCTTTGGATCGCCGTAAAGCTTATTTCAAAGCTTACCGGCAGTCTCAAGCGCTAACGAAAGGAGCGTTTACAAATGAAAAAAGTATGGAAATACGTCCTTGTTATCGCTGCAACACTCCTTGTTCTTGGTATCATCTGCGGGGCTACTGGCCTTTTAATGGGCGGCAGTATTGCCGACCTTTATGAAAACGATGCCGCAAGGGATGCTCTTTACGGTCTTACCGGAGAGTACATCTCGAATCTTGTGAACAGTATATTTGGTGCTTAAGAACAGGTTCACAACTTTGTAAAAATTGTCGGGCGTCATGGCTTGAATTGGCCATAATGCCCGACTTTTGTATGTTTATTGAAAAATCTATCCTATCTATTTGAATATTTTGGCCATAATTGAAGTATCAAAAACTTAGAAAAAGGTTGCCAAGAGACCAAAGTCATGATAACATTTTATGCGTCACCGGAAAACATTTGACTTTCACGGAGGGACATTGTTATGATGAACACTAAACCCCGATACTACCTGGTGGATGCTACAATGCTGCCGGAGGTCTTTGTTAAGGTTGCGGAAGCCAAATCGCTTCTTGAAACCGGCGAAGCCATTACCGTTGCCGAAGCCACCGCCATGGTTGGCATAAGCCGCAGCGCATTTTACAAGTATAAGGACTCCATCACCCCGTTTCAAGACATGAAACGAGGGCGAATTATCACCTATCATATCACTCTGCGGGACCGAATGGGCGTTTTGTCCCAATTGCTTTCGGTTTTTGCCAACACCGGTGCAAACATTCTTACAATAAACCAAAGCATCCCTTTAAATGGTATCGCAATGGTTACAATCTCGGCAGAGGCTTCGGAAATGACCACCACAGCCGAGCAGCTTATGGCGGAGCTTCAAGCCATGCAGGGCGTTAAAAAGGTGGAGGCCATTGCCGGCTGATACAGCCCTAAAATTATAGCAAGGAGAAATAAAAATGGCAAAAATAGCAATTTGCGGATACGGCACCGTTGGCAGCGGCGTTGCCGAGGTTATTGCAGAAAACACAGAGAGTATTGCGAAAAACGCTGCAGAAGATATTTCTGTTAAATATATTCTTGATAAAAGAGAATTCCCCGGTGATCCCTTCGCCGATAAGCTTGTTGGGGATTTCGCCGTAATTGAAAATGATCCCGATATCAGCATCGTTGTGGAAACCATGGGCGGCGTTGGCGCAGCCTACGAATTCACCAAGCGGGCTCTGCTTGCAGGAAAAAGCGTTGTTACCTCCAACAAGGAGCTGGTGTCCACCAAGGGACACGAGCTTATTGCCATAGCCAAGGAGAAGAACGTAAACTATCTTTTTGAAGCCAGCGTGGGCGGCGGAATTCCTATTATCCGCCCTATCACTCAGTGCCTTGCAGCCAATCAGATAGATGAGGTTTTCGGAATCCTTAATGGCACCACAAACTATATTCTTACGGAAATGATCGTGGGTGCAAGCTTTGAGGAGGCTCTCAAGCAGGCTCAGGACAATGGCTTTGCCGAGCGTGACCCCTCCGCAGATGTGGACGGAATCGACGCCTGCCGCAAAATCTGCATTCTTTCCGACCTTTGCTTCGGAAAGCACGTTGACCCCAAGGACGTTTCCGCCGAGGGCATTTCTGGTGTAAGCCTTGAAGACGTGGAGTATGCTCGCAGATTGGGCTGCAAAATAAAGCTTCTGGGCCGCGCTGTCCGTAACACAGACGGACACATTTTCGCATATGTCGCCCCTCATCTAATCGGAAAAACCAGTCTCTTATCCAATGTGGACGGGGTTATGAACGGCATTGTCGTTAGGGGCAACGCCCTCGGCGAGTGCATGTTCTATGGTGCCGGCGCAGGAAAGCGCCCCACTGCCTCCGCAGTTGTTGCCGACGTCATTGATGCTGCCAAGCACCAAAAGGCACGCAAGTATCTTGACTGGGAGGATGGTTTTGACGGGTATGTATCTAAATTAGATACTATGGTATCTCGTTGGTATATTCGTACCGGGTCCTCCTTGAAGGAAATCGGCGAAACCTTCGGCAACCTTCGCCTTGTAAGCTTCCCCGGCGAGTATCCCGGCGCAGGCCCCGAGGAATATGCCTTTGCAACTGCCCCCATGGACGGCAGCAGCCTTAAGGACCTTATTAAGAACATGGACATTCGCTCCCTTATAAGAATTCTTGATTGACAGCTAAGTGGGCTTTTCATATAATATAGCAAACCCAGCAAACAAACGGAGGAAATCTGAAGATGCTAATTGTGCAAAAATTCGGCGGCAGCTCTGTTGCGGACGCAGAAAAAATTAAACGGGTCGCCGGCATAATCGCAGACACCTACTGCGACAACAACGACGTGGTCGTTATTCTCTCCGCACAAGGAGATACCACCGACGAGCTTTTGGAAAAAGCAGCGGAAATAAACCCCTCTCCTTCAAAAAGGGAGCTTGACATGCTTTTGTCCACCGGTGAGCAAGTCTCCGTTGCCTTGATGAGTATGGCTCTTGAAAAAATGGGGCTGCCTGTTGTTTCCCTTAACGCCTGGCAGGTGCAGCTTGCCACCAACGCCGAGCATGGCAACGCAAAAATCAATAAGCTTTCCACCGAAAGACTTCGCCAGGAACTTGATAAGCGAAGAATCGTTATCTTTACAGGCTTCCAGGGAATTAACGCCCTTGGGGACATTACCACTTTAGGACGGGGCGGCTCGGACACCTCGGCCGTTGCTGTGGCGGCGGCACTCCATGCGGATAAATGCCAGATCTACACCGATGTGGAGGGTGTTTTCACCGCTGACCCCCGCAAGGTTGAGGGTGCAAAAAAGCTTGATGAAATAACCTATGACGAAATGATGGAGCTGGCGTCTCTGGGTGCTCAGGTGCTTCACAACAGAAGCGTGGAAATGGCAAAGCGCTACGGCGTTAATTTGGAGGTTCTTTCAAGCTATGAAAGAAAACCCGGCACAAAAGTCAAGGAGGTCGTGAAAAACGTGGAACAGATGAAAATCAGCGGAATAGCAAAGGACACCAATGTTGCCCGCATCGCCGTAGTCGGCGTTCCGGATCAGCCGGGTATTGCCTTTAAAATATTCAGAGCTTTGGCAAGCGCCAAAATCAATGTAGACATTATTCTTCAGTCAATTGATCGCAGCGGACTAAACGACATTAGCTTTACCGTTGCTGAAAACGAGCTGGATCGTGCCTTTGAAATTCTTAAGGACAAAAAGGACGTTATCGGTTATCAGGACCTCACCGCCACCAAGGACGTTGCCAAGGTCAGCATTGTTGGTGCAGGTATGCTCTCCTCCTCCGGTATCGCCGCACTTATGTTTGAAGCCCTGTGCGATGCGAAAATCAACATCCAGATGATTTCCACCAGTGAGATAAAGGTCAGCGTCCTTATTGAGCAGGAATATGCCGACAAGGCCGTTCAGGTTATACACAATAAGTTCTTTAACTAAACTTAAATAGCCGAAGCGCATTTTGCGCACTGTATTTTAAAAGAATTAGGTAGTCATCATATGCGATGACTACCTAATTCTTTTCATTTATAACGGTTCCGGTGCTTTAAAAAATGATGAGCGCAGATACTGCGCCCATCATTTTTTTGGGGGGGATATGCTTTTATATTATCAACCCTTCGGCACTGCAGGAAGTGTCTGATTGTTTCCTGCGCCGTCACTGCTTTCCTCATTAACTGCGGAGGGGGGAGCCTCCTCGTCAAAGGTCAGCGTGATTTTGGTTGTTTCTCCGTTACGGAACACCGTTAGTGTAACGGTATCTCCCGCTCTATACTCACTTTTGGCGTTGTTTAGGTCGTTTACAGTTTTAATCTCTGTATCGTCCAGCGCGGTTATAATGTCTCCCTTAAGAAGTCCTGCCTTTTCGCTGCAGCTTCCTTCCTCCACACCGCCAACGTAAACGCCCTCCTTCATGTCATAGTACTGGGCAACAGTACTCTCCACCGTTCTTACGGAGATTCCGAAGTAGGCTTTACCGCTCACATAGCCGTTTTTGATTATCTCGTTGATGATATTAAGCGCTTCGTCAATGGGGATGGCAAAGCCCAGTCCTTCAACGCCGGTGTCGGCATACTTTGCGGTAACTATGCCCACAACCTCACCTTTGCTGTTATAAACGGGGCCGCCGGAGTTGCCCTCGTTAACCGCAGCGTCAATTTGGAACATGGTGTTGGTAATCTCACGCTTGGTATATTCGTCCACTGTGGTTATTTCCCTGTTAAGGGCACTTACCGAGCCGGTGGACATGGAGAAGCTAAGCTCCCCAAGAGGGTTGCCGATGGCGTATACTGTCTCGCCAACCAAAATGCCGTCGCTGCTGCCAAAGGTTACTGCGGACAGATTGTTTGCTTCAATCTTTAAAACAGCCACGTCTGCCTGCTCCTCGGTGCCCACAATCTTGGCTGGATAGGTTTCGCCATTATACAGCATAACAGAAATGTCGTAGCCGCCGAGATAAGCATCTCTTACAACGTGGTAGTTTGTAACAATGTAACCGTCACTGGTAGCAATGAAGCCCGAGCCGGAGACCGGAGCCGAGGTTTTCATGCCGAAAACGTTAGTGTAGGTTATCTCCGTGGTTATACCCACAGTCTGATTACAGCCAAGCTGGTAAATCTGTGAGCCTGTAAGGTCTTCACCGCTTGCAACAGGAACGACATTTACATTGCCGCTTCCCGGCTGAACCACCGTAAGGGAGCTTCCTCCGCTTGTGCTCTGCTCCGGTGTCAGAGATGCCACTATTGCGCCGCCGCCTAAACCGCCCAAAAGAGCGCAGACAAGGCAGGCCGCAATAATCTTTACCCAAAAGCCCTTGCCATCTGCATTCCGCCTTTTTTCCTTCTTGGGCTTATCCACCTTTTCCGGAGGAGTATAGTAGGACCTGGGGGCGTTGGCCGCCTCCTGCCTGGTCTGATAGGCAGCGTCCATATAGGTCTGCTTGGGCAAGGCATCCCTTGTGTAGCTGTACTCGCCGCTGCCCCTGCTTTCATATTCGGCCTCGGGCTCAAAGGCGCAGTCCTCCTTTTCCACAGAAGGCTCCTGACCATAGCTTTGCTGCTCGTCGTCCTTTTTGATGTTTTCGTCGAAACCGTTATTTTCGTTCATATTATCATCCATTCCGCCGCTTCGCATCGGCACATTTTTTGAAAGCGGTCATCTTATCATGCGAAGCAAAGGAATGATAAGATGATTGTTCTTTTATCATCTTAGTGTGAAAAAGTTTCACACTAAAACCTCCGTTTCAGGTGGGTTTATTGTTGTCATGGGTACATAGTAGTATGCATTTGTTAAGTACGAATGAACAAAAACAGAAAAATTTTTGAACATCTGCGCTTTTTTCCTCCGCAGTTTTTATGTTTACAAATCCCTCAACACACATTATAATACTGTAAGTATTCACACGAGGGGGGCAAAAGGCAATGCCAAGCTTTGGAACCGTACTTGCACAGCTTCGCCAGGACGCAGAGCTTAGCCAGCGAAAGCTCGCCGGCGAACTGCACGTCAGTCAGGCACTTCTTTCTCACTATGAAAACGGCACTCGTGAACCCGGTCTTGCCTTCGTTTGCCACGCCTGTGATTATTTCGGCGTATCGTCCGACTATCTTCTGGGCAGGGTTGAGGATGAAACAGGCAGTGTAACAAGCTTTCCCTCCGTAAATCGACTGGATCGAATTTTGGACGAGCTTGGAGATCAGTCCCTTTGTCACGCTATATCCGATTATATGGACGCCGCAGCAAGCATAATGCTGGCCCATCTCGAAAACGAAGCAGACACCTTGCATTCGGCGGAGCTAACAAGTATTATGGCTTCCTCCGAGCTTACGGTGGTTCGCAAAAGTACCCAGAGCAGCGCACAGGCACATGATAAAACCTATCATCAGAGTAAACACGCGAAACCTATCATCTCCGAGTAATCAGGCAATTTAAATATTAAGCTTATTATATAATGCACAGCCCACTCCGGTTTACAACGAACCGGCCAGCCGGAAAAGGCAGCCGCTTTTTCCCTTCGGCTTGTAATTTTTTTGTGCAGCGAAAGGTATGGTCATAAATAATATGACAGATCAAAGCAAAATCAGGAACTTTTCTATTATAGCCCATATAGACCACGGTAAGTCAACCCTTTCTGACCGACTTATCGAGCTTTGCGGTGCCGTGGAAAAACGTGTAATGTCCGACCAGATTCTTGACAACATGGATTTGGAGCGTGAGCGCGGCATCACCATAAAGGCTCGTGCCGTTGGCCTTGACTATAAGGCGGACGACGGTCAGCATTACACTCTTAACCTAATCGATACCCCGGGTCATGTGGACTTTAACTATGAGGTATCCCGTAGTCTTGCCGCCTGTGAGGGCGCACTTTTGGTGGTTGATGCATCCCAGGGCGTTGAGGCACAGACCCTTGCCAACACCTATCTTGCCATGGGTCATGATTTGGAAATTCTTCCGGTCATTAACAAGATCGACCTTCCTTCCGCAGACCCCGCCCGCACAAAGCTTGAAATTGAAGATATTATCGGTATCCCCGCAGAGGATGCCCCCGAGATATCCGCAAAAAACGGTATAAATGTGGAGGCGGTTTTGGAGGACATTGTAAAAAACGTCCCCGCCCCCTCCGGTGATCCCTCCGCACCACTGAAGGCCCTCATATTTGACAGCCAGTACGACTCCTTTCGGGGCGTTATCGTATATGTCCGCATTATGGACGGCTGCATCTCTCCGGATATGGAAATTACCATGATGGCCTCCGGCGCAAAATACAAGGTGCTTGAGGTGGGTTATCTCCGCCCCCTGGGTCTCGAACCCTGCGCAAAGCTTTCCGCCGGTGACGTTGGCTACTTTACCGCCAGCATAAAAAATGTGGCGGACACCCGTGTTGGCGACACTGTTACAAGTGCCATAAAGCCCACGGCAGCGCCCCTTCCCGGCTATTCTCCCGCCCGCCCCATGGTATACTGCGGTGTTTACACTGAGGACGGCTCCAAATATCCCGACCTTCGTGACGCTCTTGACAAGCTTAAGCTAAACGATGCCTCCCTTTCCTATGAGCCGGAATCCTCGGTGGCTTTAGGCTTCGGCTTCCGCTGCGGCTTTTTGGGAATGCTTCACCTTGAAGTAATTCAAGAGCGCCTTGAGCGTGAATTTGATCTTGA
Organism: uncultured Oscillospiraceae bacterium; assembly: GCA_964550315.1. Classification (GTDB taxonomy): domain Bacteria; phylum Bacillota; class Clostridia; order Oscillospirales; family Oscillospiraceae; genus UBA2658. The sequence goes on along the minus strand of CAZJYY010000024.1, from coordinate 2,922 downwards.
CCTTGTAACCACTCTCCCCTCGGTTATTTATAAGGTGCGCAAAACTGACGGTACCATTGTAAACGTGGATAACCCTCACAACTATCCCGAAACGGTCTACATTGAGGAGGCACAGGAGCCTTTCGTGAAGGTTTCAATTATCACACCAAATGAGTTTGTGGGTAATATCATGCCCCTTTGTCAGGATCGTCGGGGCGAATATAAAAACATGCAGTACCTTGACACACGCCTTGTGGAGCTGCACTACGAAATGCCGCTTAACGAAATTATTTACGATTTCTTTGACACTCTTAAAGCACGGACACGGGGATACGCCTCCCTAGACTATGAATTTTCAGAGTACCTCCCCTCCGAGCTTGTGAAGGTTGATCTTCTTCTAAACGGCGA
>CAZJYY010000024.1:0-2435 GCA_964550315.1 uncultured Oscillospiraceae bacterium | reverse complement strand
TTTCAGAGTACCTCCCCTCCGAGCTTGTGAAGGTTGATCTTCTTCTAAACGGCGACCAAGTGGACGCACTGTCCTTCATCGCCCACAAGGATAAGGCCTATGCCCGGGCACGAAAGCTGTGTGAAAAGCTGAAGGACAACATTCCCCGCCAGCTATTTGAGATACCGGTGCAGGCTGCTATCGGCGGCAAGATAATCGCCCGTGAAACCGTTAAAGCCATGCGCAAGGACGTGCTTGCAAAATGTTACGGCGGTGATATTACCCGAAAGAAAAAGCTCCTTGAGAAGCAAAAGGAGGGCAAAAAGAAAATGCGCCAACTGGGCACTGTTTCAATCCCAACGGACGCCTTCCTTGCCGTTCTTAAGCTGGATGAATAAAAAAGGGCGGGGACATTTTTCCCCGCCCTTGCGCTTGTCCCCAAAGCCCTTTGGCTTCGGTGACAAAAAAGATTGCACTGCGCTCTCGCCCCGGTCGTCTGCCGAAGGCAGACAATTCGACGCTCGCTCCGTGATAAGTGTTTTTCGTGACGTACGTGCCGCCGCGGAAAACTGATTTTAATTATTTCATGCCTGCGGACGTGAACTCTGCGAGGCTTTTTTACAGTACGCCCTCTAAAAGGAGCTTAACGCCAATTCCGATAAGCACTATGCCGCCTATAATACCGGCGGTCTTTCCGCTGCCCTTGGGCATTTTTGCGCACAGAAGTCCACCCACAAGGCAAATCACAAGGGTTGTAATGCCTATAATTGCACTGGGCAGCCACGCACTTGCTTCCGTAAAAGCAAAGCTTACGCCCACCGCAAGGGCATCTATACTGGTGGCAATGGCCAGCATTATAGTTTTTCCGTGGCTAAAGCAGCCCTTGTTCTCCTCCGTCTCGCCGTTGAGGGAGTCCAAAAGCATCTTTCCGCCCACAAAGGCCAGCATGAAAAAGCTTATGTAAGGTCCCAGTGCCATCAGCTTTCCGCTGACTGTTCCGGCAAGGAAAAATCCCACCATGGGCATTAAAAACTGGAAAAAGCCGAAGTAGAGGGAGTTCATCACCGCAGTTTTGGTTCGATTCTCCTTGCAGCAGATTCCCTGGGCTACCGCCACGGCAAAAGCATCCACCGCAAGGCTGGCCCCTAAAAGGACATTGGTAATTATAGTCTCAAACATAATAATCTCCGAAAGGTTTTGATTTTTTGGAACACGAAAAATATATGCAAATGGCCATCAGCCTGGCAGAAAAAGCCGCAGAAGCCGGGGAAATCCCCGTTGGCTGCATTATTGTGGACTCCCTGGGCAGTGTAATCGGCCGAGGACAAAATACCCGTGAGCGCTCCCGCAGCGCCCTTGGACACGCTGAGCTTTCCGCAATAGATGAGGCCTGCCACATAAAAGCCGACTGGCGGCTTTCCGACTGCACAATATATGTGACCTTGGAGCCCTGCCCTATGTGTACCGGTGCAATTATAAATTCCCGAATCCCAACGGTGGTATATGGCGCAAGGGAGGAAAATTTAGGTTCCTGCGGCAGCGTTATCGATCTTTTTTCCGAGCGCTACGGTCACCGCCCCGCCGTGTACGGTGGCATTCTTGAAAGGGAATGCGCCCAGCTAATGCGGGATTTTTTCCAGAAAATGAGATAGGTAAAGCGCCGTCCTTTGGGATGGCGCTTTTCTTTTCTATTATGTACTACTCCTTAGGGTTGCCCTCGGCATCAAAAAGGGGCAGCTTTGCAAGATACGTAACGTCGTCACGGTCCGCAGCACCGCCTTCAGCCAAAACAAACATTTTGCCTACAATGATACCGCCGGCTTTTTCAACAAGAGTTTCCACTGCCTTAAGACTTTCTCCTGTTGAGATAACATCATCTATAATAAGGATACGCTTGTCCTTCATCATCTCCGCATCCGCAATGTCTATCACCAATTTCTGAACTGCATCAGTGGTAATAGATCTTACCTCTGTTTCGAAAACACCGGTCATATAAAGCTTGGGTGCCTTTCTTGCAAGAAAGTATTTGTTTTCCCCGCTTTGACGGGCCATTTCATAGAGCAGCGGAATGCTCTTCGCTTCCGGGGCAAGAAGATAATCATATTCCGGGGCCAGCTTAAGAAGCTCTGCGGCACAGTGGACGGTAAGCTCCACATCACCGAAGATAACGAACGCACCGATGTAAACATCGTCGGAAACGCGGCATATGGGAAGCTCGCGCTTTAATCCGGCTATGTCTATCTCGTAGCTTGGCATTTTTTGTATCCTCCTAAAAATTCATATAGTTCGCGGACAAACGATATAATCCGCATTTTAACAGTACAATTATACATACAATCTGGGAAAAAGCAATAGTAAAGGATATATTACTTTCTACCATAATAGTACTCTGCTATAACAGGAAGATTCGTAAGATATCTTCTTATCATATCCAAAGCACAGTTTGCAGAAAAGGT
>CAZJYY010000023.1:0-29251 GCA_964550315.1 uncultured Oscillospiraceae bacterium | reverse complement strand
CAATAAGCTTCTGATAGTCTGAAGAATATTTCTCATAGTCGGCGTTAAGCTCGGAAAGCTTGGCTTCAAGCTTTCCAATGTCCCGTTCAAGGCGGGCAATCTGTTTATCGGTATTGGGGGCTTTGGATTTCTTCGCTTTTTTCGACTCAGTGTCCACAGATTTTTTGGCTTTTTCCGCCAGCCCCAAGGCTTCCTGACGGCGAACGAACTCCCGATACTCAGTAAAACCGCCACGGAAATCCGTTATTCTGCCGTTTTCCAAAACCCATATTCGGGTGGCAAACTTCTCAATGAAATATCTGTCATGTGACACGAAAAGCAAGGCTTCGTTGTACTGCTCAACAGCTTCCTCTATCCATTCACGGCTCATAATGTCCAAATGGTTTGTGGGCTCATCCAAAATGAGGAAGTTTACCTCGTTGCGCATTAGCATGCAAAGGCGAAGGCGGCTTTGCTCCCCGCCGGAAAGAGCCGAAACGGGCTTGAAAACATCCTCGCCGGAGAAGCGGAAGCTGCCAAGTCTGTCACGAGCCTGCTGTGGCGAACACTTTTCAGAGTATAACATTGTGTCATAAAGGCTGCGGCTGGGAACGTCAAAGCTGATGATTTGCGGAAGATATGCCGTTTTAACGGAAGGCCCCTTTCGGACGATGCCGGCACTTGGCTCCTCCTCTCCCATTATCATTTTGATAAGGGTGGATTTTCCCGTTCCGTTATCGCCAATCAGGGCAATTCTTTCGCCACCCTCAATTATAAGCTCCAAATCGGAAAAAAGCATGCGCTGTCCGAAGGACTTTGAAACCTTATCGATTATCAAAACCTCGTCACCGGAAAATTCACGCTGGGCGAACTTTATTTTCATGGCACGCTCAGCCTTGGGACGTTCGGTCTGGGAGAGACGCTGGATTCGCTTTTCCATGGAAAAGGCGCGCTTATGCAGGGCGTCGTTGCCCATAAAAGCCCAAAGATGAAGCCTGTCTGCGGCTTCAGTAAGCTGCTTTACCTTTGCCTGCTCCTTTTCATAACGCTTTAGCTGTTCCTCGTAGCGGTGCTGACGTTCTTCAATGTAGAAGCTGTAATTACCGCTGTAAAACTCCACCTTTCCGCCTACAATCTCAATGCAGCGCTGCACAGCACGGTCAAGAAAATAGCGGTCATGGGATATAGCAAGCACAGTACCCTTGAATTTTAAAAGATAATCCTCAAGCCACTCCGTGGCACGCAGGTCAAGGTGGTTTGTGGGTTCGTCCAAAAGGAGAATGTCCGTGTCCTCAAGGATAAGACGGGCAAGGTTTACCCTGGTCTTTTCACCACCTGATAGCTTTGAAAAAAGCTGGCTGCGCATTTCTGGCGGAATCTCCAGTCCGTTAGCCACACGGTTTCGCTCAGTCTCTGCCCCATATCCCCCAAGGCGCTCATACTCAGCCGCCAGGCGGTCGTATTCATGCAAGAGACTTTCAGAGCTGTCGCTCGCCATTTTACGTGTAAGCTCCTCCATGCCAGCCGCAAGCTCAAATATCCTCAGGTGGGCGGTTTTTAAAACGTCCTCCGTGGTGTAGCCCTCCGGATACACGGGAATCTGGGAAATAAGACCAAGCCTTTTTCCGGCGGCAATGGAAAATTCCCCCTCGTCGGGACGAACCTCCCCTATAAGGATACGAAAAAGTGTTGTTTTTCCCGCACCGTTTCTTCCAAGGATGCCAATACGCTCCCCTGCGGTCACGTCAAAGCTTAATCCGTCAAGTATATTTTTGTCTTGCTCAAAGGCCTTTACAATGCCTCTAATGGATAAGTCTATCATCTCTATCTCCGATACTTATTTTACAGCCTCCTGAAGCACCGCATTAGCCACGGGAGCGGCATTGGAAAGACCGCCGCCGCCGTTTTCAATCACAACGGTGAAGGCATAGGGATGCTCTGCGTCCTTTAAAAATCCCACGAACCATGCGTGGGAGGTTCCGTCTCCTACTTCTGCCGTGCCGGACTTTGCGCAGACGCTCAGACCCGGAAACACCCAATTACCATAGGAGTACTGAACGTTGTACTCCATAAGGTTTGCAAGCTGCGCTGCGGTTTCGGCAGAAATAAGCTGTGTTTTACTGCCGGTTTTGTCTTTTATGAGGACAGGTTCACGGACAGTTCCGCCGTTTGCTATGGCGGAAACGTAGCGAAGCATGGAAATGGGCGAAATCTGATCCTTAAACTGACCGATTCCCGACCAACTAAGGTTCGCACTTCCCTCCTCTGCCAGCTCAAAGCTTCCGGCTGCCGTGCTTATGCCGCTTACTGTTAAATTGTCAAGAAAACCAAACTTTTCGGTGTACTCTTTAATTTTTTCCGCTCCCAAAAGCTGTGACAACTGGGAAAATGCGCAGTTGCAGGAGTTTGCAAGGGCTTGCTCAATGGTTTGTGTACCGTGCCAACCGGTGCAATTTACCACATCTGTACCCACCTGCACACTGCCGGCGCATTCAAAGCTCATGGTGCGAAGCTCTGGTATATTTTCAATGGCGGCAGCCACTGTGATAAGCTTGAAAACACTTCCCGGGGTGTATATGGAGCTAAGGCAGCGATTTAAATAAACACCCTCGTAAGCCGGATTTGAGGTGTCCGGCGGTGAGTTAGGGTCATAGCTTGGGGAGCTGACCATGCAAAGAATTTCCCCCGTGGTGTAATCGGATACCAAAACCGCCCCACGCCTGCCATAAAGAGCGTTATAGGCGACGGTGTTAAGCTTGGAATCAATGGAAAGGCGCACAGTGCCGCCCTTTTCGGAAAGACTGTTAAGCCCGTTTACCACGTTATAGCCGATGAGCTTATCATTGAAGCAGGAAAGCGCCCCCGTGCCGAAATTCCCGGCATAGTCCCCCACGGCGTGAAGGCAGGCTTTTCTTGTTGTGGCGTCCTCGGCGTATTTAAAAACACCGTCAGCAGCACTTGCCAGAATTATACCGTTTCTGTCCGTCAGCGTGCCCTTGCCCAGTGCACCTTGACTGTAGGCATCGGGATTTGCCCGCATTGCGGCCCAATCACCGCCATAGGCAAGAAAGCGGAAAAGAAAAATGCCCATGCCCACAACAATTGCCATGGATATAATTAGGGCGAAGTATGCCCGTCTTTGAATTTTTTTCATTTGCGCCGTCTCCCCTCTTCGTCTTGAAAGGGATTGTCATAATCGTCAGAATCAGACGAATCCGGAAGGTCGCTTGTTTCATCCCAGTCCGCAGGCATTGCGGTAGAAAATTCGTTTTTGTCCCTCATACGGTCAGGCTCTTTAATTACAAAGCTGGCGCTTTTTCGGGTATCGGTGGCCTTAATATAGGCAAGCAGCGCCCAGCAGCAGATTAGACTTGAGCCGCCAACGGACACAAAGGGGAAGGTAACTCCCGTAAAGGGCAGTATATCAAGGGATCCAAAAACGTTAAGCGCCATTTGAACCATAAGCATTGAGCTTGCCGCAGTTCCGGCAATAACGTAGAAGGAGCTTCGACCGCTGGCGGCGTTTTTCACAGCGAAGAAGGCAAGAAGCAAAATTGCCGCAGCAGCGCAAAGGGCAACAATTAGCCCCAGCTCTTCAATTACCATGCAAAAAACAAGGTCGGTGTCCGCCGCAACAATATTGTGCAGCCAGCCGTTTCCCGCACCGCTGCCGAAAAGTCCTCCCGATGCGGCGGCGGCCATTGCTCGGGTCTGCTGATACCCCTTGTCGTATATATCCTCCCAAACATGTCCCCAGGCGGCAAAGCGCTGTGCTATATGGGGTTTGACGGACAAGGCAAGCATCCCCGCAAGTCCGGCGCCGCTGACAGCAAGGATAACCGTACCGATATTGCCGCTTCGCATAAAGGAAATCACGAGGAAGGTGGTAAAAAACACCAGTGCGGAGCCAAAATCCCCCATCAGGGCAAGAGCGCCCACGCAAACGGCGGAGAAACCAATATAAAGCAAAAGGTTTCGTCCCCGATATAGCCTTTCAAGGGTCGCGGCGCCTGCGTAAATATATGCTATTTTAACAAACTCTGAGGGTTGAAAGGAAAAGCCGCCCAAGGCAAGCCAGTTTTTTGCACCGAATTTCTCTGTGCCGAAGATTAGGTTAGCCGCTAAAAGAGCAACGGCAAGGCCAGCGGCGGGCCAGCGCACACGCTTTACCCGCTTGAGATCACGAAGCCACCAACCCAAAATCACAAAAAGAAGAATTCCCGCAATAAGAAGAATCATCTGCTTGAGCATACTTTGGGGAATTGAGCTTGCCGCCACACTAAGGCCTATGCTGCAAAGGAAAAAGGCCAGCGCTTCCACTTCAAAGCCACGCCTGCCCATGGCGCGCATGACTACAAAGTAAAGCCACATTATGCAAAAAAGACCTGCAAAGGCAAGCCCCACAGAAAATCTGTTTTCTTCGGAGGCATGAATGAACTGCGGAAAAAAGAGAAGAAACTGAAACACCGAAACATAGGAGAACATGCCCGATGGGGAAATAAATTTACCCGGGGCGGTGCGCCGTTTTGAAATATACTGGCGCTCCTTTTCGGTAAGGTTATAAAACCGAAGCTCAGTTTCTCCGACAGAAAGAATGTCCCCGTCTTGAAGCACAAGCCCGTCAGCTTGAATAACATCGTCGTTAACGGACGATGCCGAGACATTGGCAATGTCATAAACCATCCAGTTGCCAAGCTCGTCACGGTTCAAAACAAGCTGGGTTTTGGAAACGGCCTCGTCCTCCACAATAACGTCAGAGGACTTTGAGCTTCCCACTGTACATTCCCAGCTTCTTAAGGGCACTCTGCGAAGGTCGGGCAGCTCAAGATAGCCCCAAACCTCCGGCTCGTACTTTTCACGAAGCATGGAGCGGGCGCAGCGGCTGATTATGGCAAGGGCGGCAAGGGGTAAAAGATAGCGGCTGAAATACAGGACATAATTTATAAGGTCGTTGCTCAGCCATTGATTTACAGCGTCCATCACATCCACTTACCTCACCTCCAAATAAAATATGACCGCATTGTAAAAATAAATGTACAACACGGTCATTATAACATACCCTAAATAATTTTTAAACGCAAATTATTTTATCACTACACGGTTATAGGCTTTTTTGCCACGCCGGATTACAACGCCGTCTCCGCAAAGCTCATTTTTATTGTAGCATTTTCCGATATCTTCAACCTTTTCGTCGCAAACGGTTACGCCGCCCTGCTGCACTGCGCGACGTGCTTCGGACTTCGAGGGGCAAAGGCCGCTCTTAACAAGAAGAGTCAAAATGTCAATGCCGTCCTCGCCGCAGTCGCACTCTGAAAGCTCCGTGGTGGGGATGTTAGCGCTGTCGCCACTGCCGCAGAAAAGTGCCTTTGAAGCCTCCTGCGCCTTAAGAGCCTCATCCTCGTCATGAACAAGCTTTGTAAGCTCGAAGGCGAGAATCTCCTTTGCTGTGTTAAGCTGGCTGCCTTCCCACTTGTCCATCTCGTCAATCTGCTCCAAGGGAAGGAAGGTAAGCATCCGCAGGCACTTTAGAACGTCTGCGTCGCCTATATTGCGCCAGTACTGGTAAAATTCGTAGGGCGTTGTCTTGTTGGGGTCAAGCCACACAGCGCCGGAGGCGGTTTTGCCCATCTTCTTGCCCTCGGAATTCATAAGCAGTGTTATGGTCATTGCGTGGGCGTCAACACCCAGCTTTTTGCGGATAAGCTCAGTGCCGCCAAGCATGTTGCTCCACTGGTCGTCGCCGCCAAACTGGAGGTTGCAGCCATAACGCTGATAAAGGGCGTAGAAGTCGTAGCTCTGCATAATCATATAGTTGAACTCAAAGAAGGAAAGACCCTTCTCCATGCGCTGCTTGTAGCACTCGGCACGAAGCATGTTGTTAACGGAGAAGCAGGCGCCAACGTCACGCAAAAGCTCAATGTAGTTCAGCTTCAAAAGCCAGTCGGCATTGTTTACCATGAGCGCCTTGCCCTCGGAAAAGTCGATGAACTTCTCCATCTGCTTTTTGAAGCAGGCGATGTTGTGGTCAATAGTCTCAACGGTCATGACTTTGCGCATGTCTGTTCGACCGGAGGGGTCGCCCACCATACCGGTGCCGCCGCCCAAAAGGGCAATGGGCTTGTTGCCCGCCATCTGCAAACGCTTCATAAGGCAAAGTGCCATGAAGTGGCCGACATGCAGGGAGTCTGCGGTGGGGTCAAAGCCTATATAAAAGGTAGCCTTTCCTTCGTTTACCAGTCGGGAGACTTCCTCTTCGTTGGTTACCTGAGCTATAAGGCCCCTGGCCTTTAGTTCGTCATAAATTTTCATGTTTTTATCCCTTTCGATAATTTCTAATGCGAGCAAAGCCGCTTTTAAGTATTGATAGTGCTGCAAGCGGGTTTTAATATTAAAGGCTTTTTTTAAACTCGTTTGCCGCCTCAAGCTGTTCTTTTGCAGAAAGTAGAGTGTTTTCCGTAATATTATCTCCGCCGTGCAGTCTTGCAAGCTCGTAGGTGCGCCCGTCAAAGTCAAGCTCCGTAACACTGGTGAAGGTTCGTCCCCCGTGCTCACTTTTTTCAATAAGAAAATGATTGTCAGCCATGGCGGCTATCTGCGGCAGGTGGGTAACGCAGAGCACTTGCCGACCCTTGGATAGCTGAGCAAGCTTCTCCCCCACCCGCTGTGCTGCAATGCCGGAAACACCGGTGTCAATCTCATCAAAGACCATGGTTTCAATACCGTCTTTTTCGGAGAACACGTTTTTCATTGCCAGCATTATTCGGGAAAGCTCACCGCCGGAGGCAATCTTGCTTATTGGGCCAGGCTTTTCACCCTTATTTGCCGACATAAGAAAGCGAATTACGTCTGCGCCGCCGGAATCAAAGCCGGGCTCCTTTTCTATAGGTGCTATTTCCACCGTAAACTGAACCGAGGGCATGGAAAGAGCTGAAAGCTCCTTCACTATGCGCTCTTGAAGCTTTACGGCGGCACTCTTGCGGGCCTCAGTAAGCTTTTTTCCTGCTGAAACCACCGCCGCCCTCTGCTGAGCAAGGACGGAAGAAAGCTTTGCCAGCCTGTCGTCAGAATACTCAAGATCGTCAAGCCGGGCTTTGGAGTTTTCAAGCTTGCTTAAAAGCTGCTCCTCGTCCCCGCCGTATTTTTTAAATAGCTTGCGCAAGCGGGAAAGACGGGTTTCAAGCCGGTCGTACTCCTCCGGTGAAAAGTCCAGGCTATCCATGGTATCCCGCAGGGTTTCCGCCGCATCTCTAAGCATGAACGCCGCATCAATAAGGTTTTTCTCCACGCCTGAAAGCTCGCTGCAGTATCGTGCGGCACGGGCTGCGTCGGACGCAGCCTGCTGGGTAAGCATAAGAGCATTTACGTCGCTGTCGTACAGTGAAGAATAGGCGGAGTCCAAGGCCTCGGTAAGCTTTTCGGAATTACGAAGAAGCTCAAGCCGAGAGGAAAGCTCAGCTTCCTCGCCGGGCTTAAGCTGCGCCCGTTCAAGCTCGTCCACAGTTGCCCTGAGAATTTCAGTCAAATGAGCTTTTTCCGTCTCGTCCATATTGAGCTTTTCAAGCTCCCGCAGCGTGGTTCTGTAAGCTCCGTAGTTAGCCTGATATTCTGAAATTTCCGGGGAATATTCCCCGAAGCTGTCAAGATACGCCCTGTGGCGGGTCTCGTCCATAAGCTGACGTCCGTCATTCTGTCCGTGAATGTCAAGCAAAAGCGCTGAAAGCTCCTTAAGCTGAGCCGCCGACACCGGAGCGCCGCAAACACGACAGGAGCTTCGCCCATCCTCGGTAATGCGCCGCTGGACGATAAGCTCGTCCTCCCTTTCCAGCTCATTTTCCGCAAGCCACTTGTCCGCATTGCCGGAAATGAAAACGCCGCTGGCCACCGCCTTATCCTGTCCGCTGCGAACAAGCTCACGGCTGGTGCGGGCGCCGGTAATGGCAAGAAGGGAGTCAATAATAATGGATTTTCCTGCGCCGGTTTCACCGGTCAGCACGTTTAGCCCGGGGCCAAAGCTTATGTCTGCCCGTTCAATAACGGCAATATTCTCTATGTGAAGGTCTGAAAGCATGGCTCATTTCCCTCTCAAAGCAGTTCTTCAATCTCCTGTTCCAGTCTTTCGGCACTGGCGTTGTCCTTCATGGCGACGAAAATAGTATCATCACCTGCAAGAGTACCCACAAGTGATTCTATTTCCATACTGTCAAGCGCGGCACCCGCAGCATTTGCAAGGCCGGGCAAAGTTTTTATAACAAGGATATTCTGGGCGATGGCATAGGATGTCACGCTTTCCCTGAATATTTTTTTCAGTCTGTCATCAGCGTCGGAAAGCTCGTCCTTTGCTGCCGGAGCATAGCGGTATCGCCCCGAAGGCGAAAGCTCCTTCACAAGGCGAAGCTCCCGAATATCCCTGGAAAGGGTGGCCTGAGTGCTTTTTACGCCGCATTTTGCAAGCTCTTCAATCAGTTGATTTTGAGTTTCAACGTCTATGGTGGTGATTATTTCAAGTATCTTGTCTTGTCTTGACGATTTCATTTCCGTCCTCCCAGCTTTTCAAATGCTATATCATAAAAGCTTTTTTCCGATACATGTGCCATTATTGTGCGGTGCTCTGATTTCTTGACAACAAGCTCGTCATCATTTCTAAGGGGGAAAGGCTCACTGCCGTCCACGGACAGCCAAACTGTTTTCCCGGTGGAGCTGCTTGCCTTCACTCTGACACAACGGTCAGGTGCAAGAACAAAGGGTCTTGCGGTTATAAGGTGAGCACAAATTGGTGTAAGAAGAATGTTTTCCGCCGTGGGCTCCACAAGGGGGCCGCCGGCAGCAAGGGAATATGCCGTTGAGCCTGTTGGCGTGGCGACTATTATACCGTCGCCGGAGTATTCCGTAATTGCAGAACCGTCGCCATAGGCGCTGACATTAAGGGGCGAGGCACGTCCTGCTAAAACAGCGTCGTTCAAAGCACAGTCACGAAAAACAGTTTTTCCGTTCCGTATAAGTTCCACATCTATCATCATTCTTGATTTTTGTGTAAAATCTCCGGATGCAGCCTTAAGCAAAAGCTCGTCATCATCAGGTGAAAGCTCTGCCATGAAGCCTTTTTTGCCAAGATTAACGCCGATAATCGGCACTGGGTAATTAACAAGGGTGCGGGCGGTTCTGAGTATTGTACCGTCGCCGCCGAAAACCACCACAAGGGATGCATCACCTGCCGTCTCCGAAAGAGGGAGAGTTTCGACGTCGCAGTCAGCGCAAATGTCCCTTTTTCCAATGGGACTGACGCTGACCCGATGACCGGCGGCGGTTAAAAGCGCCCTTGCAGCAATGGCAGCTTTAAAGCCGATATCCCGTTCCGGATTGGGGCATAAAACAATTTTATTGCCGTTTGCATCCATTGCAGTACTACCTTTCCAGTTCTCCGTGGGAAGCCTCCACTACAGCGTTAACGTCAACCTCCGGGGCATCCCACTGTCCTTTTTTAAGATACGCAAGGTATTCTATATTGCCCTCAGGCCCTCTTATGGGCGAATAGTCAAGACCAAAAATACTGAGGCCTGCTTGGGGGAGAAATTCCAAAAAGCTGTCCACAACCTCAATATGGGTGGATTTTTCGCGCACAACGCCTTTTTTGCCAACCTTTTCTCGACCTGCTTCAAACTGCGGCTTTATAAGGCAGACGATTTCCGCATCGTCCTCCAATAATGCGCATACGGCTGGAAGAACCAGTTTTACGGAAATGAAGGACAAATCCATAACTGCAAGGGATGGCTTCTCGGAAAGCTGCTCCGGTGTGACATAGCGGATGTTGGTGCGCTCCATATTGACAACACGCTCGTCTGTGCGCAGACTCCAGGCAAGCTGACCGTAGCCCACATCAACGGCGTATACCTTTTGCGCACCGTTTTTTAAAAGCACGTCGGTAAATCCGCCGGTGGAAGCGCCGCAGTCAATGCAAATGCGCCCCGAAGGGTCGATTTTAAATGTTTCAATGGCTTTTTCAAGCTTAAGTCCGCCACGACTGACATAGGGCAGGGATTCGCCCCGAAGCTCAATTTCAGCGTCCTCGGGCACCGGGGTCCCCGGCTTATCTACACGCTGACCATTCACAAACACAAGGCCTGCCATAATAGAGGTTTTTGCTCTTTCACGGCTGGGGGTCAGTCCTTTATCAAAAATCAATTGGTCAAGTCTTATTTTTTTCACTATTTTTCTGCCTTTTCCTTACCCGTTGGCTTGCCTTCATTGGGGTGTATTTCTTCAGCGGAGCTCACGCCGGAAAGCATAAGTTCCCTAACGCTGCGGACTATTCCTTCGCTGTCAAGGCCCTTAAGCTTCAAAAGCTCCGTCACACTGCCATGGGGCAAAATTCCGCTGCCAAGGTCAAGCAGCTTTTCTCCCTTGAGCACAAGCTTTTCCTTTGCTACAGCGGCAAGAAGACGACTGCCAATGCTGCCGTGGGCACAGGCATCCTCAGCAACCACCAGCCTCCTTGTCTTTCTTAAGGAGTTTAAAACCGTTTTTTCATCCAAGGGGTTTATAAGGTTAAGCTTTATAACCTCGGCGCTGATGCCCTCACGAGAAAGCTGTGCGGCAGCGGCCAAAACTTCGTTTATCATAATTCCGTAGGAAACAAGGGTAACATCCGTACCCTCGCTGAGAAGGGAAACAATTTCCATGCCTGCACTTTTGGTGTACTGTCCCTCCTGCCCCCGTGAAAAGCGGACGGCAACAGGGCCGTTTATCTTGTAAAGGGCAAGCTGCAGCATATCGTGCAGCTCCTGATAGCTTGACGGGCACAGCACAGCCATTCCGGGCACAGTGCAAAGATAAGACACATCAAAGCTTCCCTGATGTGTTTCCCCGTCACTGCCCACAATGCCGGCACGGTCGACCGCCAGCACCACGTGAAGGTGCTGCAGGGCGATATCGTGAATAAGCATATCGTAGGAACGCTGCAAAAAGGTGGAGTAAACCGCAAAAACGGGCTTAAGCCCCTCCTTTGCCATGCCGGCGGCCATAGCCACCGCGTGTCCCTCTGCAATTCCAACGTCGAAAAAACGCTTCGGATACTTTTCGGCAAAGCCGCTAAGGCCGGTTCCGCTTGTCATTGCGGCGGTAATTGCAACTATTTTATCGTCATCATCGGCAAAGTTGGAAAGAGCATTGCCAAATGCACCGGAAAAACACTTGTGGGGAGATTTATCGACACCCTTTTCAGAGTCAAAATTATTCACCCCGTGATAGCTTTCCGGATCTTCCTCTGCAAGGGCATAGCCCCTGCCCTTTTGCGTAATCACATGGACAATAACGGGACAGTTAAGCTCCTTTGCCCAGGTAAGCACCGCTTCAAGCTGGGAAATATTGTGCCCGTCCACCGGACCTAGGTATTCAAAGCCCAAGTCCCCAAAAATATTCCCGGGGAGAAGCCTGCGCTTGAACCATTCTTTTATTCGGTGGTTAAAGGCATAAAGCTTAGGGCATTTTTTAAAAAGACTGCGGTAGCGCCGCTTAAACTCAAAGTATGACGGGCGCAGCCGAAGCTCCGAAAGAAATTCTGAAATGCTGCCCACATTTGAGTCGATAGACATGCCGTTGTCGTTTAAAACAACAATCATCGGTTCCTTTGATGCGCCGGCGTTGGTAAGCCCCTCATAGGCAAGACCGCCGGTAAGCGCACCGTCGCCTATTATGGCCACAACGCTGCTGTCCTTCTTTTCAAGAGTTCTTGCCCGTGCCATGCCCAAAGCCACGGATATGGAGTTTGATGCGTGACCGGCGATAAAGCTGTCGTGCTCGCTTTCGTTGGGCTTTGGAAAGCCGGACAGCCCGCCAAAGCTTCTCAGCGTGGGAAATTTATCCCGCCTTCCGGTGATAAGCTTATGAACGTAGCACTGATGCCCCACATCGAAAACAATCTTATCCTGTGGGGAGTTAAACACTCTGTGCAGCGCAAGGGTAAGCTCTACTATTCCGAGATTCGATGCAAGGTGACCGCCGGTGTTTGCCACGTTTTCAATAAGGCAGGCCCGAATCTCCGAGCAGAGCTTTTCAAGGGAGTCTATATCAAGTTTTTTTATATCTTCAGGAGAATTTACAGAACTTAAAAGGTCCAAGCTTCCGTACCTCTCTATATTTATTGAGGTTATACCTATTCTTATATATCATAACAAAAAACGCCCGCTTTTACAAGTGATAACGGGCGTTCTTCAAAAAAATATTCATTTCTTATGAATATTTTGCCTATTTACTTCTTATTTCCAGCATGTCTGCAAGGGCGCACAGCTCATCGGGGCTTTCAAAGGCATTGCGCACTGCTTCTTTTGCTGTGGCGGTAAGCTTTTCAATAAGTCCACGGCAGCCCGCCTCGCCATAAAGGGTCATGGAGGTGGTTTTCCCCTCCCTTTTGTCAGTACCCACGGTTTTGCCCAATTCGCCCTCGCTTGAAAGCACGTCCAGCATGTCGTCTCTTATTTGAAAGGCTCTTCCAAGCGCAGCACCATAAAGGCAGGCGGCCTCAAGCTGTTTTTCTGTTGCATTGGCGGCTAAAGCGCCCATTTTACAGGCGCAGATAATAAGGCTTGCGGTTTTGCCGTTGTGGACAAAGTTAAGCTCCTCCTCGCTCAGCGGACGTGAGTCACTTTCCATATCCACCTGCTGCCCGCCGCAAATACCGTCCAGCCCTGCGGCATCGGCAAGTGCCTCGGCACAGTTGGCACAAACTTGCGGTAATAGTCCGCTGCGAAGGATCGCGCCAAAGGCCTCTGCCTGAAGAGCGTCACCGGCAAGGGTTGCGGTGCATTCGCCGAAAACCATATGGTTTGTGGGCTTGCCACGGCGAAGCTCGTCGTTGTCCATGCAGGGAAGGTCGTCGTGAATCAAAGAGTAGGTGTGCAGCATCTCAACGGCGCAGGCAATGGGAAGTGCACCCTGGGTGTTTCCTCCCGCAGCCTCGCAGAACATAAGAACCAAAACGGGGCGAAGGCGCTTTCCCCCGGCAAGAAGGCTGTATCTCATGGCGGCGGCAAGCTGTCTTTGAGGCAGCTCCCCGGCGGAGACAAACATTTTCTCCAGGGCTGCATTTATCATTTTAAGGTAGTGTTCGTAGTTTTTAGTCAAGAGTTTTCCTCCTCAAAGGGCAGCTCCTCCGGCTGACCGTTATCCCCCTTGCGAAGCTTTACCACCTTTTGCTCGGCCTCCTCAAGCATAGCGCTGCAGGAGGCAATAAGCGAAGTTCCCTCTTCAAAAAGCGCAAGGGATTCGCTAAGGGGGGCCTCCCCCTTTTCAAGCTGCTTTACGATTATTTCAAGTCTTTCCATGGACTGTTCAAAGCTTAATTTCTTTTGTGCCATAATGTTCTCCATTCTTCGGTTAAAGACCGGAAGTGTCAGTGTTGTCAACTGTACATTGCAAAGAGCCCTTTGCAAGCCTCAGCTTGATAGAATCGCCCGGTTTTACGCTGCCCGCATCGCTAATGGTATTGCCGCTCTCGTCACTGGCGATGGAATAACCACGGCCTAAAACCCGCAGCGGACTAAGTGCATCCAGCGATGCGCCAAGGCGGATAAAATCGTGCTTTCTCAGGGCAAGCTGCCTTTCAAAGGCGGCCTGCATGGCGGCGCATTCGCTGTCCAGCTCCTGCCGTCTGCGGTCAATGTACTCTCCGGGATTCACAAGAACCCGTCGGGAGCTTACATCAGAAAGCCTTGAGGAAAGTTCCGAAAGCTTTTTGCGCACAGCCTGATTTGCCCGAACACTGTAGCTGTCTATCACGTCGGACAGCTCCTGGCAGTCGGGCACCGCAAGCTCTGCCCCGTTGGAGGGGGTCGCGGCACGAAGATCGGCAACATAGTCTGCAATTGTTACATCAGGTTCGTGCCCCACGGCGGAGATTACGGGTATTTCAGATTCGTAAATCGCCCGTGCCACTCGCTCGTCATTAAAAGCCCAAAGGTCCTCAATGGAGCCACCGCCGCGGCCGGTAATGATAAGGTCGGCAATGTCGTATTTATTTGCGTATCTTATTGCGCCCACGATTTCGGGGGGAGCTTCCACTCCCTGCACCCGAACCGGAAGAACGATGACCTTTGACATGGGCCAGCGCTTGCCCAAAACACGGATAATATCCCGAACTGCCGCTCCGGCAGAAGAGGTTATAACCGCTATTTTGTCCGGATATTTGGGAAGGGGCTTTTTATGTTCTCTTTCAAAAAGTCCTTCTTTAAGAAGCTTTTCCTTAAGCTGCTCATAAGCAATGTGTAAATCCCCCATGCCCTCCGGTAAAAGGTCGGTGCAGTAAAGCTGATATGCGCCGTCTCTGGGATATACGGAGACACGCCCCAGTGCTGTGACTCCCATGCCGTTATCCGGCCGGAAGCGAAGCTTTGAGGCGTTTCCTTTAAACATGACACAGCGCAATGAGCTTTCCGAATCCTTCAAGGTGAAGTAATGGTGGCCCGAGGGGTAAATCTTATAGTTTGAAAGCTCCCCCCGAACAGCCATGCCGGAAAGTAAAAGGTCTGCATCCAATATATTTTTAATGTGCTCGTTAAGCTCTGTAACAGTCAGTGCGGATATTTCCATTACTCGCTCCAATACTGCGTATTATTCCCGATTTTCATTTTCAAGGTCTTGGGCTTCACCGTTCTGCTGGGATGCTTCGGTATTGTCCTCCAATTTTTCATCACAGGAGACCTCGCATTCGGTATTGCCCTCGAGGTTTTCGTCGCAGGAGGCTTCGGCTTTCTCCGATTTTATGTCTGAGCGCATATAGCTGCCCAAAATTCCGTTTATGAAGGAAACGGTTTCGGATTCCTCATACTTCTTTGAAAGCTCCACCGCTTCGTTAATGGAAACCTTTGCGGGAATATCATCGACATATATTATTTCATAAAGGGCGGTGCGAAGGATGGCCACGGCAATGCGGGAAATTCGGGTTATTTTCCAGCCCTGGGAATAGGTTTGAATAATATCGTCAAGCTCGTCCCTATGCTCACAGCAACCGATAACGACACTGCGGATATAGTCCTGCTGCTTCTTTTCGGGATAAGCGATATAAAGCTCGTCCTCATCGGAAAGGGTTTTGTAGTATTCCTTATCTAAAAAAGCGTCCAGCATTTCCTCTGTGCTTAGGTTGTCAGAAGTGCTGAAGCAAAGCCGCACCGCTATTTCTCTTGCAACTGTCCTGGTCATCTTTGTTCCCCCGAAAATATTTATATCCACCGCCGCAAAGCGGCGCAGCGGTATATTTTTTATAAAGCATTCCGGCTAAATGGGCCGAAATGCGATAGGCTAAGCGTAATACTAAAAAGGCATTGTAAAAGCGGAGATAAGTCTCCGCTTTTCAGATGTTGGATTATTTCTCTGCATGGCTGCGGAAGGACACGCCGCTTACATGAACATTCACCTTCGCGTTAAGACCTGTCATTGCCTCCAACGCTCCGATAACGGTGCTTTGCACTTTTCTTGCAACCTCAGCCACAACACAGCCGAAGTCAACAGTTATCAGAACATCAACCGTAATGGTTTCGTCGTCGATTGATACTTTTATACCCTTTGCAAGGGTTTTCATGCCGATAAGATCGAGAATTTCCGAACCCACGGTATTTGTAAAACCCGTGACTCCGTCAACCTCGGAAATTGCGGCGCTCACCATAACAGCTATAACATCTTCAGAAATGTTTATATTGCCGTTTTCTGTTTCGGTGCGTATATAGTTATCAGCCATTTTAAGACTTCCTCCTTGGGACCGGTTATTTTCTGCACAAAAAACAAGGTAGAATATCCTTGTCTGGATATTCTACCACAGCTTGTCAAAAAAATAAAGAAAAATTACTCGGCTCCCTCTATAATTGCTGTATTTGCAGGGGCGCCTGCGTTTTTCTGTGCCTCTCCGCTTTTATCCTCAGCAGCTTTTGCACCCTCTGTCGTGGTTTTTGTTCCCTCGGTTGCTGCTTTGCTTCCATCTGCGGTAGTTCCGGAACCGTCGCTTGCGGCTTTATCATCCTTCGCCGGAGCCTTCACAGGGATTATTTTTATCTGTGTGGCGTCAAGACCTGTTTCCTCGATTATAGCGTCTGTAATGCGTGCCACCTGCTCCGGTGTAAGTCCTTCAGCAGGTGAAGGAATTGCAATGGTAACACCCTCGGCGCTCATGAAGGCAACGCATTCGGAAAACTCCTTTGCGATAAGCATATTTTCAATTTGAGTTTCCTGCATTGAATAGCTTGCCATGGCTGCTATGGTGTTCATTGCCCCGTCAATGGTCTCCTGGGACGCATTCTGGGCAGATGCAGCGGTTTCCAGGAGTGAAAGAGCTTCGTCTCTTGATTTCTGCCTTGTTAGCCGTGCCTCGGCGAAATAGTCGGAAACATAGTTATCCCCCGCCATTGCCTCCTCTGCGGATTTTGCGTCTGCCATGCTTGCGTCCAGCATAGCGTCGCTCATATTCCCCTGGTTGTTATAAGACCAGTTAAGGTATGCGGCGGCGGCAATGCAAACACAAACGACTGCAAGCACAATGTTCCTTTTCTTCTTGTTAAAAGTTTGAGTTTTACCCTTCTTTACTTCGCTATTAACATCCATTTCACTGAACCATCCTTATCACAATAATTTTGTTGCTTCCCAAACCCGTAAAGCCCGATGTTGCCGCTGTTATATTAAACCGCACCTGCGGGTCGTCCGCACCCTGACACACTACTACCGCACCTGAATAAACGGGGTTTTCGTAATAAAGCTCCACTACCTTTTCTCCGTCGTCAGTTGAAATAACAAGGGACTCCTCGCCGCTTTCGGCTATGGTTCTTGAGGCGCTGCCCTTCACTGACAAAAGCACAGAAACCCGTCCGGCACCGTCTATTTTCGAGAGCAGCCCGCAAAGACGCTCCTCCTCTTTTTCCAAAGAAAAGGTGGGTGCCTCTATCTCCTTTTGCTTGACCTCCGTTTGACTTTTGCCGCCGCTGGGCAGCAAAAGCAGTATCAAGCCTGCAGCAAGTACAATAAGCACATATTTGTTTTTAAAGAAGCCCTTGAATATACCCTCTGTAGCTTTTATTTTCATTACTCCAAACCCCAAATCTGCTTTTCCTCCGGTATGCCAAGCTCACTTTCTATTATCGCTGATACAGCGCTCTTATCGACAGTTGAAACATCAGATACGATATGTACTTCATCAGGATACCAGCATCCTTCCCCGCTCCATTCGGCTATCACCCTAACGCTGCTTAAATCTATGCCCATTGCTGCTGCTTTCTCTGAAATATATGCAGCGCATTTCCCTTCTATGTACGAGCGGTCAAGATTTGAGCTTTCAGTCCAGGCGCTTTGGGCAAGCTCTGCCGCCTCCTGCCTGTATTTTGACAAATCCACCGACAATCCGGGCAATTGTTTGCCTAAAAGCGGGCTTATTATGGCGAGAATCATCACAACGCCGCAGGTCATTTTCATCACTTCTCTTATTCGTCCCGGAGGTGTTGCCGCCATTGCAATACCCGTAATTATGGCGGCTGTTGCAATGCCTCTTATCCAGCTTCCCACAAACTCGTTCATATTCCGCTCACCGCCCTCATACTGGATACCGCTGAAATAAACAGCATTAAGCTCGCCGTTCCCACCAAGGCAAGAAGCATTCCGAAGGCCCATGCAATGCCGTCAATAAGCCCTGCAATGCGCTTATCGGTAATCGCCGCCGTCATTGCCGCTGTCAGCTTGAAAATAAGATAGTGGGAACCAAGGGCCAAAAATGGCATTACACACACGGCGGCAACCGCCAGCATTCCCAAAACACCCACCGCATTGCGGATAAGACCCGCTCCGGCAACAACCGTACCCGCCGCATCAGCAACTATGCTTCCCACCACCGGCAGCATTGTACTTATAGCGGATTTTGTGACCCTTGCGGCAAGCTCATCAGTTTTGCCGGCTATTATCCCGCTGAAACCAAGATAGGCTGTGAACGCAGTTACCATCAGCACCAAAAGAGTTTTGCAGCACCATTGAAGCAGCTTTGAGATTGACTCCAATATCTCTTTTTCAAGGGCGGCGCCGGCAATCATGGTCGCAAGGCAAATGGCAATCATGGGAAGAATTATATTGCAGCCCACGTTTATGAGAATGTCCACAAACATTACCGATGCGGCATATTTCACCGTTGCGGAGGTTATGGCACCGGCACTGGCAGCGGCAGCGCACATGCTTGGCAGCAGCACCTTGGAAAAGTCCGAAAGGCTTTGCAGGGTGCTGACGCCCATACCAAAAAACGCTTTTACATCTCCCAATGAAAGTGCCGCAACTGCAGCCACCGTGCAAAGGCTTATGGCGCTTTTTATGCTGCCCTCAGATAGAAGCGGCTGGGCAAAGCCGCAAAGCAAAACCACTGCAAAAATTTTTGATGCCGAACGAAGGGCTTGTCTCAAAACCGAAAAAAGGTTTCCCTTTACTTGCGACCAAAGACTTTCAAGACCCTTTGTTCCTGCCTGAGCATCAAGAAGGCTGAAGTCCTCGGTGACCTCCTTCGCCTCAGGAGGCATTGCGCCTTTAAGCTCGTCAACAGCCTGGGAGCCCCGCTGAGTATAGGTTTCTTCAACGGCAGTAGCCCCGGTAACAAGAGCTGCTGCGGCAAAAAGCATCAAAAGGGTGCGGCGCAGCAAATGTTGTTTTTTCATGTGAATTCACCAATCATCCTAAGCAAGGTCTTAATGAGCGGAAGTGAAACGTATAAGGCGCAGACCGCTCCGCAAAGCTCCACAGATGACGCTACCGAGGTCTGTCCGGAATCCTTGCATATGTCAGCGCCTAAACGTGCGCAGATTCCTATTCCGACACATTTGAACACCGGAGCGATGTATGCCGATGAAAAGCTTTGCCCGAAGTCGGCAAGCAGCGCCACCTCCTTGACCTGGGAAAAAAGCCTTACAGCCAAAACTGCAATCACCGTGCACACACAAAGGGCAAGTCCCGCCGAAATTTCCGGGTTAGTTTTCTTTATGATGAGGGCAAGTATTGTTCCTGTGATGCCGATTACCACGGCTTTAAATACAACATCCATCTTATAGCCCAAAAAGGCCCTTAATCAGGTCAAAAAGTCCGCTTATCTCCTTTGCCACCAGAGCGAGGACTACCACCAGCGAAGCAAGCGTAACCATAAGGGCCTGATCATCACGGCCGGCCTTGTTCAAAAGAATGTTAATTACGGCAACCACTATGCCCACAGCGGCTATTTTAAAAATGAGGTCAATTTCCATTTTTCCTCCGTATCAATCAAATCATGATAAACGCAAGCATTAACCCTGCGCAAAGACCAAGACCGCCATACAGCCTTAATGCCCCTGAAGCCTTTTCGCTTACCGTTTCCAGTTCACCTTCAAGTCTAATGATACAGCGGCGCATGGCGGCGGCCTGTTCATCGCCGTCATATCGTCCCATGGTATCGGAAAGCCCTGCAATTTCTTCCTTCTGCTGTGCATTGAGACTTTGAAGCTCCTCATAAACCGCACTGCGCCAAATATCACCAAGACATTCACCGTCGTCCTTATAAAGGCTTGAAAGAACACTCTCAAAAAAATCCCGAACGTCCCTTTGATAAGAGCCTGAAAGCCTTCTGAGCACCTCCGGTGTGGGTGAGGAAAGAGTTCCAATCTCTGACGCCGCAAGGTTAAGGGCGGATATCATTCCCGATAGACAGCGCTTGCGGAGCTGAAGGGAATAAGCCTTGCCCAGCCCCCAAAAAAGACAGGCCGCCACCACTGCCGCAGCTCCCAAAAATCTAATTATAGTTCCCTGCATATGTAGCTTCGCCGTCCCCACTCGTTGCGGATTATCACAGCACGTCTGAAAATTCTCTTTTCCAGCATACCCTTGTAAAGCTCCCGCTGGGAAAGCTCCTCCAAGCCGCCGCAATGGGCTGTTGCAAGAAGCTTGACCCCGCAGTTTGCCGCCCGCTCCGCCGCCGCTATATCGCCGGGAGTGGTAATTTCATCAAAGGCTATAATCTGCGGAGACATGGTGCGAAGAAGCATTAAAATTCCCTCCTCCTTTGGTGCGCCGTTTAAAATATCCGACTTTGCACCAAGGTCGAAGCAGGGCTTCCCTTCCCAGACCCCCGCAATCTCACTTCGCTCGTCACAAACAGAAATTCGCATGCCTCCGTCGGACAGCCTTCTTGTAACCTCCCGCAGAAGGGTGGTTTTTCCGCCTCCCGGGGGAGAGATTATTAAAGTTGAGCAAAATTCCGGCTCGGTAAGCATACTCATAAGATTGTCGGCACAGCCACGTTTTTCCCTTGGTATGCGCACGCACAAAGAAGAAAACCTTCGCATGGCACTCACCTTTCCGGCACTGTCCAGAGCCACCGTTCCGCACAATCCCACACGGCAACCGCCTTCCGCTGTTACATAGCCGCTGCGAATGCTGTCCTGGTAGCTTTGGGCGGAAGATCGGGTAGCAATTTCAAGCATAATTTGAAGCTCCGGCTCTGACAGGATGTGACCGGGGTCAATAATTGCCTCACGTCCAAGATAAACAAGGCTTGCAGGCCTGCCCACGCGCAGCCTGAATTCCTCTGCCCTCTCAATTATTTCGCCGGGCAGCTCAAGCGCGGCGTTTCTGAGCGACGGCGGCAAAAGCCGTACAGCCCGTACATATTCTTCCTTCGACTGTTGGTTCATTGCTTTCACCTCCAGTTAATTCATATTGGACTTGTCCCCGTATTATGCAAAGAAGCCCCGACGAATTTTCGTCGGAGCTTCTTTATTAAAACGGCCCGGTCTGGGTTATTTATTTAATTGTTCTGCATTCAAGGTAATAGCGCTTATCTCTGGAGGGGCCGATGGAAAAGCTCTTTGCGGGAAATGCTCCGCTTTTGATAATTGAGGGGAAAAGCTCATTCTTATCCATGGGCGGCAGCAAAACTCCAGCACTGCCGGGCTTTGCCGCAAGACTCAGTGCAGTTTCATCATCGTGTATGTAATCTATGCTGCCGCCGTGATTTTTTAAGTACTCCATGCAAAAGCTTTGGGCAAAAGCAATCACCTCGCCTATGGTGTGGCCTGTAATGCTTATGCTTTCACGTTTTTCACCGCAGGCAAGCGCAAGCTTATGTGTGCCTGAACCGGGTGCGCTTATTGCACTGAAATATGCACGGGCTTCATCTAAAAATCCGCTTTCGTCGGTGTCAAAAAGTACTCTGTGTATAGGCTCAAACTTAATAGACCTGTCGTGGATATTTACAAGCTCCGCAAGGGCGAAGCGGGCGGGATGATTTTCCTGTTCATTGAGGCTTAGGTTCTTCTTTGCGTTCTCCCAGCATAAACGTGCAGCGGCAAGACTGTGATTACCGTCGCCCATAGCGATGAGCACAGGAGGTTTTTCGGGAAGATGATAGCGCTTTTCAAGGTTTTCCGCCGTCCAAAGGCTTTCAAGTGCGGACTCCACAGCGACGGCGCTGCCGCCGGACACCCTGAAGCCCTCAATGTGTCCGCCGCCATCCATAAGGTCGAAATTATATAGCTGCTCATCGGTTTTAATAGCGCCAAAAACAGTGTTTTCGGGGTCATCGATAAAAATCACGATATGGGGAAGCTCTAACGCCGCCCCTTCACGAAGCTTGACCCTTGCAGGCAGACGGCTTTCAACAGTACCCTCCGTTGCCCTTATGGGAGAGGTGGAATCGCTGCGAAAATCGTAGGCTTCAAGGTCAACAAGCCCCACAAGGCCATGGCGCTTTTCGCCCACGGTCATATCACGTTCAACATAAACAAAGGAGTTTTCCAGTGTGCGCAACACGCCCTCTGAAAGGTATTTTCTCATATTTTCTTCCGCAAGCCCTGTCATTTCTTCAGTATTGCGCTTTTCAAGAAAGGCTTCCGGGATAATAAGCTTAAGGGTGGAGGGCTTATCTCCTACTCTTTTTTCCACAGACTCCCAGTACTCCGGCTGGGCGGTATATTGGTCGCAGGCGATAACGCTCCAAAGCGACATGTCGGTATCCTTGGGGACAAGAATATCCCCGGGTAAAAATATTTTATTCAAAGCAAAAGCCTCCTATATTGTCGTAAAAACGATTCTACAGAAAAGCTTTCCATTTATCAAGTCTCTGTGATAAAATACAGGGTAAATATATAAAAAGGAGAACCTTAAATGGAGCATGTACTAACCGTAAAAAGAGAATTGGTTGAAAGCTTTTTGCCCACAGCCGGCATTGGAACGGAAAACTGCAATGAAGTTGTTGATATAATAATGGCACAGCACGAATTTCTCCCCCGTCCGGAAGCGGAGCAGGATCCCACACACAAGCAGATTATCCCCTACGTTGTTCTTACACGGGGTGATGAGGTCTTTGTTACAAGACGGCTTAAAAAAGGCGGCGAGGCAAGGCTTCACGGTCTTTTGTCCATGGGCATCGGCGGTCACATAAACCCCGAGGAGGACGGTGACGGCAGCGACGTTTTATACCGTGGTATGCAGCGGGAAATTGCCGAGGAGGTGGCCATTGAAACCATGGGACAGCTTATCCCCCGTGGTCTTATAAACGACGACACCAACGAGGTTGGCAAGGTACACTTGGGACTTTTCTACACCATGGAGGTGGCGGGTGAAGTCACTGTTCGTGAAACGGAAAAGCTTGAGGGCTTCTGGATAAAAAGAGCGGAGCTTCCCCAGTTAAAAGAAAACATGGAAACCTGGACTCAGCTTGTCTCTGCGGTACTGTAGCAATTCCTTTTTCTATAAAAATATACTTTATTATTGAGGGGAATCACGATGGAGCACATAATCGAGGTTGAAAATCTTCACAAAAGCTACGGGGACATTAAGGCGGTAAATGGTCTTGACTTCTATGTTGAGAAGGGAAAGCTTTTCGCCTTTTTGGGACCTAACGGCGCAGGAAAATCCACTACTATAGACATTATCTGCACCTTTTTAAAGCCTGACGGCGGTCAGGTTTTGGTGGATGGACACATTTTAGGCAAGGATGATTATGAAATAAAGAAAATTATCGGAGCCGTATTTCAGGACGGGCTTCTTGATGAGCTTTTAACGGTGGAGGAAAACCTGAAAATCAGGGGCGGATTTTACGGTCTAAAGGGCAAGGCTTTGTCAACTGCCGTAATGCACACTGCGGAAATTTCAGGCGTTACAGAGCTTCTAAAACGTCCCTACGGCAAGCTGTCCGGCGGTCAGCGCAGGCGCTGTGACATTGCAAGAGCACTTATTAACACGCCGAAAATACTCTTTCTTGACGAGCCCACCACGGGGCTTGACCCCCAGACCAGGCGGGCCGTATGGGAAACCATTCGCAAAATACAGACGGAAAGCGAAATGACCATTTTCCTTACCACGCATTACATGGAGGAAGCGGCGGTTGCGGACTATGTCATCATTATAGACAGCGGCAAAATAGCCGCTAAGGGTACGCCTTCGGAGCTTAAGGAGCAGCACGCCGCCGATAAGCTCATTCTTACTACCAAGGCCTGTGATGAGGTTTCACGCATGCTTTCGGACATGGGACTTCCCTTCCGAGCTTCTGCAGACACTTTTGAGCTTTCGGTTTCCGACACCATGTCTGCACTGCCCATTATTGAAGCCTGCCGTGAGCACATTACCAGTTTTGAAGTTATTAAGGGGACGATGGACGATGTGTTTATTGCCATCACAGGAAAGGAGATTCGGGAATGATTAATTTTGGAATCAGGAATCTCAAGGTGTTTTTTAAGGATAAGGCCGCAGTTTTCTTTTCCCTTCTTGCCGTGTTTATAATAATCGGGCTGTACGCACTTTTTCTTGGAGACGTTTGGACAAGTAGCTTTGAGGGCACACCGGGCATCCGCTATCTCATGGATTCCTGGATAGTTGCGGGCCTGCTCTCCGTTACCTCGGTTACAACCACAATGGGTGCTTACGGCATAATTGTGGAGGACAAAACAAAGAAAAAGGACAAGGATTTTATTGCCTCTCCGGTCAAAAACAGCAGTCTTGTGGGGGGGTATATATTCGGCGCAATTATTATAGGGCTTATAATGTGCCTTGTAACACTTCTCCTTGCGGAAATATACATAGTGGCAAACGGCGGGAATTGGATGAGCGTCCCTGTGCTTATAAAAACTCTGGGACTTATCGTTTTATCCACTGTGGTCAACTCCTCCATAGTCCTTTTTGTGGTTTCGTTTTTCAAGAGTGCAAACGCCTTTGCAACGGCAAGCACGATAATTGGTACCTTAATCGGCTTTATCACCGGCATTTATCTTCCCATTGGCAACCTCCCCAATGCTGTGCAGTGGGTAGTTAAGTGCTTCCCTGTTTCCCATTCGGCGGCGCTGTTTCGTCAGGTTCTAATGGACGAGCCCATGGCGGTATCCTTTGCCGGCGCACCGGAGCAGATGGCAACAGAGTTCAGACAGCTTATGGGCGTTGAATTTGAGTATGGCGGAAATGTGGCGTCGCCCCTTGCAAGCGCAGTGATACTTCTTGTTACGGCTGCGGTATTTTACGGATTATCTGTTCTTAATCTCTCCCGCAAGAGAAAGTGAACCTTAAGTATTTTAACTAAGCTAAGAAAAAATCGGGTATCGCATTTTTGCGATACCCGATTTTAATTTAAGCCTTGGGCTGCTGCTGAGTAATACAGTGGATGTTACCGCCTCCAAGAAGTATTTCTCTTGCGTAGATGCCAACGACCTCACGGTCGGGAAGCACGGACTTAATGGTGTCCAGGGCCGCCTGATCTGCAGGATCATTGAAAATCGGCACCACAACGCCGCCGTTGGCAATATAAAAGTTTGCATAGGAGGCCGCAAGCCTGTCCCCGGGAAGTCTGGGAAGCGTTCCGGAAATTGCGTCAACGCCACGACTTTCCTCCTCGGTGATAAGGATGTTTTTTGGCAGCATAAGCTTTGTTACCTCAAGCTTTCGTCCCTTTGCGTCCGTCTCGGTTGTAAGCACCTGCATTGCCTGTTGGCAAATTTCATGCTGGGGGTCGGAGGTGTCATCCGTCCAGGCAAGAAGCACCTTTCCGGGTGCTACACAGTGCATTATATTGTCAACGTGACCATTGGTTTCGTCGTTGTAAATGCCCTTGGGCAGCCAGATTATTTTTTCCACACTGAGGTATTCTTTTAGCTTTTCTTCTATCTCCTGCTTGGACATGTGGGGGTTGCGCCCCTGACTTAAAAGGCATTCCTCCGTGGTAAAAAGCGTCCCTTCCCCATCGGTGTGAATACTGCCGCCCTCTAATACAAAGCCCTCAGTGTGATAGCTGTTTAGCTTTTCCATGTCACACATTTTTCCTGCCACGGCGTCGTCCTTGTCCCACGGAAAATAAAGCCCGTCCTCAAGTCCGCCCCAGGCGTTAAAGCACCAGTCCACGCCACGAACCTCGCTGCCGTTTATTACAAAGGTGGCTCCGCAGTCCCTTATCCAGGCATCGTTGTTTGAAATTTCAACAACTCTTATATTTTCGGGAAGGCGGCTGCGGGCATTGGCATATTCCCAAAAATTCACGCACATGGTAACCGGCTCAAAGCGGGAAATTGCCTCGGCAACCTGGGCAAAAACCTCCTGAGCGGGCTTTGCTCCCAAGCGCCAGTTGTCCGTGCGCTCCGGCCAAATCATCCAGCAGCCGGTGTGGGGCGCAAATTCCCCGGGCATGTGAAAACCGTCGTTTTTAGGCGTAGTATCAAGCTTTTTTGTCATATAATAGCATCCTTTCTAAAGGTATGCTGTTATGATTTACCGCAAAATGCCGAATATTCAAAAGACCGCCCTCAAAAGGAGCGGTCTTTTTGATATTAATTACATGAAAATCTTCAAAAGCGTTTCAGTAAAGGCGCTTCGGTTCTTCCCCTGGGACAAGGCGCTTAGGCTTAGCTTGTTGTCCACAGAGGAATTTTTTCCCTCCAGCATAAGGGGAATCATGAAGGCCGACAGGGCGATTGCGTACTGGTAAAATATTTTATCCCTATCTGTTTCCAGGGAGATTTCCGCAATGCGGTTTATTATGATCTCGTTAAACTTTTCGTCAAAGAAAAAGCGCTCAATATATCTTGATTCCGCCTCCTCATCGTTGAACATAAGGATGTATTTAACTGCGCCCTTATAGTGACTGTAAAACTCCAGAAGAAAGTCGAAAACTGAATCCAGCGCTACCGTATTGTCGGTAAATTCACGGTCAAAGGTGTTTATAATATCGGACTTTACCCCGTCAATAAGCTCGCCGATTGCAATACGAATTAGATTGTTCTTGTCGCCGAAATGATAGTTTATAGCTGCAACGTTTGTGAAGGCCCGCTCCGTGATGTCCTTAACCGTAAAGGAGCCCTTTTCACAAAGTATATCCTTGGTGGCGTCAATAAGAAGTCGTTTAGTATCTCCTTTTGTTTTCACAGCTTTCCTCCTTTTAAACGGCATTTTAAATTAAATATCAAAATGTGTTGGACTCGTATATCTATTGAAATATTAACACGTATTAAATATAATTGCAATATACTTAAATGAGCATTTAAATTGATGTTATTAAACAATAATTTGATGGCTTTATTTAATACGCGTATTTCAATAAAGGAGACCGTGCCGTGAACAAATTTTTCAGAACACTTATTAAGCACCGCATCATTGTACTTATTATTACCCTTGTTGCCCTTTGCCTTACAGGATGGCAGCTTACACAAACTAAGCTCAATTCCGATATCGCCTCTTACCTGCCAGACGATTCAAATTCACGTCGGGCAATTACCATGCTCAGCGAAAAATTTGGCATAAACGGCGATGCAATTATCTGCATCGAAGGCAGTGCTGAGGACTATGAAAGCATTGCCGGTGTGGTCGATAAGCTTTCGGCGCTGCCTGAGCTTGACGAGATACTTTGGCTGGGAAGCTATGGCGATTTGGTCACCTTTGACGGCGAAAAGGTAGTTTCTGCACAGTCTCTTATTCCCGACGACAATGTAAAGGAGCTTACCGGCGGACTTTTCACGGAGTTTGAGGGCAAAGAATATTACCTTATAAACATCTCCATGAAGGCCGCTAATGCAAGCGAGGAAGCCGGAGAAACCCTTAAGCTTATTGAAAATATTGTTTCTGAATACGACGGCGAATACTTTATCGGCGGAAATGCAGTCCAAAGCAACGACATGCTGGAAAGCGCCCTTGGCGAGCTTCCCAAGTTCATGATAGTGGGCTTTGCAGTCATCCTTTTAATACTGCTTCTTACCACAAAATCCATAATGGCCGCTGTTATTTTCCTCGTAACCATCGGCATTTCCATTGTTTTTAACTTAGGCACGAATTTTTTCACTTCAAGTATTTCCACCATCACATTTTCCGTTGCGGCTATTTTGCAGCTTGCTCTTTCCATGGACTATTCCATTTTCCTTACCCACGCCTATGAGGAGCTGCGAAAAACTAATGACGACACCGAGGCACTTGTTTTAGCAATAAGAAAGACCCTTGTGGTCATTGCGGCCTCCGCACTTACCACGGTTGCCGGTTTTTGTGCCCTTTTCGCTATGAAGTTCGAGCTGGGCTTTGATTTGGGACTGTGCCTTGCAAAGGGCGTTTCTTTCAGCTTCATTACGGTCATTTTGATTCAACCCTGCCTTATGATGACCTTTAGAAAGGCCTGCGACAAAACGAAGCATAAAGCCTTAGACCCCGAGTTTAAGCATCTTTCTAGGCTGCCGGCAAAGCTTCGCATTGCTGCACCGATTATTGCGGTGGTTCTTCTTGTGCCGGCGCTGTATTTTTCAATGAAGGTGAATTATTACTATCTCGACAGCGGCTATGATACAGAGGCAGTAGGACCCAAGGGTGCCATACAGGCAAGCGGAAACCAGTCCGCCTTTATTGTTAAAACCGGCACACCTGAAAAGCAATTTGAGCTTGCAGAAAAAATTCTGGACGTAGACGGAGTTACGGAGCTTACCGGTTATTATGCCCTTGTTGACACTATGACCCGCGGCATAAAGATTCCCATATACTCTTCCCTTGAGGTTCAGGATGAGAGCACGCTGCTGTTTGAAGTGGAGCTTACTCCGGAAAAAGCGCTGGATGTGCTTGAGGGGCGTGAGCCTGATCTGGGAATTGAGGAAATGGCAAGAAAGGCAGTCATTACCGCTGCCGGAAATGCAATGCCCCCAATTATTGAGGAGCGCATTACCCAGGAATCCATGCGCCTTATGCGTCCTCTTTCCTCTGATGAGCAGCAGCTTATAATTCAGGGAATATTCGAGGAGCTGACGGCAACTTATCAGGAGAATATTTCAAAGCAGCTTAGCGACCTCCAGAACAATTTTGAGGGAATGAGCGAACAATTCGATGAATATAAGGATAAGTTTTTTGCTACAGTGGACGGCGAAGAATATACCTTCATAACCGTTAAAATAACCGGCGAGTCCGAGGGTGCGGAAGCAAAGGCAGCACTGAAGGACATTGAGAGGATTATTGACGAAGTTTTAGAGGACGATTATCCCCTGCTTACCGGCAACACCAGTACAGTTATGGATCTTGAAAGGACCACCCAAACGGACTTCCTTGTTATTTCCGCAATCTCAGTAGCACTGATTCTTATTATCCTTTTCATAACCTTTAAAGGCTTTATCACCCCGCTTTTACTGGTGCTTGTAATCCAGCTTGCCATATTTATAAACCTTGCAATAAGCCCCATTATGGGCCAATCACTAAACTTTATAACCTATGTTATCATCTCTGCAATTCAGCTTGGTGCAACAATAGACTATGCCATTTTGATGACGAAGAACTATCACCTGGCACTGGAAACCCAAGGACAGATGGAGGCTATAGGAAGCGCTGTAAGGTCATCTGCCTTCCCAATCCTCGTGTCCGTGTCAATACTCTGCGGGGCCTGCCTTTCCGTTTATTTTATCTCCTCAGATACCATTATAAGGGAGGTCACCCTGCTAATCGCCCGAGGAGCCTTCATAAGTGGTATTATGGTTCTATTCATGCTTCCTGCACTATTGACCTTCACGGGTAAAAAGTATAAAAAATTAAGCCACAGCGAACCCATGGATTAAAAAAGAGGAGCCGATGAAAACCATCGGCTCCTCTTTTTTTATGAAGCTATATGCTCCTTTGTCAAAATGGTTTTCGGATCTTTGCTATTGAATATTAGCTGCCACTATGCTGAGCGTTGCGTTATTCACAGAGGCGCCCGGGGTGAAGTCAATAATAGAGTTAGTGGAAATCTGAACTGAATAGGTGTAATTGCCTGGAGCCACGTTGGTATCTGCATATTGGAAGCCGAAGGCCTCCGCCTCTAAAACGTCAA